>NZ_JAXOJP010000010.1:0-157480 GCF_036663795.1 Parasphingomonas halimpatiens
CTGGGAACGATCCATCGAAAGCTCGACCGCATGGGCAACCATCGCCAGCATCCGCATGATCACCCGCAGAATCGCAAGAGTCTCAATCAGTTGAGAAACTTTTGAATCAGGCTCTTAAGAATCATCGCAATATCCTTCTGACTTCAATCAAGGCTGATGGTTAGAATCGACCGATCGCAATGGCACACCTAATTCAGCTCTCACGGAATTACGGTGACACGTGCAATAACCCCTTAATCAGCGTCATTCTTCGGCTTCGGCCCCCGCTTTGCCGGCGCAAGCTTGAGCCCCGTCTTCGCTTCCATATCCGCCAGCCATTCCTTCGAGCCCACCGGTCGGCCCACGCTCTCAGCCTTGCGCAAGCCGGCATAGGTCATCGCATCGTCGAACGGCTCACCCAGGAAGGCGGCAAAGTCTCCGACCCGCTCCAATGCCGGGGCGACGGTGACGACGTGGTCATCCTGCCCCGCGATCAGCGCGCGGGTGCTCGACCAGCGCCAGTCCTCAGGTCGATCGACCAGCCGCGCGCGCAGTGGGTTGAGCGCGACATAGCGCAGCGCGGCGACGAGGTGCGGCTCGTCCATCGCCACCGAGCTGAAGCGGCCCTGCCACAAATGGCCAGTGACGCGCAGCCGGGCGTTGATATAGCCGGTATAGTGGCGGTGGACGTAGCGGAAGGTGCGGCTCAGCCCGTCCTCGTCGCTCGGCGTCGCGACGATGTGGACGTGGTTGGGCATCAGGCAATAGGACCAGATCTCGACCCCTGCCCGGCCCGCCGCGTCGGCGAGCAGATCGAGATACAGCGCATAATCGCTATCTTCGAAGAAGGTCTTCTCGCGCCGATTACCGCGCTGCGTCACATGGTGCGGGATGCCGGGCAGGACGATGCGCGGGAGGCGGGCCATGATGTGAGGCTAGCGCGGTTGGAGGTGGCGTGCAATAGATTGGGGGTTATTGCACGTGTCACCGTAATTCCCCACTTGGCCGTGTCTCAATGCAAGGATGCACTCCACCGGGGGGCACACTTCAATCGTGTCACCCGATAAGCGGGTCTCACTCAAGGGGTGCACTTCACACGTGTCACCGTAATTCCAGTCACCGCAACCCCCCATGTAATTCCGTAATTCTCAATTCGGTAATTCGCGTAATTCCTCGTAATTCCGCATCTAAGATATTTTCTGAATTGCCGCCATGCCAATACCACGCAAATTATCTAAGTTTGACTCAAATTTATCTCCAATCTCGCGGACTGTATGTACTACAACCGAAGCCCATCCGCCATGCGCAATTTGATTCTCTATTGAAGATGTAACCTTCGAGGTAAGTACCAAAAATGTTCCTAAATTAGACCCGGAAATAATTTTTACCAATATACCCGTTCCACGAGGCGTGTTCTCGTCGAACCAAGACTCACAACATTCCTCCACAAGAAACGGACTACTGAAAAAATGTTGGTCACCATCACCACCATTAATCTTGAATATCATAATACAATCGCTATTTTTTATCTGGCATTGGATAGACAACTTGACCTTTTACAGTTGTCGCGGAGTTGGGTATTATCAATTCATTACCCTTGCCTTGGTACGGTCCTCCACCAAGCTTTGGGTCCCTTGGTTGTGCACCCGCGATTGAACCCGGATGGCCGCTGGGCAAAACTCGTCCGTTCATCATATCGCTCATATCAATGGTACCTTGAACGACCTTGGTACCCTTGTTCCAATCCGGATAGACTGCGAGGCGATCTCTCCAATTTGCCATTTTTCGAGGATCTTCGAGTGACCAAGACGCACCATTTTTCTGTGCCTTCTCCCCGTCAAAAAACACGGTAAACATTTGTTCTTACAGTCTTTTCATTCTGGTCTACAATTACCCCGATTGCCGCAGAAAGAATTACAGCAAGGGCAGTTCCGCTACCTTTCAGACCGGGACTTGGACGGCTCTTCGATGCGCTTTCTCTAGCAGCTTCTAATGCACAAGTTGCCGCGTTGGTGCACCGAGTTCCTGTAGGATCCCGCCCATCAACCGGATCATCGCCGACGTACTCATAGAGATTAACCTGATCCTTATACCCGATCGGATCGGTCTGTAAAAACCGCCCAAGCCGCGGCGAGTAGATCCTTGCCTTGTAGTAATAGAGCCCCAGCGCCGGGAGCCAAGCTTGCCCGGTGTACTGGAACCGCCCGTCATTGGCGCCGCCCGGCAGGCCATATTCGTCATAGCTGTCGATCGTGCGCAGCGTGCCGTCGGCATTGGCGATCGAGGTGATCGAGCCCTGATGATCGACCTGGAACGAGCGGCGGTCGCTCAGGCCCGGTCCTTCGTACCAGAGCAGCGGATCGTCCTCGTCATTGCCGTGGACGTAGCGGCGCAGCAACGTGCCGCTGCCGTCGCGTTCCTCGAGCAGCTGGTCGCCGTCATAGAGGAACCGCACCGTCGAGCTGCCCATGGTCATCTGCCACAGCCGGCCGGCGGGATCGTAGGACAGGGTCGCGCCGTTCGATGAGGCGATCAGCCGGTTCTCGACATCGTAGCTGTAGCCGGTCGTGCCGTCCGAGGTGAGGTTGCCGTTCAGGTCATAGGTGAGGCCGGCGGCATCGACCGCGGTATATTGGTTGAGCCCGTTGACGGCATAGCTCTTGCTCGCGGTGACATAGCCGGTGAAGGCATAGGCGTCGTTGGTGCGCGTCTGGCCGGTGATCTGGCTCGCCGGGTTGTAGCCCAGCCCCCAGGCGACATCGCCCGAGGTGCCGGCGAGGTCATTCGTCAGCCCGCTCAGCCGCGAGACCGCGTCATAGCTGTGGGTGGTCAGAACCCCGAATCGCGCATCATTGGCGACGCGACCCTGGGCGTCATAGGCCCAGGACACGACGAGCGCCCCCCAATTTTCCTGTACGCCATAGGGGCGATCAAGCCCGTCATAGCTATAATAAAAGCTGTTTCCATCGGGATGCGTCAACAGCGTGCGGTTGCCGTCGGGGTCGTATTGATAGGCCAGCGTGCGCGCGGTGCCATCGAGGTTGGTGGTCGCCGTGATGAGGCGACCGAACCCGTCATATCCGTTGGTCAGCCCCGCGCCCGTGGCGGAGCCGAAGCGCGCATAGAGCTGATGGCCTTGCAGATCGTAATCATAATAGACATCAGCGCTCGTCCCGCCGGGAATGTCCTTGACCAGAACGCGGTTGAGCGCGTCGTAGCTGTAGCCGATCACCTGCCCGTCGCGCTTGCGCAGGCTCAGGCGGTTGCCATTGGCATCGTAGCTGTACGCCTCGTAATCGGTCACGCTGACCGCGCCGCCGATCGTCTTGTCGGGGAAGTTCCACTGTACCTGACGGTCGAACCCGTCATAGGTCATCGAGGCGACATTGCCGTTGGCGTCGATCACGCGGGTCTGCTTGCCGTTGAGGCTGTAGCTGTAGCTGGCGTAATCCTGTTGCAGCGGCGTGCCGTAGCCCTTCTGCACCTTGAGCAGTTGGTTAGCGGCGTCATAGATATTGCGCGTGATACGATCGGGGCCCTGGCTGCCTTCCGTACCCAGCGTGCAGGCGCTGGCGGGAAGCGCGGCGTAGATCGCCGGGTTCATCCGCACCGCGGTGCAGTCGAGCCGGCCGGCCGTATCGTAGCTGTACTGGGTAGCGCCATAGACCGTGCCGCCGGACGAGACCTTCTCGATCAGCTTGCGGTCCATCACGTCATAGGTCGTGTCGACCTGGCTGAAGACGGTGAAGGTCGTATAGCTTTGCCAGTCGGCCGGCGCGATCGCTTCCGATTGCCAGGCGGCAAGCTCGCCCTTCTCGACGCGGACCAGCCGGCCCGCTACGTCATAGCTGTTACGCACCGCCGCAAAGTGCAGCGGGCCGCTACCGTCGGGATCGGGCGCGATCGTGCCGGTAACGCGGTGATCGGCATCGTAGCGCGTTGCCGAAGTGAAGTCCGACGGCGCGGACTGCGCCAGCGCGGCGGGCGCGAGGAAGGTGGCGGCGAAGGCGGCGAGCGCCGCGCGGAGCGACCGGGCGCTCACGGGCACACCGTCAGGTTGGCGCGCGGGCTGGTCTGGCTGATCTGGTTGCCCTGCGTGTCGTAACCGATGCAGGTGCGCAGGCTGACCCCACCGGCGGTGACGATCTTGCCCCTGAGCCACAGATTATTGGGCCCGGAGTCCGGCCCGTAATCATAGGTCGTGGTCACCTCGTCGCCTGCGCCGGCCACGCACGCACCGCCGCTGGTCGCACTGGTGTTGCAGGTTTTCTCGGTCGATAGCAGCCACACCGGCGTCGCCGCCTGGACATAACCGCCGCTGCCGTTGCTGAGTCAGGCGTAGCGCTGGACATAGGCGTAGCGCTTGACGCGTTGCACGCCGTTGACGTCGGCCGGAGCAGTCTCGGTCAGGATGCCGCCATGGGTGGCGTCGTAGCTGTAAGTGGTGACATTGCCGTTGGCATCGGTTTTGGTCACCGGCTTGGCGCAGTTCTTTCTATAGGTGCAGTCATAGGTCGCTGAGGTAACAATGTCCGGCAAGCCAGACCCCGTTATCGCGATCTGCCTCACCTGGATAACGTTGTGCCAGTCATCATAGGTTGGAACGGTTTTGATCCCCGCAGGATCGATGACATATTGCAACTCACTGACGATACACCCCGTCGTCACCCCCGGATCACAATAATTCATCTTTGTCGTGCGCGACAACGAATCAGTTATGGCTGTCGGCCCCGACGTCTGCTGGTAGAGCAGGCCTGAATTGTCGATGGTCCGGGGCGGGCAAGGCAGGTGCGGACATTGGTTTCCGGTCGGGCGGGGCATTAGCGGGAAGCCGAAACCGACAGTCACGGTCGCGCCCAGCGCATTGGTGTATTGTCCACCCGCCACGGTGGTCGTATTGCTTAGCGGCGGCGGCAAACGGTAGGTATAGGTATAGCTTTGGCCGTCGGCGAACGACTGGCTCATGACAGCGTCATAATTTCCACCCGTTCCATCGGGCAGCGGCATGGTCAAATTGGTGAGCCATGGCGACGATTGGCCGGGCTTGACGAAAGCCATCGAAGCATAGCTCCCCGACGTGCCGTAGATGAACTGTGACGTGGCACCGCCCGCGTCGGTCACACTCGCCAGATTTACGCCGCTATAGGTGTATGTAGCGGTGCCAGGCGCGTTACTGGGGCAAGCATGGTTTGAAGGGAGAATGGCTGAAGTCAGATTCAGCGCGCAGACCTTGGTGATGAGCGCGCCGCTGCCTTCCATCAGCAGGGCGTAGCCGCGCGAACTGGTCACGCTGCGCAATCGTGCGAGATTGCCCGTTCCACCAACATAAGAGGTGTAGTCGAGCGTAAAAGTCAGGCCGTCCGGACGCACGATTTGCGTCGCGTAGATCCCGCTGACGGACAAGCCATCCACCACCCCCAGCGGCCGGAATGTAACGATCGTGCCATCGTTGGCGGTGAAGGTATAGACGACACCCGGCGTCCCCTGGGTGCCGGTAAAATTCAGATATTCATATACGCCACGCGACTCCAGCGCATATGCCGTTGACGAGGCGGTGGCAGTGAACGTCGTGGTACCTGCACCAAAATTGACGAACGCCATATAGTCATCGCCGGGCGGGTACCCTCCGCTCTGGGCTCGCGTGAACAGGTTGATCGGGATGATCTGAAGCGTGATATTCCAGTTGTTAGAGAAGTTGCCGAACGGCAGGTTGGTTAGTTGCGGGACGTTGGTGGGCAAGGTGCGCTTAAAGCTCAGGCCGCCCTCGGCATCACCGATCGATACATCGGTCTCTCCGTAATTGTAGCGACCGGTCCGAATATCCACGCCGCCCGGACCGACCATCAATTTTTCGGCTGGTACGCTTAGTAACCCACCGGTTGTCTGCGCGGGCGCAGTGCCGATGATGAACATGCCGATGAGCGCACCGCAAACACCGAATGAAAGCTCTTTCAAGGCCTTTCGGATTAGATCAGCACATTGAGAGGTGTTTCTAACTAGCTCGCATCCCTCGCGTAATGGTCGAGCCCGGCTAATGCGTCTCAGGATGGGCTTGCAGGCCGACAAGGATTGGCTCGCATCGAACATTGAACTCAAACCTTCCTGTTGGATGCACACGCAAGACAGCAACAAGTCACCGAGCGATCAGGGCGACGGCGTTGGCGTTGGCGTTGGCGTCGGCGTCGGACAGGCGGCGGGTGCGCCAGTCGCGACATCATAGCGCATCCGGTTGCCGGCGCGGTCGAAGCAGGTGCCGATCTGGCGGGTGTCATTCGGGCCGCCGGAGGTTACGCTGCCGGTCAGCCGACCGAGCGCGTCGTAGCTATAGGTCTTGGTTTCCGATGCCGCGGCCATGCCGGCGAGCAGCGCGCCGCTCAGCCCCAACGACGCCCATATCCAGCGTGATATCGTCATCGAATCGCCCCCGCCAATGAGGGTGCAGATCAGCACGGCCGGCGCGTGGTGGATAGCCGGAACATGGTCCATTTCGGATGCAATTCGAAATTGTTACCCGCCTTGTGCGGGCAGCGGCAGCGACCCTCGCGCGGCGCCTAACTCTTGATCTTCCACCCCGCGCGCAGCAGCGCGTAGCACAACCCACCGAGCGCAACGTCGAGCAGCAGAATCACCACACTCCCCAGCAGCACCGGCGAATCCGCGGTGCCGAGAAAGCCGTAGCGGAAGCCCGAGATGATGTAGAAAAACGGGTTCACATGGCTGAACGCGCGGAACGCCGGGGCGAGCTTGTCGACCGAATAGAAGGTGCCCGACAGCAGGGTAAGCGGCGCGATGACGAAATTCTGCACCGCGGCGGCATGATCGAACTTTTCCGCCCAGATCGAGGTCAGGATGCCGATCAGCGCGAGGAACACCGAGCCGAGCAGGCCGAACCACAGGATCGCCAGCGGGTGGAGCGGGTAGACATGGACGTCGGGCCAGAGCGACATGGCGACGAACACCGCACCGCCGACGCAGAAGGCGCGCGTCACGGCACCGCCGACCAGCGCACCGAGCAGCTCGCCGGTCGACAGCGGCGGCATGAGATAATCGACGATCGTGCCCTGGATCTTGCCGACGAGCAGCGAGAAGCTCGAATTGGCAAAGGCATTCTGCAACATGCCCATCACGATCAGCCCGGGCGCGATGAAATCGGCGAAGGGCACGTCGACGCCGCCGACATGCACCGGGCGTTTTCCGCCGGTGGCGACGGTGAAAATGATCAGAAATAGCAGCGTCGTGATGGCCGGCGCCCAGATCGTCTGGAGCTGGACCTTGAAGAACCGCCGCACCTCCTTGATATAGAGGGTCTTGAGGCCACCCCAATTGACGTTCCGGATCACCGGGACGCCGGGCGGACTCAGTACCGCCGACTGGATTTCACCGGAAGGGGGCTGGCTGCTCATGGCGCGATCGGTTAGTCGCTGCCGCAGCCGCCCGCAACCCGTGAAGAATGGGCATGGCAAACAATGGGATTATCGATGGCCTGGACCGACGAGCGAATCGAATCGCTGAGGAAGATGTGGGAGGCGGGCCAGACGGCCAGCCAGATCGCCGAGCAGCTGGGTGGCGTGAGCCGCAACGCGGTGATCGGCAAGGCGCACCGGCTGGGGCTGCAATCGCGCCCCTCGCCGGTCAAGCCCAACGATCCCGCGCCCAAGGCGGCCGCGCCCGCCGCCGAGGCGCGGCCCGTGCCGCCGCCGCCGGTGCGCGCGGCGCCGCCCCCTGCCCCGCCCGTCCAGGCCGCCGCCCCGGTCGCGCCGCCGCGCGCGCCGGTGATCGACGCCGCCCCGGCGGACGATGACGACGTAGAGATCGATACCGACGTCGATGCCGAGGCGGCACCGGTCGTGGCGCGTGCGCCGCAGCCGATCCTGCGCTCGGTCGGCCCCGGCGGCTTCCTGCGCCAGGCACCCGGCGAGCAGCAGGCGCCGATCACGCCCGCGCCGCCGCGCCGGCTGGTCCCGGCCAAGCCCTCGCCCGAGATGGCGGGCAAGACGACCTTGCTCGATCTCAACGACAAGATCTGCAAATGGCCGCTCGGCCACCCCGGCGAGCCCGACTTCCACTTCTGCGGCGAGAAGGTGAACCCCGGTTTCCCTTATTGCGTGCAGCATTGCGGCCACGCCTATCAGGCGCAGCTGCCCCGCCGCGACCGCCGCCCGCCGCCGCCGCTGCCTTTTGGTGGGCCGCGGGTTCGCTGATCTCATTTCTCTCTCCCCTTGTGGGAGAGAGAAGGGGCCCGCGCCGAAGGCGTGGGAAGAGTGAGGGGGAGTCGGGAACGCTACCGTTGCGCTCCCGACTCCCCCTCATCCAACTTCGACTAGCTCGCTTCGCTCGCAAGTCTCCGTATCCTTCTCCCACAAGGGGAGAAGGAAGGCCGGCCTTGCGCGCCTGACTCACCGGACCCTATAACTCGACGATGTCCAACGAAGACCTTTTTGCGTCCACACCCAAAGTCGCCGGTGATTATGATGCCTCGTCGATCGAGGTGCTCGAAGGGCTGGAGCCGGTCCGGCGCCGTCCCGGCATGTATGTCGGTGGCACCGACGAGCGCGCCTTTCACCATCTCGCCGCCGAGGTGCTCGACAATGCGATGGACGAGGCGGTGGCGGGGCATGCGACGCGGATCGAGGTCACGCTAGAACGCGGCAACCGGCTGACGATCGTCGACAAT
Source organism: Parasphingomonas halimpatiens (assembly GCF_036663795.1). Lineage (NCBI taxonomy): Bacteria > Pseudomonadati > Pseudomonadota > Alphaproteobacteria > Sphingomonadales > Sphingomonadaceae > Parasphingomonas > Parasphingomonas halimpatiens. The sequence goes on from NZ_JAXOJP010000010.1 coordinate 8,654, forward strand.
GGCCGCGGCATCCCGGTCGACCCGCACCCCAAATTCCCTGAAAAGAGCGCGCTGGAAGTCATTCTGTCGACGCTGCATTCGGGCGGCAAGTTCACCGGCAAGGCGTACGCCACCTCGGGCGGCTTGCACGGCGTCGGCATCAGCGTGGTCAATGCGCTGTCGTCGGATACGGTGGTCGAGGTGGCGCGCAACCGCGAGCTGTATCGCCAGCGTTTCGCGCGTGGCGTGACGCTCGGGCCGCTCGAACATCTCGGCCAGACGCCCAACCGGCGCGGCACCTCGGTTGCCTTCACCCCCGACGACGAGATTTTCGGGCCGGAGATGCATTTCAAGCCGGCGCGGCTCTACAAGCTCGCGCGCTCCAAGGCCTATTTGTTCGCCGGGGTCGAGATCCGCTGGAAATGCGCGCCCGAGCTGATTTCCGACGACACCCCGGCCGAGGCGGTGTTCCAGTTTCCCGGCGGGCTGGCCGACCATCTGCGCGAGCAGATCGGCGGGCGCGAATGCGCCACGGCGGACTTCTTCTCAGGCAGCCAGGATTTCCCCAACGAGCAGGGCCGGGTCGAATGGGCGGTGGCATGGCCGCTGTGGAGCGACGGGTCGTATAGCTGGTATTGCAACACCATCCCGACCCCCGATGGCGGCACGCACGAGGCGGGGCTTCGCGCCGCCTTGGTGCGCGGCATCCGCGGCTTTGGCGAACTAGTCGGGCAGAAAAAAGCCAAGGATATCACCGCGGAGGATGTGATGACGGGCAGCGAGCTGATGCTGTCGGTGTTCATCCGCGAACCGCAATTCCAGAGCCAGACCAAGGACCGGCTGACCAGCCCCGAGGCGGCAACCTTCGTCGAGCGCGCGGTGCGCGACCATCTCGACCATTTCCTGTCGGACAATATGGAGCGCGGGCGCGCGCTGCTCGGCTTCGTGCTGGAGCGGATGGATGAGCGGCTGCGGCGCAAGGCCGAGCGCGAGGTCAAGCGCAAGACCGCGACCAGCGCGCGCAAGCTGCGCCTGCCGGGCAAGCTGACCGATTGCTCGTCGGACGACCCCAAGGGCACCGAACTGTTCATCGTCGAGGGCGACAGCGCCGGCGGCTCGGCCAAGCAGGCGCGCGAGCGCAAGACCCAGGCGATCCTGCCGATCCGCGGCAAGATCCTCAACGTCGCCTCGGCGACCTCGGCCAAGATCATGGCGAACCTGGAAATCGCCGACCTGATCATGGCGCTTGGCTGCGGTACGCGGAAGGACTGCCTGCCCGACAATCTGCGCTACGAGCGGATCGTCATCATGACCGACGCCGATGTCGACGGCGCGCATATCGCGACGCTGCTGATGACCTTCTTCTTCCAGGAAATGCCCGAGCTGGTGCGACGTGGGCACCTCTATCTCGCGCAGCCGCCGCTCTATCGCCTGACCGCGGGGACCAAGAATCTCTATGCGATGGACGATGCGCACCGCGCGCGGATCGAGGCCAATGAGTTCAAGGGCAAGAAGGTCGAGGTGTCGCGCTTCAAGGGTCTCGGCGAGATGAACCCGATGCAGCTGCGCGAAACGACCATGGACCCGAAGACGCGGAGTATGATCCGCATCACCCTGCCGCAGGAATATGAGGAGCGCGCGGTGGTCAAGGACCTGGTCGACCGGCTGATGGGCAACAATCCGGCGCACCGCTTCGCCTTCATCCAGGAAAATGCCGCGCGGATGGACGAGGACGCGATCGACGCCTGAGGCGGTGGCGGCTTGTCGCGGTGGGTGGCGGCGTTATGATCGCGTCGTGCCTCGCTAATGGATTGTGTTCGCCAATGATTCGCCGAATCCTGCTTGCAGCGGCACTGGCGGCATCGCCAGCGATGGCCATGGCGCAGGACCGCCTGCCCGCCCCGATCGCGGCGGTAGCCGAGCATGAGGTCGTCGTCACCGGCGTGCGGCTGAAGGACAGCGAGGCTGCCCTGAAGGCGTGTCTTGCCCGAAAATGCCCGCCCAAAGAGGATATCGACGCGACGTTGGCGCATGTCGAGAACGAGTTCGTCGCCGGCGACTACCACGCCGCACGGCGGACACTGGCGAGCAGCATCGGACGCAACCGCCGCTACGGCAAGCAATATCCGATCGACGTATCTGATCTGATGCGCGCCAATTCGCGCATTGCCGCACATCTCGGTGAAGGCGACGACTTTCTGTTCAGCGCCAATGAGGTGGTGCGGATATTGAAGGCCAGCTTGCCTGCGGACGACTATCGGGTGCTCGGCGCACGGATCGAGCTCGCCAACGCTTACGCCAAGAGCCGCAGCATCGACCTCGCGCTCGATACCTATCGGGACGTTACGTCGAGTGCGCACAAGCTCGGTCTATCGAACGTCGAGGGCGTTGCCCGATTGCGCGAGGCCGGATTGTTGTGGGCGCTCACCGACGCCAATGTGTCCGGCTATAGCGAGCAGATGTACCGCGTCATTGACAGCCTGATTACCGATACGAACCCGAAGCTCGCACCGTTTGCGCTGGGCGCACGAATGATCAAGGCGAAGATGGCAGCAAGGCGCGGCAACACCGCCGCGATTGACGCGTTGCTGGCCGACTATCGCCACATGATCAGCGCAAGCACGAAAGCGATTTTGCTCTTCAGTCCGTCGATCAAACAAAACACCGCGCCGGCCTACCGGCAGGCCGCCGGCGGCGAGACGCTCAGCCAGATGGCGATGGACGATTTCGAAAACCAATGGGTCGATATCAGTTTCTGGGTGGCGCCCGACGGGCATGTCACGGACACGGGGGTGCTGCGGCAGAGCGGCAAGCTCGGCGACTATTGGGTCAAGCCGATCCTCACCTCGATCAACGGGCGGCGTTATGCGCCGCTGGCGATGGACCCTGGCCAGCCCGGGCTGCTGCGGATCGAGCGCTATACCTTCACCTCGCGCTGGGCGAACAACGTTACCGGCACGCATATGCGCACGCGCGAGCCGACGCCGCAGATCGAGATGGTCGACCTGACGGTCGAGCCCGCGAACACAAACCAGGCGGCGCCGACCAAATGATCGGCAGGAAGTTGCTGGCGCTCGTCCTCGTGGCGGCACCTTTGGCGGCGCAGGCCCAATCGCCCGCAGCGCCCGCCACGGCAAGCGTCACACCGTTGCCCGCGCTGGGCGAACGCGCCGGCCAACTGGTCACGCTGCTCAACGGCGGCGGTGACAGCGCCACCTTGTTCGCACCCGCCTTCCTCGCCCAGGTGCCCGATGCGCAGATCCGCGCGATCAGCGGGCAGTTGCGCGAGCGGCTCGGCAAGGCGGTGGCGGTCGCAGCGATCGACGCGGTGCAGCCCAATGCGGCGCGTATCCGCATCACCTATGAACGCGGCGTCGTATCGATGAACCTCGCGGTCGAGGCCGCGGCGCCCAACCGCATCATCGGCCTGCTGATCACCGGCACCACCGCTACCGAAGCCTCGCTCGATGCGGTGGTCGCCGCGCTCAAGGCCGAGCCCGGCCTGACCGGTTTCACGCTGGCGCGGCTCGGCGACGGCGCGCCGGTGGCGGCGCTGGCGCTCGATGCCGAGCGGCCGGCGGCGATCGGGTCGGCATTCAAGCTCGCCATCCTTGCCGAGTTGATCCGCGCAACCAATGCCGGCGAGCGGCACTGGGACGACCTCGTCACGCTCGACGGATCGCCGCTGCCCGGCGGACTCTATACCGCGAAGCCGGCAGGCACCAAGGTGACGTTACGCGAGCTGAGCGAGAAGATGATCTCAGTCAGCGACAACAGCGCGACCGACATTCTGCTCGCTTTGGTCGGACGGACGAAGGTCGAGGCGATGCTGCCGGTGATCGGCTGGCACGATGCGGCGCGCAACCGGCCGATGCTGTCGACGCTCGACATGTTCAAGCTCAAGGGGCTGCAGGGCGGCGCGCTCGGGCGGCGCTGGGCCACGCTCGACGAGAAAGGCAGGCGCGCGCTGCTCGGCGGCGAGATCGCTGCGGCGCCGCTGAGCGCGATCGACCCGCAACTGTTCCGCGACGGCAAGCCGCTGATGCTCGAGCTGGAATGGTTCGCCAGCGCCGCCGACATGGCACGCACGATGGACTGGATCCGCCGCAACACCGAAAGCGGCGCCGGGGCCGAGGCGCGGCGCATCCTCGCGATCAACAGCGGCATCGGACCGGCGGCGGCATCGGCCTGGGCCTATGTCGGCTATAAGGGCGGATCGGAGCCGGGCGTGATCAGCATGAACTTCCTGCTGCAGGCCAAGGATGGCGGCTGGTACGCGCTGTCGGCGAGCCGCAACGATGCGGCGGCGGCGGTGGATGAGGGCCGCTTCGTCACCCTGATGACGCGCGCCGTGGAACTCGCCGTTCCGCGTTAAGGTCCCTTCCCGGCGATCGTTGCGCTACCTTACGCTCTAGCGTCATGCCGGGCTCGTTCCGGCATCCACCGTTCCGCAAACCCCACGCCCTGTGTTGACGCGGCACGGTGGTCCCCGGAACAAGTCCGGGGTGACGAGAAGGGGATCTGATCTCTCGCGGCGTTCAAACCTCGCCGCGCATCCGGCGGGCGTGATAACGCGTGCGGATGCCGATCGCCGCGACCATCATCGCGAAACCGAGCGCGATCACCGCGAGCGGGAGGGCACCGGGCAGTTGCGGCCACAGCACCGCAATGGCCGCGCCGAGCAGCGCCAGCGCCATGCCGGTGTAGCGCACCCATGGCACCAGCGCGCGGAGTTCGCGGCGATAGGCGGCGAGCTCGGCCGGGTCGTTGAGGTTGGGCGGCGGGCGGTTCATCGTATCCATTCCTCGGCGAGCAGGCCCCAGATGAAGCTGTCGCGCACGCCGATATGCGTTTCCCACTCGCCGCGCAGATGCCCCTCGCGGACGAAGCCGAGGCTTTCGAGCAGGCGGTTGGAAGCGTCGTTCTCAGGGTCGGTGTCGGCGAAGACGCGGCGCATGCCCTCCTCGCGGATCAGCCGGTCGATCAGCCGCGCCACCGCCTCGCGCGCATAACCCTGCCCCCAATGGCTGCGCACCAGCGAATAGCCGATCTCGACGACTTTGCCCTGACGCTTCTCGTGCGCGGCGAGCGAGCCGATGGCGGTGTCGTCGCCGGTGAGCGTCACCGCCCAGGAGCGCCAGGCGGGATCGGCGATGTGCCTGGCCAGCGACTCGCGGGTTTCCTCGACCGAGATATGCGGCGGGTGGGACCACCAGCGCATCGCTTCCTCATCGGCATAGACCAGGTGCATTGCTGCGGCATCATCGACCGACATCGGCCGCAGCCGCAACCGCGCGGAATCCATCACTATGGCTTCGGCAGCGCCAGTCACGGTGCAACCAGCATGTCGCCGATCTGTCGGCGCAGGTCGGCAAGCTGCGACGCCATTTCGGGCCGCGCGCAATAAGCAGCCTCGAACGCGCTTAGCGGCGGCCCGGGATTCTTTTTGCGCAACGGCGCGACGCAGCGGAAGCCGGCCTCGCGCGGAGCCGCCATGTCGATCGGGTCGCGTGCCGCATCGCCGCGCGCGATCGGCGCCGCGAGGCTGGCCAGATATTCGCCCCAGCCCTTGCGGTTGTCCGACGCGTCTTCATCCGTCCCGCCGGCGTCAGCCGCGATGACGATCGACGCGCGCAGTATCTCGGCATCCTTGAACCGGCCGAGTTCGCGCAGCGCATTGGCGGCGCGTGCGCGCAAGGCGATCGACGTGAAGGACGTGGCCAAGACCGGCATGGCCGCGACCCGGGCGACGAACTCCTCGCCGTAGCGACGCGCCATGACGAGGTCGTTGTTGTTCTTGGCCTGCCAAGTGGCAGACAACAGAAGCCATTCCGGCTCCGCATCACCCAGCGCCAGCGCGAGGCGATAGGCCAGGTAATAGGGCGTCTCAGTCCGACGCAGCACCTGATATTCCGCGCCGGCGACGATCGGCGCGAGCCGCCTGACCGTCGCGGCATCGAAGTCGCGGTACATCACCAGCCCGTTGCCGGGACATTGAAAGAGCGCAATCGGGAACATGCCCGAGCCGATCGGCATGCCGTCGGGCAGCGCGCCAAAGGTGCTGATGCTGGCGAGCGCCATCACCTTGAACTTCTCGCCACCCACCGGGCAGGTCTTCTCCGCCGGGAAATAGGTACTGGCGGCAGCCGGGGCGGCACCCAGCGCGACGAGAGCAAGCAACGCGACGGCGGCGATCCGCACGATCAGTCCCCGCTGCCCGCGACCAAGGCCTCGACCAGCGCCTTGACCTTCTTCTGGCGCCATTGCGGGAGCGGCGCGACGAGCCAGTAGCCGAGGCGATAGGGCTTCGGATCGCCCATCCTGACGATCCGTCCATCGGCGAGATCGCGCGCGGCGAGCAGTTCGGGGACGGTGGCGCGGCCGAGCCCGGCGGCGGCGGCGTCGATCGCCAGGCCGGCATCGCCGACGCGGACCAGCGACACGGCATCGTCGTTGAGGCAACCGGGCCAGGAAATGCGCGTGTCCGCACCGCCGCCCGGCCGCTCGACGGTGACCATCCCTTCGGAGGCAAGCGCCTCACCCTCATGCTCGCCGGGCCCCTCGCCCCAGCGGATCGCGAGATCGAGATTGGCTTCGGTGAAGTCGACCAGTTCGTCGGCCGAAACGATCGCGAAGCGCATCTCGCCATCGGCCTGGGCGATGCGCGCGAGGCGCGGCATGAGCCATTTCTCGGTCAGGTCGCGTGGCGCGGCGATGGTCAGCGACTTGGAAGTCTGGCCGGCCTGCATCGCGCGGACCGCTTCCTCGAACTGGAGGAAGCCGTGGCGCAGCGCGGCAAGCCCGGCCTCGCCTTCGGGCGTCAGTTCGAGGCCCTTGGTGGTGCGGCGGAACAGCACCACGCCGAGCGTATCCTCGAGCGCGCGAATCTGCTGGCCGACCGCCGCCGGCGTCACCGCGAGTTCGTCGGCGGCGCGGGTGAAGGACAAATGCCGCGCGGCGGCGTCGAGCACGCGCAGGCCGTTCAGGGGGAGGTGCGTGCGCTTCACTTCTGCTCCCCCTCTCGCTTGCGGGAGGGGAGCTTGGCCGCCCACGGCCCTGCTCGAGGTGCAGGGCTGCGGCCAAGCTGGGGGTGGGCGCCCGGCCTCCGCATGCGTGCCGCCTGAGGATGGCCGGAGCCCACCCCCGGCCCCTCCCGCAAGCGGGAGGGGAGAAGAAGTGCGCCCCTCACGCCCCCACCGCCGGCGCGATCAGCGCGAATTTGGGGATGTCGACGTCGAAGCCCGAGCCGTCTTCGCCGACCATGTGATAGCTGCCCTGCATCGAGCCGGTCGGCGTGGCGAGCGGGCAGCCCGAAACATAGTCGAAGCTCGCGCCGGGCGCGATCTGCGGTTGCTCGCCGACGACGCCCTCGCCCTCGACCGAATGGCGCGCACCGCGCCCGTCGGTGATGATCCAGTGGCGGGTGAGCAGCTGCACCGCCATCGGCCCGTGATTCTCGACCCGGATATGATAGGCCCAGAACCAGCGGCCGCGCCCCGGCTCGGACTGTTCGGGCAGATAGCTGACCGAGACGCGCACGGTGACGCCGCGCGTTTCCGCCGCATAAGGGAAGAGCGCCTTCAAAGCCCCACCGCGCTGAGCGCCTGATCGAGATCGGCGATCACATCCTCGGGGTCTTCGAGCCCGACATTGAGGCGCAGCAGATTTTCCGTCACGCCCATTTCGAGGCGCTTTTCCTCGGCGACGCCATAATGCGTCGTCGAGGCGGGGTGCGTCATCAGCGAGCGCGAGTCGCCGATATTGTTCGAGATATCGACCAGCTGCAGCGCGTCGAGCAGGCCATGCGCCTGCTTGCGGCCGCCCTCGACCTCGAAGGCGAAGATCGGGCCGCACGCGTCCATCTGCGCCATGGCGAGATTGTGCTGCGGGTGGCTCGGCAGGCCGGGATGGAGAATGCGCGGCACGCGGCCCTCGATGAAGGCACCGACCTTCATCGCGTTCTCGCTCTGGCGGCGGATGCGCAGATCGAGCGTTTCCAGCCCTTTGAGCACGACCCAGGCGTTGAACGCGCTGAGCGTCGGGCCGGTGTTGCGCGTGAAGGGCAGCAAGGTGTCGTTGATGAACTTCTCGGTGCCGCACACCGCACCGGCGAGGACGCGGCCCTGCCCGTCCATCATCTTGGTCGCCGAATAGGCGGTGACGTCGGCGCCGAATTCCATAGGGCGCTGCAACGCCGGGGTGGCGAAGGCATTGTCGACGACGCTGACGATGCCGTGCGCCCGCGCAATGTCGCACACCGCCTTCAAATCAACGATATCCATCGTCGGGTTGGCCGGCGTCTCGAAGAAAAAGACCTTCGTGTTGGGCTGCACCGCATCGGCGAATTGCTGCGGGTCGCGCGCATCGATGATGGTAGTGGCGATGCCGAACTTGGGCAGCAACGTGTCGGTCAGCCAGCGGCATGAGCCGAAGGCGGCGCGGCCCGCGACGACATGGTCGCCGGTCTGCAGCTGGCAGAGCAGCACTGCGGTCATCGCCGCCATGCCGGTCGCCATCGAGCGGCATGCCTCGGCGCCTTCGAGCAGCGCGATGCGATCCTCGAGCATCTGCACGGTGGGGTTCTGCAACCGCGAATAGGTCATGCCGACCTGCTCGCCGGCGAAACGCGCCGCAGCGTCGGCGGCGCAATCATAGGCGTAGCCCGAGGTCAGGAAGAGCGCTTCGGAGGTCTCCCCGAACTCGCTGCGCGCGGTACCACCGCGCACGGCCTGGGTTGCGGGGCGCCAGGTGCGCGTGATCGAGGTGTCTTGTCCGGTGCGACGCTTCATGCGGAGCGCTTTGCCGTTCGCGAGGCGGCGGCGCAACCTTGAACACGCGAAGATAAGATGGGAAAGCCGCCTGCGTGACGCCTGCTCCCCCGCCCCGCCCCTGGCGCGCCGCCGCGATCATCGGTGCGATCGCGCAATTGCTGTTCTCGTTCCGGCTTGCCAGCCCGCACAAGCTGATGTTCGACGAGGTGCATTATGTGCCCGCCGCCAGGACGCTGCTGGCGCTGAGCGGGCCGGCCAATATCGAGCATCCGCTGCTTGGCAAGGAGTTCATCGCGGCGGGAATCGCGCTGTTCGGCGACAACGGCATGGGCTGGCGCTTTTTCTCGACGCTGGCGGGCACGGCGACGGTGCTCGGCATCTTCGCGATGGCGTGGCTGATCTTCGGGCGGGTGCGCACCGCGACGCTCGCCGCGCTGTTTGCGCTGCTCAACATCACGATCTTCATCGAGGCGCGGATCGCGATGCTCGACGGGTTCATGGCGGCGTTCGTCATACTGGGGCTGGCGGCGTTGCTGTGGTCGATGCGCGCACCGCCGGGAAAGGCATGGCCGCGCTGGGTGCTGGGCAGCATGCTGCTCGGGCTGGCGGTGGCGGCGAAATGGGCGGCGGCGCCGATCATCGCCTATGCCGCGATCGCCTTCGTGGTCGTGCGACTGCGCGACGGGCGGCGACAGCGGCAAACGATCTGGGCAACGCTCAACGGCACGCGCCAGCCGCACTGGCCGGAGCTGCCGGTGGTGCCCGCGCTGCTGGCGCTCGGTTTCGTCAGCGTGGCGAGCTATTGCCTGACCTTCATCCCCGCGCTGTTCTACACCACGCTGCCGCTGCCCTGGCACCAGCTGATCGCCTTTCAGGCGCGGATGTATGCCGCGCAAACCCAGGTCCTTCCGCCCCATCCCTATCAGTCGAGCTGGTGGAGCTGGCCGCTGATGATCCGGCCGATCTGGTATCTCTACGAGCAGGTCGACGGCGCGCAGCGCGGCGTTCTGATGATCGGCAACCCGGCGATCCTGTGGGGCGGGCTGGTCGCGGTGGCGGCGTGCCTGTGGGCGGGGTTGCGACAGGGCGCGACAAAGCTGCTGGCGGTCGCGCTGCTGTGGGTCGGCGCCTATGCGATGTGGGCGCTGATCCCCAAGTCGATCGGCTTTTTCTACTATTACTACCTGCCGAGCATCCTGCTCGCGCTGCCGCTGGCGGGCGCGTGGGAGCATTACGGCAAGGGCCGGCTGAAGAACTGGGACGAGGGTTTCGTCGCGCTGAGCGCCGGACTGTTCGCCTATTTCTACCCGATCATCTCGGCACTGCCGCTTGGCGGGCCGCAGTCGTTCCAGCACTGGATGTGGTTTCCGAGCTGGCCGTGAGCTTGTCCTGCTTCCGCTGCCAATGACGCGCCTGCGATGCGGTGACCGGGCACAGCGAAATCAGCGACTATCCGCCGCCGGGAACCTTCAAGCGTCCACCGATACCCGGCGGCACGTCGCTTGCAGTCCGCGGGTGGTGTGCCCAGTCGATATGATAAAGGTCGAATCGCCGGTCGGCGAGGTTGCGCACCGTTCCCTCGGCGCGCGCCCAGGTAAGGTCGGCGAGATTGACGTCGGCGATGGTCAGGGTCTCGATATTCTCGCTGGCCTCCGCGGCGATGCCGTCGCGGGCGAAGGGGAAGTCGCACGGCGTGAGGATGCACGACTGGGCATATTGGATGTCCATATTGTCCACCCCGGGCAGATTGCCGACATTGCCCGCCATGACGACAAAGCACTGGTTTTCGATCGCGCGAGCCTGGGCGCAATAGCGCACGCGCATATAACCCTGGCGGTTGTCGGTACAAAAGGGGACGAACAGGATGCGGGCACCTTGATCGACCAGCCGCCGCGCGAGTTCCGGGAACTCGCTGTCGTAGCAAATCAATACCCCGATCGGGCCGACATCGGTCTGGATGACGTCGACTGAATCGCCGCCCTTGATCTTCCACCAATAGGCTTCGTTGGGGGTCGGGTGGATCTTCTCCTGTGCGTGTACCGAGCCGTCGCGGAGGCAGACATAGGCGACGTTCTGGATGTCGCCGTCATCGGTGCGTGTCGGATGCGAGCCGCCGATGATGTTGATGTTGTACCGCAGCGCCATCCGCGACAATTCCGCCACCAGCGGGGCGCGATGTTCCGTCAGCCGGTCGATCGCTTCCATCGGAGACAATTTCTCGGTTTCGAAGGACAGCAGGGAAAGCGTGAAGAGCTCGGGGAAAACGACGAAATGGGCCTTGTAGTCCGATGCGACGTCGACGAAATACTCGACGTGGCGAATGAACTCGTCGAAATCCCGCACCGCGCGCGCCTGCAACTGCACCGTGGCCAGCCGAACGCTTTCGACGTCGCGCGGCACACGAAAGGCGAGCGGCTCATTGGGGTCTACATAAGGGTTGCGCCACACCATATGCGCCGCGAACCCGCCTGACGCGCTGTCCTTGGCCAGATAGTTATGGAGCACGCCGATCGGGGTGAAACCGTTGGCGAGCTGGAATCCGATCACCTGATCGCGCAGCTTGCCGCTGGCGACCTGCGCCAGATAGTCCTCGGGGCCCGTGACCTTGGCGCGGGCACGACGATAGCCCGGCATCCGCCCGCCAAACGCGATCCCGCGCAATTCGAGCCGCTCAGCCAATGCCCGTCGCGCCTCGTAAAGCCGCTTGCCGATGCGCAACCCGCGGTGGAGCGGATCGACCGCGAGTTCGAAGCCGTAGAGCCAGTCACCCGTCGGATCATGCCGGCTGCCGAAGCCGTTGCCGGAAATCGTTTCCCAATCATGCGCGCTGAGCGCGACGGCTTCGTCGATGCGCGATGACGCGCAATAGCCGACAATGGTGTCGCCGAGAGCGGCGACGAACTGGCCTTCGGGAAAATTGTTGATCTGGCCGATCAGCATGCCGACGCTGTAATTGCCCATCCCGGCATAGACCCGACCAACCAGCTCGAGGATGCCCGCAATGTCGCGCTGTTCGGCGAGCCTGACCTGCAGGCTCGACTGTCTTTGAACTGGCAATTTCCGACCTCCAGGAGATGCTGTGCTCCCATCACCACCACGCCGATGCCCGGTCCGGCGGGGCGATACAGCGCAACGCATAAAAATAGAAGGTAAGTAAACGGGAGCCTAGCTGCGCAGTAGATGGCGCCCCTTCGAGGAGCACGTTCGTTATCCCTCAGGTACCGCCCCCATTCCGCCGACGGCATGTCGTGGAGGAAATGCGCGATGCCGACATTGACGACGGCACCGATAAAGCAAACCAGCGCGAACGTGCCCAAACGCCGAACAGCGACGCGCCTCTAAGGCGCGGTTCGCGACAGATCAGCGGGCCGCTGCGGCCCAGCCGTGCATCGCCATCCACCGCGCGAAGGCGTCGAACCAGCCGGTGCTGCTGGTCGTTTTGGGGTACATGCCGAAGCCGTGGCCGCCCTGTTCGAACAGGTGGAACTCGACCGGCTTTTTTGCCGCGCGCCAGCTGTCGATCAGACCAAAGGCGGCGCCCCCGAATAGCGGGTCGTCGACCGCCAACGCCACGAACAGCGGTGGCGCGTCGGCCGGCACGGCGACCGGGGCGAGCGAACCGTAGATGATGCCGATAAAGGCCGGCCGGGCGTCGTTGCCGCTGAGCTCGGTGGCGAGCGTCAGCGCTGCGCCCGCCGAAAAGCCGACCATGCCGATGCGCTGCGGGTCAATGTGCCATGGGCCGGCGCGTTGGCGCACGAGCGCGAAGGCGGCGCGGGCGTCCGCCAGTTGCGGCGCGAGGTTGGGCACCAGCGCGGCGCCGCCCGGCTGCGGCGCGCTGGCGGCGCTCGCAAACATCTCATGCATCGACCGCGCGAAATCCGGCAGGTCCGGCTGAGTCTGAATCAAACGGTATTTGAGCACGAACGCCGCGACGCCCCGTGCCGCCAGCGCGCGCGCGACGTCGGCGCCCTCATTTTCCATCGACAGCGTGCGAAAACCACCGCCTGGTGCCACGATCACGGCAGCGCCGGTCGCGCGGGCGGGATCGGGAAGATAGGGCGTCAGCGTCGCGATCGTCACGTTGCGCGCGAACAGACTGCCATATTGCCGGTGCCACGCTTCGGCCGATGTCGCGCCGGGGAGCTTGCCGGTGCCAAGCTCGATCGCGTCGGGCTGGGCGGGCATGGCGACCACCGTCATCTGATCGTCCTGCGCCGGCGCGGCGCTGGCGGGCGAGCAGGCGGCGATGAACGCCGCCACCGTCAGGCGCCGCCAATAGCGACCAAATATGCCGGTGGTACCGATCGAGTGCGTCATTTTCCCTCCCCTGCAGCTTGGCGGGCGGCGCGAAGTTGCGTAGCTATTGCCGAAATACTCATACAATAGGACAGGCAGGATGAAAGCAGACATTCCGCTCCTTGCGATTCTCCTCGCCGCCGCGGCGCCGGCCCCGGCCGGCGCGCAGCCCCAGGCCGACGCGCGCGCCGCCGAGATCGTCGGGCGCATGACGCTCGACGAAAAGCTGCCGCAATTGCTCAATGTCGCGCCTGCCATCCCGCGGCTGAACATCCCGGCCTATAATTGGTGGACCGAGTCGCTGCACGGGGCACTCGGGCCTGTCCCGACCAGCAACTTCCCCGAGCCGATCGCCCTCGCCGCCAGCTTCGATGCGCCGCTGATTCACGATGTCGCCGGCGCGATCAGCGTCGAGGTGCGCGCGCTCCACACGCTCGGTCGGCAGACCGGGCGGCTCGGCCGAATCGGGACGGGGCTCGATACATGGTCGCCCAACATCAACATCTTCCGCGATCCGCGCTGGGGGCGCGGCCAGGAAACCTATGGCGAGGACCCGTTCCTTACCGCGTCGCTGGGTGTTGCCTTCGTCACGGGGATGCAGGGGCCGAACCCCGACCTGCCCGACGTGATCGCCACGCCAAAGCATTTCGCGGTTCACAGTGGACCCGAATCGACGCGACACATCGCCAATGTCTTCGTCTCGACGCATGACCTCGAAGATACGTACCTTCCTGCCTTCCGTGCCGCGATCACCGAGGGCCATGCCGGGTCGATCATGTGCGCCTATAATCGCATCGACGGCCAGCCGGCCTGCGCGAACGATCTCCTGCTGAAGGAGCATCTGCGCGGCGCCTGGGGTTTCAGCGGCTATGTCGTGTCCGACTGCGACGCGGTGAGAGACATTGCCGACTCCCACCATTATGCGCCCGATCCCGCAGCCGCTGCCGCCGTCGCGCTGAAGGCCGGCGTCGACAATGAGTGCCACACGGGAACGCTGGGCGACGTCGCCGGGTTGGAGCGGCGTTACCGCGAGGCGCTCGATCGAGGGCTGATCGCGGTGGCCGACATTGACCGGGCGTTGGTGCGGCTATTCTCGGCGCGGATACGCAACGGCGACCTGCCGGTGCTCGCCGGCGCTGCGGCGCGCGTCATTCCGACGTCCGCCATCGACACCGCCGCCCATCAGGCGCTCGCGCGCCAGGCCGCGAGCGAGGCGATGGTGCTGCTCAAGAATGACGGCATCCTGCCGCTGAAGCCTGGGCGCCGCATCGCGGTGATCGGCCCGCTCGGCGACGCAACCCGTGTCTTGCGGGGCAATTATTCGTCCGCCTTTTCCGCGCCACCGGTCTCGGTACTCGACGGTCTGCGCCAGGTCATGCCCGCCGCGCGGGTGACGTACGTCCCCTTCTCGCCCTCGCTGACGGATGGCGACCGTGTGCCGCGTGCCGCGCTACGCACCCCCGACGGCCAGCCCGGCGTGCGCGTGCGCTATTTCAATCCGGCCATGCCGGTTCCCGCGTTGATCGAGCCCGGCGAGATGGCGGCGACGCTGGCCGGAATCCGCTATCAGGACGCGCCGGTCGCGACGCGTATCGAGCCGGATGTCGGTGACTACAGCCTGGCCCTGCCCCAGCTCGCAACGCATCATCGCACCGAATGGACCGGCTTCCTCGTGCCGCCGGAAAGCGGCAGTTACAGGATCGGCCTTTCGGGCACGGGCGGCGTGCTCGTGTTCGACGGGCAAACGATCTCCGACCGACGCAAGGCGGCCTGGAACGACCTGCCGAGCCTGGCGACGCGTGCGCTCGTCGCAGGTCATCGCTATCCCTTCCGCGTCACTTCGGCGGGTGGCGCCGACCTTGTCTGGAAGCGCGTGTCGACCACCCCGCAGGCCGACCTCGTGCAGGCCGAAGCGGCGGCCGACGTGCTCGTTGCCGTGGTCGGGCTCACATCGGACCTCGAGGCCGAGGAGACACAGACGACGGTCCCGGGCTTTGCGGGCGGTGACAAGACCACGCTCGACCTGCCCGCCGATCAGGTTGCGATGCTGGAGCAAGCCAAGGCGACGGGCAAGCCGCTGATCATCGTGGCGATGAACGGCAGCCCGATCAATCTCGCCTGGGCCAAGGACAACGCTGCGGCGATCATCGAGGCGTGGTATCCGGGCCAGGCCGGTGGGCTCGCCATCGCCGATGTTCTCACGGGTCGCGTAAACCCGGCCGGCCGGTTGCCGCTCACCTTCTACAAGAGCGTCGCCGATCTGCCGCCCTTCGGTGACTATGGCATGGCTGGGCGAACCTACCGCTACTTCACCGGCACGCCGGTATATCCGTTCGGCTATGGCTTGAGCTTCACCCGCTTCGCCTATGCCCCGTTGACCGTAACGCCGGTGGCCGGTGGGGGCGCAGAAGGTGTCACCGTATCGACCGACGTCACCAACACCGGTCCGCGCGCGGGTGACGAAGTCGTGCAGCTCTATCTCAATTTCCCGGACCGCCCCGGCGCGCCGGGGATCGCGCTGCGCGGCTTTCAACGCCTGCCGCTCGCGCCGGGGGAGCATCGTCGCGTGACATTCCGCCTGACGCCGCGCGACCTGAGCGCCGTTACGGCCGAGGGCGCCCGCTTGGTGATGGCGGGGCGCTACCGCGTGACGATCGGTGCGGGGCAGCCGGACACCGGCGTTCCCGGCCAATCAGCCATATTCTCGATCGACCGGGATAATCCGCTTCCGCTGTAGAAGCTGGCGTGCTGTCGGCGCCACCAAGCGGCGGCGCCGACAGCAATGCCGATCAGGCGCCGTTCAGCGCACCCGCAGCTGACGGCGGGCCAAGTCCGGCCTGTTCAATACCGCCCCCACACAAAGCGTGACGACAGCGCATAATTCCACACCGCACCGACCAGCACGCCGATCATCGCCGAGACCGCCCATTCGCCCGACTGCACGTCGTGGAGGAAATGCGCGATGCCGACATTGGCGATGGCGCCGACCGAGCAGACCAAAGCGAACGACACCCAGCCGCCGAACAGCGCGCGTGCGCCCTTCAAGCGCAGCTCGCGATAGGTCAGCGCATTGTTGAGGAAGAAGTTGAAGGTCAGCGCGACCGCGGTCGCAATGATCTGGCCGGTGAGGAAACTGTAGTCGAGACCCTTATAGACTGCCGTCAGCACCGCCATGTGCAGGCCCAGCCCCAGCAGCCCGATCGCCGAGAACATCGCGAAACGCACCGGCACGACATGGCCGAACATCCGGTCGTATAGCGCGATGAGATATTCCATCGCCACGACATGGTCGAGCTTGCTCTCGCCCTCGGTGCGCAGGCGGAAGGTGTAGGGGATCTCGACGAATTTCAGCGGCTCGGGGCTGGTCGTCATGATGTCGAGCAGGATCTTGAAGCCGATCGCCGAGAGGTGATGCGTCAGGCGGCGAACGATGGCGGTGCGGATCATGAAGAAGCCGCTCATCGGATCATTGAGATCGGCCTTGAGCACGCCACGCGCGAGGCGGGTGGCGAAGGCCGATTTGGCGACGCGGTCATGGTCCCACTCGCCGGTGCCGCCGCCCGCTACGAAACGCGAGCCGACGACGAGATCGAGCGTCTCGTCGCGGTCGAGCGCGTCGAGCATCTTGGGCAGGATCGTCTCGTCATGCTGCAGGTCGCCGTCGATCACCGCGACGCACGGCGCGGCAGTCGCGCACATGCCTTCGATGCAGGCGGTCGACAGGCCACGCCGGCCGATACGCTGCACGACGCGAACGCGGTGGTCGGTGCGGCCGATCGCGCGCGCTGCATCGGCGGTGCCGTCGGGGCTGTCGTCGTCGACGAAAATTGCTTCCCAGGCGCGACCCGCGAGCGCGGCGTCGAGCTTGGCCACCAGCACGGGCACGTTGCGCACCTCGTTGAAGGTCGGGATGACGATGGCGAGTTCGAGCGGGCGGGTCACAGCCGGGCGAGCACCGCATCGCCCATCGCACGGGTCGACAGGCCACCGCCGAGATCGGCGGTGCGCGCGCCGGCGGCGATCGCCGCGCCGACCGCTGCCTCGATGCGGTCGGCCGCCGCCGCCATGCCGAGCGAATAGCGCAGCATCATCGCGGCGGAGAGGATCGCCGCGCTGGGATTGGCCTTGCCCTGCCCGGCGATGTCGGGCGCGCTGCCATGGATCGGCTCGTACAGGCCCTTGCCGGCAGCATCGAGCGAGGCGGACGGGAGCATGCCGATCGAACCGACGCACATGCTCGCCTGGTCGGACAGGATATCGCCGAACAGATTGCCGGTGACGATGACGTCGAACTGGCCGGGGTTGCGCACGAGCTGCATCGCGGCGTTATCGACATACATGTGTGACAGCGCGATGTCGGGATATTGCGCCGAGGTTTCGATGACGATGTCGCGCCACAGCTGCGAGGTTTCCAGCACATTGGCCTTGTCGACCGAGCAGAGCTTGCCGCGCCGCCGCGCCGCCGCCTGAAAACCGGCATGCGCGATGCGCGACACCTCGGCCTCGTCATAGCTCATGATGTCATAGCCCTGGCGCAGCCCGGTCGGCGTGGTGCGCATGCCTTTCTCGCCGAAATAGACGTCGCCGTTGAGTTCACGGACGATCAGCAGGTCGATCGCCTGAGCGACCTCTGGGCGCAGTGCGGAAGCGTCTTCGAGCCCCGGGAACAGCTTGGCCGGGCGAAGATTGGCGAACAGTGCCAGTTCCTTGCGCAGGCCGAGAATCGCCTGTTCGGGACGCAGCGCGCGCTCGAGGCTGTCGCAGGTCGGATCACCGACCGCGCCGAACAGGACCGCGTCGGCGCGGCGCGCGAGATCGAGCGTGGCCTGCGGCAGCGGGTGGCCGGTCGCGTGATAGGCGGCGCCACCGACGAGCGCTTCCTCGAAGGTCAGATCGAGATCGAGTGCTTCGAGCACGCGCAGCGTCTCGGCGATGACTTCGGGGCCGATGCCGTCGCCGGCAAGCAGGGCTATGAGTGCCACAAAAACTCCGTTCGGGTTGAGCCTGTCGAAGCCCTGCCCCTCCTGCCACCCGCACAGGAAGAACGGCCGTTGACCTTCGGTCGCCTTCGGCTCGGCGAGCTCAGGGCGAACGACTGATGGGGGTGCCCTTTGCCGGGGCGGCCCGCGTCACGCAACCGCTCTCTTGAGGCGGTCGATCAGCAGTGAACGCGCCATCAGCGGGTCGCCGCGCCGATCGGCGAGGATGTCGGCCTCAAGTGCTTCGCCGGTAATGCGCAGCGCGGCGAGGATATCGACCCATTCGCCCGGCGCGCCGCTGGTCTGGAAGGGCGGCAGTGCGCCCGGTTCGAGACCATAACCGAGTTGGGCGAGCAGTAGCAGTTCGTAGCGCGCCAGCGCCGCCGCCCAGCCGCGCGCCGCCGGCGCCGCCTCGATCGCGCCGATCACGCCGCCCAGGGCGTCGTAGAGGCGTGGGTAAGGCTGGCCCTCGGGCAACGCCACCGCGGTCAGCACGGTGACCCATTCGAGCGCGGCGGCGGGCAACGGCTCCGCATGGAGCATCGCGCGGCTGCGGATCAGCTCGACGCTGAGCTGAGCGAGCTGGTCGTCGGTGCGTGCGCGCCATTCGCCGAGCACGAGATTGGCCGGCTGCA
The DNA here is from genome assembly GCF_036663795.1 of Parasphingomonas halimpatiens. NCBI lineage: Bacteria > Pseudomonadati > Pseudomonadota > Alphaproteobacteria > Sphingomonadales > Sphingomonadaceae > Parasphingomonas > Parasphingomonas halimpatiens. Next base: position 27,317 of record NZ_JAXOJP010000010.1, read on the forward strand.
GGATCGGGCGCACCCGGAGCGAGCGGCCGCCGCGGACATAGCCGGCGATCATGCCGCGCTCCGCCGTCATCGCGCGCACGACGGCGCCATGCTCGCCATGGGTGCGGACGGCGAGGATCAGGGCTTCGGCGCGGAGCTGCATCGGCGCGGTGTAGCCGCTGGCGGCGGGTGCGGCTATCGTGGTGATATGGGGGAAGTGGGGATGGTGGCGGTGGTAAGACGGTATCACTCGAACAGCGAACGATCTCCTTTAGCCCCTGCCCTTCAGGGGAGGGGTTGGGGTGGGGTTTCTCCCAGAGCGCTGCGCTTGCGGGACGGCCCCACTCCCTACCCAGCTGCGGGTGAACGGCGCCCCGCGCCGTTCAGGTCATGCCGGGGGCATGACCGACCCGCAACTCCTGAAGGGGAGGGGCTATGATGGGTCGCTGGTTGGTCGTCGTTGCGACCACGTGGTTCGCGCTCATCGCCTTGCCCGCCTATGGCCAGACGCTAACACCACCCTCCCCGCCCATCTGCCGCATGGTCGGCGACGTGGCGAGCCGCGACGGCGTGCCCGCCTTCATCCGCATCGACCCGGCCGCCGCCGTGCGGCTGGCAGAAATCGGGCTCGACCGCGCGGCGATCTTTGCGCGGATGCACGACACCTCGATCCCCGAGACGATAGGTTGCTGGGCGATGCCGACGGGCAATTTCGACAGCCAGCTGATCTCGGTCGGCATGGCGCAGTGGAATTTCGGTACCGGCAGCCTGCAACCCGTGTTGGCGCGGTGGAAAAAGGGCTTTCGTTCGGGCCATCGCTTCAAGCAGGCATTGAAGGTGCTGGCGCCGAGCTATGGCAAGCTGCTCTTCTCGCGCGATTGCCGCGCGGTGCCGGTCGGCGACAAATGCCGCGCGGCAATCCTCGCGGCGGAAGATACAACCGGCCGCCTCAATAATGTGCTCGAGGCGGAGCTGCGCGCGATCTTCGAGAGCGACGAAATGCTCCAGGTCCAAGCCGACAGCTATGTCGAGCTGCTAGACGCGGTGCGGCTCGACCTGCTGCGCGTCTTCCCGACGGGGCCGATCACGATGCGCAAGGTGCGCTGGGCGATCGACACGCGCGTCCAGCAGGGCGGGCTGCCCGGCGACGAGGATATCGCCCGGCTGCGCACGAAGCTCGCCGCGCTGCCCGGGGCGGAGCGCTGGCCGCGGCTGCGCGCGATCTTCGACTGGTATGAGGCGCTGAGCGGGACGATCGACGAGGACGGCATAGCGCGCGACCATGCGTGGAACAGCGCGCAGTGGCGCTGCCTGGTCGATACCGGGGCGATCGACCCAGAGCAATATGAGCTGCTCAACCTGACCTTCCTGCGCAGCCGCACCGCGATCGGCAATAGCGGGCGGTGGCAGGCGCTGACCTTTCAGCGCCGCGCGAAGATCATTCTCGGGGTCGGCAGCGTCAGCGGGGTGCGCGACGGCGCGTGCCGCACGGCAGGCGTCGGCGCGCCTTAGTGCATGCCCGGCGCGCCGCGCACGACACGCGCAACGCGATCGATCCCGAGCCGCATCGCGCCATGCCGGCCCAGCGCGGTAGCGCGATCGACCGCGGTCAGTGCCACCGCTGCGATATGATGCGCGAGCGACGGGCGCAGCAGCAGCAGGTCGAGACACGCCACACCGCCGATCGCGCAGGGCCCCTTGCGGCATTGCGCGCCCTCGGCAAAGTCGAACCGCGTCGGGCACCGTTCGGCGAACAGATCGCGCATGATCTCGACCTGCAGCACGCCTTCCGGATCGAAATCGGCGAACGCCGGGTCGCAGGCGGCATATTGGCGCACGACCGTGCCGGCATCGATGGTCGCGTAGAGGAAGGCGGCGGGCTCGCCGGCGATGTGCAGCACCCAGCCGCGTGCCAGCCCCGCCGTCGCATCGGCCATCATGCGCCGTAGAAAGGCGGGATCGTCGGGTATGGCATCGCCGCTCAGGCGCTGACGGTAAGTGCGCAGCGACAGGCGGTGCGCCACGTCGTGGAATTGCGCCAGTTCGTGCGGCGTGCGAAAACGCCGCAGCGCGATCGTTCCCCCTGACACGCTGGCGATCCGCGCGGTGTTGCGCGTCACGGCGCGGCGCAGCTCTTCGCCAAGCCGTTGCCAGTAATCCGAAAAGCCCGCCGACAGATCGACCCAGTGACGCGTGTAGCGCTGCCGCGTCACCGCGATCATCGTGTCGGCGCCGAACCCCATCGCGGCGCGGCGATCTTCCGGTAATGAGGTGACGAGATAGCCCGGTGCCTGGCGCGGCAGGGCCGGGAGCATCGGGACACGGCCGTCCAGCACCTCGGCGAGCGACAGCGGGACACGAACCATATCACGCTGGAGCGCCGCCAGCGCTTGCGGCCCGACGCGCGGTCGCGCTGACTGCGCGCGCGCCATCACGCGGCGCGTTCCTCGACCATGGTCGACCATAATTGCTCGGCCTGGCGCCAGCCGGTGCGAAGATGATGCGGTTCGAGCGGCGCGTCGCGCTGGCCGAGGCGCAGCGCCGGACGCTGGTCGAAACGGCAGGTCGGCAGCGTCTCGCGGCGCGCGGCAAGCATCGCGCACACGGCCTCGAAGCGGCTGACATGAATGGCGTTGCCACGCGTCGCGGCGCGATTGGCGAGCACAGCGGTATCGCAGACGATCGTCACGGCGGCGTGGTCGTTGGCCTCGGCATGATCGAGCGCGGCGCTCATCTCCCCGGCCGAGAGGGCGTCGACGCGCAAGGCGCGCAACGACCCGGCTCCCTCGTCGATCAGCGTGACCGGGACCTCTACGACGCCGCCATGCGCTACCGGCGCCATGCCGCGCGACTCTGCGCCGGATACGCTCGCATCGCGGCTTGAATCATAAGCGAAGCCCAGCGCGTCCAGCGTGCGGAGCGTGCCGGCATTGGCGCTGAAGCCACCGGCCCGGAAGGCGATAGGCGACGGCGCTCCCGCAGCGACGAGCAGGTCGCGGGCGCCGATGATGAGGTCTTGCTGTTCCTCCGCCGTATAGTCGGCCAGCGCATGGCGGCCATGTTGCGCGCCGCCGTCGCCCGCCACCGCACCGGCCCAGGCCGGATGGAGCAACAACTGCACGTCCTGCCCCGCATCGAGCACCGTGTCGACGATGCGGCGGACGGGATCGAGGCCGAACAGCAGCGCCGGCATCGGATCGACGAAGAAGGTGGCGTGCAAGCCATGGTGTGCAAGCCGGGCGATCTGGAAGCTCAGCCCGACACCGGCCGGTTCGATCGCGTGTTCGAAGATTGCCGGCGGCACCAGCCGCTCGGCATGGTGACGCCACTGCAAGGCAGCGTCGACGGTGAGGAAGACGGGCGTGGTCACCCGTCATGGCGTAGAATCCGATGGTGAAGAATTCGCAAACTGCGGATTAAGCGCGCCTTACCGTCCGCTCACGGCACGATGCCATATTTGGCGTAATCGCGATCGACGCGGGGTGAAATCAGGCGGGCCGCGGCAAGATCGGCCTCGCCAGTCTTGTCGCTCTGGCGTTTGTGGATCACGCCGCGCATGAACAGGCTGGCGGCGAGCGCCGGATTGAGTTCGAGCGCGGCGTTGAGATCGGTCAACGCGTCGTCGAAGCGGTTGAGCCGGAAATATACCATCGCGCGGCTGTCGAGCGCCGACACCGCCGAGCTGCCGAGTTCGATCGACTGGGTGCAATCCTTCAGCGCGGTATCGAGCGACACGTTGAGCGTGCCCTTCAGCCAGCAGCGCATGTTGAGCAGCGACGGGTTGCCCGGGCTGGCCTCGATCGCGTCGTCGATCGCGGCGATCGCGCCATCCCGGTCGCCGCTCTGCGCCAGCAGGTCGGCCTTGGTGCGCAGATAACTCGCCTTGTCCTTGCCGCCCTCGTCGATGCGCGGCTGGACGAGCGCGAGCGCCGCATCCTTGTGGCCCTGATCGGCTTCGAGCCACGCCACGCGCGCCAGCGCATTTTGCGAGCCGGGATCGAGATCGAGCGCCGCCCTGGCATCGGCCAGCGCCAGGGCACTCTCGCCCAGCGCATCATGGACGCTCGAGCGACGCAGATAGGCATCGGCCGTCGCGGCAATGGCGATGGCGCGGTCGAGATCGGCAAGCGCGGCGCGCCGGTCGAAGGTGCCGATGAGGAACGACGCGCGCGCCAGATACGGGCCGGCCTCGTCGGGCTTGTCCGCGATCTTCGCCGCATAGAGCGCGAGCACCTGATCGAACTGGTGCGCGCGCTTCGCCGCGACGATCGCCACCCACGGCGCGGGATAGCCCGGGGCGCTGCTCACGCGCAGCAACCGGCGCTGTGCCGCGGCGAGGCGCGCGCGCTCGGAGAGGATGTCGGCCGGCGCGATCTCGGCCCCGGTCTCCTGAACGCCATCCTCGACCGTCACCACGCTGCCTACGAGTGTCGCGCCGCGCTGGATCCGCACACCGGCGATCGTCTCGTCGAGCTTCAGGTCGCCGTCGAGCGAGAAACCGGCGCCGCCGCCGGGCAAGTGGATCCGTGTGGTCGACAGGCTGAAATGCGGACGGCCGGTTGCGACCGGAATATCCTTCCACGCCGGCCGCGACCGATCCGCCGAGAAGCGGCGCGCGCCGATCGAGCGATCGAGCGTCGCGCGATAGCGCTTCTCCTCATGCTCCCATGATGGGAAAGCGACGCCCTTGATCGCCAGCGTCGCGGTGCCGGCAACCGCGTCGAAGGTCAGCGTGTGCGAGGCAACGAAACCCGATCCGACCGCGCCATTCGCGACGAGATCGGCCATCTTGTCGCGCTCGTCCTTGCTGCCCTGCGCCGACAGCGTGCGCAGCGAATCGGCGATCGCGCCGCGCACCGTGACGCTGGCGACGAACGGCGCGGGCAGATCGATCCCGGCGCTTTCGTCGATGTCGACGGTCGCCACGGCGTCGGGGCGGGTGCGCGGGCGCAGCGGCACGGCGAGCAGCGCGGCGCCGGTGCTGCGCAGCGGCAGCACCCAGCGGAATGGCGGAACGTCGTGGATATCCTCGAGATGCGCGCCGCGATCGGTGCCGTCGAGCCACAGATCGTCGTCGCCGACCTTTGCGCGGACCAGCACATGGTTGAACGCACCGGCACTCGGCAGGCGTTCCGACACCAGGTCGCCGAGCTCGATATTGGCCAGCACCGGCTCGGCCTCGATCTTGAGCGCGTGCAGGATGGCGAGCAGCAGCAGCGTCTTCGCCTTGCAATCGCCATAGCGCAGCGCCCAGGTCTGGGTCGGCGTCTGCGGCACGTAATTGCCGCCCTCCAGCCCCTTGTAGAGATAACGCACCTTGCCCTGGACGAGCGCCAGTGCGAGCGCGGCGCGTTTCAGCGGATCGCTTTCCGCCGTGGCGATGCGATCCACCTCTCCGGCAAGCGGGCTACCCGGCGCGATCAGTCCCTCGGTCGCGTACAAGGGCGCCATCACGCGCGACACGCTCGGCCAGTCGGTAAAGCTCGACGCCTCGATCGCCGGCGGCTTGCGATAGCGCAGCGGCGCATCGGCCGGCAGGTCGGGCTGTTTGGGCAGGATGCCGTTGAGCGTCAGTTCGTGCCATCCGCCTTTGTCGCTCAGCACCGGCGCCGCGCCGGTGGGATAGGCGCGCCAGTGGAGATCGGTGCCGTCGCGCCACAACAGCCGCGTGCCGACATAGCCGACCTTGAGCGGCGCGATCGCCAGCCCGGCATTGGCCTGGACATTGCCCTTGAGCGCGGGGTCGCGGTTGGTGGTCGAAAAAGCGATGTCGAGCACGTCGCCGACGCGCAGCCCCTCGACCGCCAGCGTCGCGGTGAGCATGCCGTTGATCTGCAGCTGCTCGAGCTGCTGTTCGCGGCGCAGCACGGTGAAGCGGCTGCCGGCCTTGAGCAGATCGATCCGCTCGCCGCCGCGCAGGATATCGACGCGGTGGACAATCAGGTCGCCATGATCGGGAAACCAGGCCAGCTTGGCGGTGCCGATCCGCGCCAGCGCATCGTCGGAGGCGGCGCGCATCGCGGTCTCGCGATAGGTCCAAACCTCACCGCCGTCGAAGCGTTGCTGCGTATCGTTGATCAGCGCGATCGGCGCATCGTCGCCGAGTTTCGCCATATCGACCGGCGGGGCGGGCTTGATCCAGTCCGGCGCCGGCAGATAGCGCGGCGCATCGCTGGCATGGGCAGCACCGGCGGCAGACAGAAGGCTGCCGATAATTGCCGGACGGATCATGTCGTTACCCCCAGATGTGCCGGCCGGAGCCTAACCGCCACGCGCGCGCACGCATAGTGACGATTGGTTCAGAATGGTGTCAGCGCGTGTGAAAGAAGTCGTGGATCTGCTGCGCCACGCCGGCCGAGACGCCCGGCGCCTTTTGCAGGTCCTCGAGGCTCGCGCCGCGCACCGCGCGCGCGGTGCCGAAATGCATCAACAGCGCCTTTTTGCGCGCCGGGCCGATCCCCGGCACGTCGTCGAGCGGACTGCTGACGATGCCCTTGGCGCGTTTGTCGCGGTGCGCGCCGATCGCGAAACGATGGACCTCGTCGCGCAGTCGCTGGAGGTAGAACAGCACCGGCGCATTGACCGGCAGCTGGAACTCGCGGCCGTCCATCATGTGAAACACCTCGCGCCCGTCGCGGCCATGATGCGGCCCCTTGGCGATGCCGACCAGGCACACATCCTCGATGCCCATTTCCTCCAGCACGGCCTTGACCGCGTTGAGCTGCCCGCGCCCGCCATCGATCAGCACGAGATCGGGCCAGTCGCCGCCGTCGCGATCAGGGTCCTCGGTCAGCGCACGGGCGAAGCGGCGCGAGAACACCTCGCGCATCATCGCGAAATCGTCGCCCGGTTTGGTCTCGGGGTTCTTGATGTTGAACTTGCGATACTGGCCTTTGCGGAAACCCTCGGGGCCCGCGACGACCATCGCGCCGAGCGCGCTGGTGCCCTGGATATGGCTGTTGTCATAGATCTCGATGCGGTCGGGCGGCTCGGCCAGCCCGAACAACTCGGCGACCTCGCGCAGCAGCCTGGCCTGCGTCGTGCTCTCGGCGAGGCGGCGGTCGAGCGCTTCCTCGGCATTGCGTTTCGCCTGATCGAGCAGCCGCTTGCGCGTGCCGCGCTGCGGCACCGACAGCTCGACCTTGCGCCCGGCGAGCTCGGTCAGCGCCTCGACGACCAGCGCCGCCTCAGGCACCTCGCGATCGACAAACACGGTGCGCGCCGGCGGCACCTCCTCGTAGAATTGCATCAGGAAACTCGACAGCACCTCGGCCTCGGGGATGTCGGCCGTGTGCGTCGGGAAGAAGCTGCGATGCCCCCAATTCTGCCCACCGCGGATGAAGAAGGCCTGGATGCCGATCGTGCCTTCCTTGCTCGCCAGCGCGAAGATGTCGGCGTCGCCCAGCCCCTCGGCGTTGATCGCCTGGCTACCCTGGATGAAGGTCAGCGCGCGCAGCCGGTCGCGCAGCATCGCGGCGAGCTCGAAATCCATCGCCTCGGCCGCCGCCTGCATCTGTCCGGCAAGCTTCGCCTGCACGCCCGTCGCCTTGCCGGCGAGGAAGTCCTCGGCGTCGGACACCAGCTCGGCATAGCCCGCCTCGTCGATCCGGCCCGTGCACGGCGCGGAACAGCGCTTGATCTGGTAGAGCAGGCATGGCCGGTCGCGATTCTTGAAGAAGCTGTCGGTGCAACTCCGCAACAGGAACAGTTTCTGCAACGCATTCAGCGTGTTGTTGACCGATCCTGCGCTGGCGAAGGGACCGTAGTAATTGCCCTTGGCCTTGCGCGCGCCGCGATGCTTCTGGATCCGCGGAAACTCATGATCGGCGCGTAACAGGATGAAGGGGAAGCTTTTGTCGTCGCGCAGCAACACATTGTAGGCCGGTCGATAGCGCTTGATCAGCTGCGCCTCGAGCAGCAGCGCCTCGGCCTCGTTATTGGTCGTGACGATGGTCATCGCGCGGGTCTGCGCGACCATGCGCTGAAGCCGCTTGGGCAGGCGATCGACCTGGGTATAGTTGGTCACGCGGTTCTTGAGCGCGCGCGCCTTGCCGACATACAGCACGTCGCCGCGCGCATCGAGCATGCGGTAGACGCCGGGCCGCGCCGGCAGCGTCTTCAAGACATTTCGGATCGCCGCCACGCCGGCTTCGAGGTCGGGCGTCTCCGTCCCGCGTACTGTGTAGGTGGATTTGTCCTCGTTGAAACGGTCGGGTGCATTGGGGGATGACATGGTCCTCAGTTAGGACTCCGGCCCGGCCGCGACAACGGCTATATCGGTCCGCGAACAGGGAGCGACGCGATGCAACTGGCAGGCAAGACGGCGCTGGTGACGGGCGGTTCCGATGGGATCGGGCTGGCGATCGCGCGTGCACTCAAGGCGGCAGGCACCAGCGTGATCGTCGTAGGCCGCAACGAAGCGCGGCTCGCCGCTGCCACGGCCGAGGGTTTCGAAGCGATCGCGGCCGATCTCGCCGGTGAAGCGGGTTGTGCGGAGCTGTTGCAGGCGCTCGGCGAACGAACGATCGACATCCTGGTCAACAATGCCGGGATGGGCAGCAATTTCGATGTCGACGCGCCGATCGACCTTGTCGCGACCGATCGCTGCATCTTCCTCAACCTCAACGCACCGATCCGGCTGATCGTCGCCTTGCTCGACCGGCTTCGGGCGCGACCGGCGGCGATGATCGTCAACGTCACGTCAGGCCTGGCGATCGCGCCCAGTGCGAGCACGCCGGTCTATTGCGCGACCAAGGCCGGCCTGCGCAGCTTTACCATGGCGCTACGCGCGCAGTTGAAAAGCTCGCATGTCCATGTGCTGGAAGTGCTGCCGCCGGTCGTCGAAACACGCATGACGGCGGGCAACAATCACAGGAAAATGTCCGCAGTGGAATGCGCCCGTCAGGTCGTCGCGGCGATGGCCACCGGGCGCAACGAGGTCAATGTCGGCATGACGCGGTGGCTGCGGCTTGCCTACAGCCTTTCGCCCGCCTTCGCGAGGCGCGTGATGCTGCGCTACTGAAGGTACCGACGGTACGACGGCGCCACAGGAGCCGCCGCACCGCCCATGGCGTTACTTGATCGCGGCGAGGTCGGTCGCGACCTTGGTCAGGCGCTCCGGCGTCAGCTTGTCGGGCGCGAAGCCGGCGACCTGATTCAGCGACATCGACTTGAACATGTCGTACTTGTCGTTGGTGGTCAGGCCGGGAAGGTCGGTGTCGAGCACCTGCTTGGCGGAGGTGTCGGCAACGAGCGTCTCGATCGGCGAATCGAGCGTGAACTTGGCGGCGGCGGCGGGTGCCGCAGCAGCGGGCGCTGGCGTGGCGGCAGGAGCCGGCGTCGCGGTCTGCGCCAATGCCGGCGCAGCGGTCAGCGCGACCAAGGCGGCGCAGCAGGTGAAGAGCTTCATGAGGTTTCTTTCCGAGCTAGGCACGGCGCGAATCGCCGCCCGGGCCGGAACATAGCCGTTCCGCGCGCCGCGCGGAACGCTCAGTTGGGGCGGCCCAGCCCGGCGATGGTGCGGTCGACCAGCGCCTTGTCGGCTGCCGCGCCATGCTGCTCGGCGATGATCGCCGCAGCAGCCCGGACGGCCGCATCGGCGACCGTGGAACGAATTTCGGCGATCGCACCGCGCTCGGCGGCGGCGATCTTGTCGTCGGCCATCTTGCGGCGACGCTCGATCAGTTCCTTGGCGTCAGCCTCGGCCTTGACCAGCAGCGCCTTGGCTTCCGCCTCGGCATGCGCGACGATCGCCGCGGCATCGCCGACGCTGGCAGCGCTGCGTGCCTTGGCATCGGCCAGCACGGCCTCCGCCTCGCTGCGGAGCCGTTCGGCTTCGTCGAGTTGGCTGCGGATCGTCGCAATCCGGGCGTCCAGCGCCTTGGCGACGATCGCCGGCACTTTTTTCCACAGCATGATCGCGATGACGACCAGCATCGACAAGGCGACCCAGCCGGACGCGGAGATACCCAGCGCCGTCGGCTCGGCATGCAATTCGACAACGCCGCCCTGGGCGACGGTCTGCGCGACGTGTTCAGCCATGTGCCAGTTCCGCCTTGACCTTGGCCGCCGCAGTGGCGCGGTCGACCTTCACGCCCGACAATTTGGCAACGATGTCCTGCACAGCATCGACCGTAGCAGCCTCGATCTCGGCCATCGCAGCGGTACGCGATGCACCGATCCGGCTAGCCGCATCGGCCACGGCCGTCGTCAGCTTGGCGTCGCCTGCCTTGACCCGCTTCTCGGCTTCCGCCGTCGCCTTGACCTTGGCCTCGGTGACGTCGCGCAGCGCGGTGGAGCGTGCTGCGTCGAGCCCGGCATGATAATCATGGTCGAGCGTCGATGCCGCAGCCCTGGCGGCTTCCGCCGCGTCGAGATCCCCCTTGATGCGGGCGTCACGATCATCGATCGTGCGCTCGATCCGGGGGACCATCGCACGACCGATCCCGAAATAGATCAGCGCGAAAACGATCGCGAGCCAGAATAGCTGCGAGGCGTAGATTTCGCCGATCTGGGAAAGCTGAGGCATCGAGGTCGCTCTTGCTTACTTCTTGACGACGAAGAGGATCAGGATCGAGACCACGAACGCGATCAGACCGAGAAGCTCCGACGCCGCGAAGCCGATGAACAGGCGACCCTGCTGACCGTCAGCAGCCGAAGGATTGCGCAGCGCGCCTTCGAGGAACGAACCGAACACGTTGCCCACGCCGAGCGCGGCAAGGCCGATGCCGATCGCGGCGAGGCCAGCGCCGATGTACATTGCACCAAGATCAGTCATTTCAAGCTCCTAGCAAAATCAACAAAACAACAATGACTTAGTGCAGATGCACCGCGTCGTGGAGGTAAAGCGAGGTAAGCAGCGCGAACACATAGGCCTGAATCGCGCACACCAGCAATTCAAGCGCGCTCACGCCGATGATCATCACGAAGCTGAGACCGCTGACGAGCCAGCCAAGCGGGCCGCCGGCGTTGATGCCCTGGACGACGAAGCTGCCGAACACTTCGAGCAGGATGTGCCCGGCGGTCATCGCGACGAACAGTCGCAGGCCGAGGCTGAACGGACGCACCAGGAACGACAGCAGCTCGACCGGCGGGATCAGCCACAATAGCCAGGCCGGCGTTCCGTGCGGGACGAACAGCGAGAGGAAATGGAAGCCATGCTTCCACAGCCCCACCGCCAGAACGATGCCGAACGACACGAAGGCGAGCACCGCAGTCACCGTGATGTGGCTCGTCACGGCGAAGGTATGGAAGCCGGGGATGATCGCGATCGGCATCACGCCGACGAGATTGGCGAACAGGATGAAGAAGAACAGCGAGAAGATGTACGGCGCGAATTTCTTGCCGCCCTCGCCGATATTGACCGACACCATATTGTCGATGAAGCCGATCATGCTCTCGACCGCAACCTGCCAACGGCCCGGGACCAGCTGACGCTTCAGCCCGCCCGACACGAAGGCCGCGAGCAGCACGAACACGACGACCATGAACAACGCCGAGTTGGTGAACGAGACGTCGTAGCCGAAGAGCGTGAGATGATGGCCGAGCACGGGCTCGACCATGAACTGCTCCATCGGGTCGATCTTGCCGGCGCTCATTCGGCGCGCTCCTTCGAAATGCGGAAGATGTTGCGAAAGGCCGCGATCACGCCGAGCGCGAGCAGGACCAGCAGGATCCAGGGCGACGTGCCGAACCAGCGATCGAGCACCCAGCCGATCAGTGCGGCACCGGTGGGTACGCCGATCAGCTCCGCGAGCACGCGCGAACCCTGACCATAGCCCTTCGGTGCCGGCGCAACGCCACCGACGCGTGCCTGCTCAGTCGCACGCGCTTGCGCGATACGCTGGTCAAGGTCGTCGTTCTGGCGATCGTCAGCCAAGGTGGATCACATCCTGATAAGAAAACGCCGCCTCACCTTGCGGCGGGCGACGAGGAACATGGGGTCGAGCCCCCGTTGCGGCGCCCGTTTAGAAAGGGCACCGCACCGAGTCAACCGTTGCGGGAGGTGGCCGCAGCTATCGCGAGCGATGCGCTCAGATGCAGCGCGGATCGCGCTCGGGCGCGGCGCTCGTCCGTGTCTTCCACTCGCCGCTCGGCGCCTTGTATTTCTCGCCCGGGGCAGTCTTGGCGATCAGGTTACAGCCCGACACGAAGGCGAACTGTTCGATCGTCGCCCCGGACCCTGCGCCGCGCGTATAAGCCGCCTTGCGCTGGATGTTGATGCCGTTGACCAGCTTGTGGATCTCGGGCGAGCCGTCGCCGACCACGCCGAGATAGCCATCGGGCTGCTCGCCCACCTCGCCGGCGGCGCGCGCGGCGGCATAGGCAGGGTCGCGTGCCTGGGCCAGCGCGGTCCCGGCGCACAGCGACATCGCGCCGAGCGCGATGATGATACGGGCATGGGTCTTGGTCATCAAAAGATTCCCGGATTCTGCTGGATCAATGTCTTCGCCTCACCATCGAGGCGGTAGACGACCGCCTGGGTGATGGTGATGTTGAGGTTGATCACGATCGGCTTGTCGGGCGCCGTCACATTGACGCATCCGCTGGTCAAACCTGCCGCCGCAAGCACGGCTATCGCGATCACCCTGTTCATCACCTCACTCGTCGGTCTCCGCTCGCGCGGCGTCAATCCTGTTTGCGTCATGGCATGGTCCTGCTGTCGGAGGGCTGAACGGGAGAAGGCGGGGGTGTCGGCGGCCGGGCACGCTTGTTCTGCTCCTCGATCAACGCGGGCAGGTTGCGCTCGATCAGCCGGCGCGGGTCGTAGATATCCTCTGCCGTGCTGACCAGCGAACGGAAGGGCGCCGTGATTCGCAGGTTGAAGACGAAGGGCAGTTTCTGGAGCCGATCGAGGAGGAAGTTGCGTTTGGCCCCTGCCCCCTGGCTGACCCCGGCGAAGTGGACCTCGGTGATCACGTCGCCGGCCAGCGGGCCGTTCATGACGATATCGAGATCGCGATAGTTGAGCGCCTTGAGCGCCTGGAAGGCGAGGTTGCCCCAGAAACCGACATCGCGCTCGGTAATTTCACCAAGATAGGCAATCGAACCGCCGCCGGGCCGCGCCTTCAACTGGCCTGCCTCGATCCGCCCGCCGCTCTGGTCGAACACCATCGGCAAGGTGCCGTCGAAGGTTCCGGTGGCGTTGAGGTTCTTGAAGTCGAACTGCTGCAGGAACTGGCCCGCGTCCATCGCCGTCACGCGAAAGGTCATGCGGCGCTTTTGCGCGATATCGAAATCGAGCAATGTCGGATCGAGCACGAGCACCCCCCCGGCGAACGGCCAGCGCCCGTCTTCGATACGGATACGCGCGCCGGGCAGGGTCTGGTAGCGAATCGTACCGTCCTGGACCGCGACGCCGGGGTTGACCGACTTGATCGTGGCAACCTGCCCCGGCGCGCTTTCGAGGTTGAGCAGATCGGTGAAGCGGATCTCGCCGGCAATACCGGTCACCGGGCCGAACGCCGCAGCGAGGTCGGTCCCGGCGGTGCGGAACACGCCGTCGCTGGTCACCGCCTGCGGCGTCCAGCGTATATGCCCCTCCCCTGCGACCGTGCCGTTGACCTCTTCGATGACGCCGTCCGTGATGCCGGTCAGTTCCTTCGGCTGGAACGCCTTTGAAAAGGTGATCGCCGGCACGGTGAGATCGGCGCGACCGGTGCCGTGCGACAGGTCGTGCGCCAAGGCAACCTGCGCGACCGCGACATTCTTCTCCGGCGAAACGAGACCGCCGGTCGCGGTGATGACGCCGCTTTTCAGCGCCAGCCGCACATCGCGGCCGATCAACGTCTTGAACCGCGGCGCGACCGCCGCATCGTCGACGGTCAGGCCGCCCGTGATCGACAGCACGGCTTCTTTAAAGTTCCAGTCTCCCGCCACCTTCGACAGCAGCAGCGGCACCGACCCGATCCGACCGGCTCCCCCGTCGAATCGCCCGGCAAGAGTGCCTCGGTCGTAGCCGCCATGCAGCGCGACGATATCGAGCCGGGTCTGGCTGCCGGCTGCGCCGAGCCGCACCGCTACCCCGTTCGCGGTGAAATCGGGCCCGCCAAGACCGACATCGATCGACGCCGCCGAGAGCGCGAGCGGGCTGGATCCGCTCGCCCCGGCCAGACGCACGTCCACAAGATGGGCACCGCCGCCGACGCCCCCATGATCGAGGCTGAAAAGCGCGCGATCGCGCGGGCAGAGCGTCACGCTCGCCGGCTGCAGCACGACACCCGACAGCGCGACGCGCCGGAACGACAAGGGGGCACAGGCCGGATTGACGAGCAACCCGCCACGCCCGTTCCAACGCGCGTCGATCGGCAGCGATAACCCTTCGACCCGGCCATCGCCGAGCGGACCCGATAGCGCCAGTTGCGTCGTCAACCGCGTCGTCTGGCCCACGATCGAAAAACGGATCGGCGTGGCGGAAAGCTGGGCGTCGCCGGCGGCATAGGGTTGCAGCGCTGCGGTCCCCGTAATCGGCCCGCCCGGAACGGTCTGCGCCAGATCGACGCTGCCGGTCGGCAGGCCCCCGCCATCGAACGCCGCCTTCCCATCGATGAGGCTGGCACCATCGCGCCAGCGATAGAGAACACCCTTCCCGCCGGACAAAAGCAACTGCGCACCGCTGCGCGCCGCAAGGTGCACGTCGGACAGACCGATTTGCCCCTCACCGCGATCATTGTGTAACGCCACGCTGGCATCGACACCGAAGTCGCGGCCGGCAGCGGCGAGCGCGGCCGTCAGCTTGCGCGCCAGTGGCGCGAGCGGCGTGCCATCCGCAGCAGCGCCGCGCTCCGCGATGCCGCGCAAGAAAGCGGCATCTGCCGCGAGGTGGGCGCCGACTTTTCCGTCGAACGCCACGCCGCTCGCGCCGACGCGGTATTGGCCCGACGCCTTCAGCGCGCCCGCGCGCCATCCGCTGGCCTCACCACGCCCGGACGCAAGGTCTATGTCGCCCGACATAGCAGCCATCGATCCGGCGCCGGTGATAGTGCCGTCGAGCGCAGCAAGGACGCCGGCCGGATGCGACAATTCGGCGAGCGCAACCTGCGCCGTGCCATCCCAATGATCGAGCGCGGGCGATAAAGACACGCTGAGATCGGCGCCCATGTCTCGCAGCGCGGTCGTGCCGCAGGTCGCGCTGGCCAGCCGCACCGGCCCCGTCAGCTTCGGTGCGCCGGCGAGAACCTGCACGCGCAGCACGCCACCGGCGCGGCTCAACGTGCATCCGCCCGCGCCGAGCGTATCGGCGACGGCGGCAACCTGCCCGCGAAAACCATTGTCGAGCCGGCCGAAACCCGCAATCTTCAACCCGATGACACCTTGCGGCGTTTCGAGCCGCACCCGCGCGTCGGCGATATCGGCGACGATTGCCGGCAGCGCGAAGGGCTTGCCGCTCCGCGCCGGCAACAGCCGGTCGATCGCGCCAAGCGAGAGCTTGCCCTGCACCAGCGTGACGCGCAGCCGGGCGTGGCCGGTGCGGATTTCATCGACGACGACTCCTCCGAGACCGACATGCGTGCGCAGTTCGATCCAGTCGGCAATCAGGTCTGGTCTGGCGGCCGGACCGATCACGACATCGGTCAGTCGCTGGCGCCCGAAGCCGAGATCGGCGATCTTGTAGCGCGCCGGCACGCCGTGCCCGGCGAGGTAGCCGTCGATATAACTGCTGGCGATCGGCTTGCGCTGGGTCCACGCCACCAGCAACGCCAGCAGCAGCAACGCAAGCGACGCAAGTGCTGCGGCGCGCGCACGCCGACGGCGTGGCACGCTCGTCGCGGCGTTGGGCATGTCGCTGTCGTCTGGCGTCACGCCGGCCTTTCCGTCTTCAAAGTGTCTGCCAGCATAGGGCCGGACGATTGCGCGGCAACCGCCGCCTGTTTAATCCTCCAGCGTAATGAGTGTTCCGCCCCCCGATCATCTCGGCCACCGCGCGCGGTTGCGCCAGCGGCTCGTCGAGACCGGCGGCGATGGCATGCCCGATTACGAGTTGATCGAATATCTGTTGGGGCTAGCCATCCCGCGGCGCGACACCAAGCCGCTGGCCAAGGCGCTGCTCAAGGAATTTGGCGGCATCGGCGGCCTGCTCGCCGCCAATGCCGAGGCGCTGGGCCGGATCAAGGGCATGGGCGACACGTCGATCGCCGCGCTCAAGATCGTCCAGGCGACCGCCTTGCGGCTGCTGCGCAACGATCTCGACGAGCGGCCGATACTGTCCAACTGGCAGGCGGTGCTCGATTATCTCCGCGCCGACATGGCGCACCACCCGATCGAGCGCGTTCGCGTACTTCACCTCAACACGCGCAACATGCTGATCCGTGACGAACTGGTCAGCGAGGGCACGATCAGTGAGGCCGCCGTGCATGTCCGAGAGGTGGTAAGGCGCGCGATCGATCTCGGATCGGCGGCGATCATCCTCGTCCACAACCATCCGAGCGGCGACCCGCAACCCAGCCGCGCCGATATAGACCTGACTCGCAAGACGATCGAGGCCGCACGGCAATTCGACATCGCGGTACACGACCATGTCGTGATCGGCACCAAGGGCCATGCCAGCCTTCGTGCAATGGGGCTCATCTGAGCGCGAAAGGGCCGCCGCACCGGTCGGTGCGGCGGCCACGTTTTCAGCCGATCAGTTACGAGTTGCCGGCAACAAGGAAACCATTGAGCTCGGTCTTGGAAACCGACTTGCTCTTGTCCTTGTCGGCCTGGGTGAAGGCGAGCGTCAGCCACTTCTTGGTCGCCGGCGCGTCGGCCTTGGTGGTCGGGTCGGCCGCCGTCTTCAGCGCCACCATCCAGGCATCGAACTCGGTCGCGCTCAGCACGCCATTCTTGTCCGCGTCGTAAGTGGCGAATTCGGTATCGACGACCTGCGCGATCTGCTGCGCCTTGGTCAATGGCTGCGCCGTGGCTGCCTGGGCCTGGGGCTGCGCCACCGGATCGGTCGCGGTGGTCATCGATGTCGAATCCTGCGCCGGGGCAGCCGTTTGCGGTGCCGGGGTGACCGGTTGTGCCGGATCGTTCTGGGTCGGCGCCGGCTGTGTGGCGGTCGGGGTCTGCGGCGTGGCGGGTTTGTCCTGCGCCAGGGCGGGGGCCGACAGCATCATGGCGCCGGCGAGAAGGGCATATTTCAGCATGATCAATCTCCATTACGCTTTACA
This sequence comes from Parasphingomonas halimpatiens, assembly GCF_036663795.1. Classification (NCBI taxonomy): domain Bacteria; kingdom Pseudomonadati; phylum Pseudomonadota; class Alphaproteobacteria; order Sphingomonadales; family Sphingomonadaceae; genus Parasphingomonas; species Parasphingomonas halimpatiens. The sequence goes on from NZ_JAXOJP010000010.1 coordinate 44,446, forward strand.
AAGGGTGCGAAGGCCAGAGATACGCGAGGCCTTGCGGGAACTCGGACGTTCGAACCAGAATGTTCAGGCGTCACAAGCTCAACGCCTCGCTTTGAAATATGGTCCTTTTCTGCCGCGTTTGAAGGATCGACCCGTCCCTGCTAGGGCGCGTGTCGTCGCGGCGACGAGCCGATTCCACGACGAACCGATCACCTGAATTTTGGGAACCGTTGCCATGGTGCCACGCTATTCGCGCCCCGACATGACCGCGATCTGGGAGGCGGAGGCGCGTTTCCGGATCTGGTTCGAGATCGAGGCACACGCCACCGAGGCGCTCGCCGAGCTTGGCGTCGTGCCGAAAGCCGCGGCCGACGCTTTATGGGCGTGGTGGGCGACCAACCCGAAGATCGACGTCGCGGCAATCGATGCGATCGAGGCGGTGACCAAGCATGACGTGATCGCCTTCCTCACCTGGGTGGCGGAGCAGGTCGGCGACGAAGCGCGCTTCATGCACCAGGGCATGACCTCGTCCGACGTGCTCGACACCTGCCTCGCGGTGCAGCTCGCGCGCGCGAGCGACATCCTGATCGCCGATATCGATGCGCTGCTCGTCGTGCTCGAGCGCCGTGCGCGCGAACACAAGATGACGCCGACGATCGGCCGCAGCCACGGCATCCATGCCGAGCCGGTGACCTTCGGGCTCAAGCTCGCCCAGGCCTATGCCGAATTCGCGCGCAACCGCGCGCGGCTCGTCGCGGCGCGGTCCGACATCACAACCTGCGCCATCTCGGGCGCCGTCGGCACCTTCGCCAATATCGACCCGCGCGTCGAAGCGCATGTCGCGGCCAGGCTCGGCCTGACGGTCGAGCCGGTCTCGACCCAGGTCATCCCGCGCGACCGGCACGCAATGTTCTTCGCGACGCTCGGCGTGGTCGCCAGCTCGATCGAGCGGCTGGCGATCGAGATCCGCCATCTGCAGCGCACCGAGGTGCTTGAGGCGGAGGAATATTTCTCGCCCGGCCAGAAGGGCTCGTCGGCAATGCCGCACAAGCGCAACCCGGTGCTGACCGAGAACCTCACCGGTCTGGCGCGGATGGTGCGCGGTTATGTGACCCCGGCGCTGGAGAATGTCGCGCTGTGGCACGAGCGCGACATCAGCCATTCCTCGGTCGAGCGTTATATCGGCCCCGACGCGACAATCACGCTCGACTTCGCACTGGCGCGTCTGACCGGCGTGATGGACAAGCTGGTCGTCTATCCCGCGCGGATGGAAAAGAACCTCAACAAGATGGGCGGCCTCGTCCATTCGCAGCGCGTGTTGCTCGCGCTGACCCAGGCCGGGGTGAGCCGCGAGGACAGCTATCGCCTCGTCCAGCGCAACGCGATGAAGGTGTGGGAATCGGACGGCGAACTGTCGCTGCTCGAACTGCTCAAGGCCGATCCCGAGGTGACCGCCGCGCTGTCGGTGGCCGAGCTCGAGGACAAGTTCGACCTCGCTTATCACCTCAAGCATGTCGACACGATCTTCGACCGGGTCTTTCCATAGCCGTTACGATTGCAAATGCTGCAACTGCGAAGGCCTGAAATAATATTGCTGAACTGAGCAACAATCTCCACATGCGCCCGTGCCGGACCTACCCGGCATTAGGAAACCCAACCATGCGTATGATGGAAGCAGCGTTCAGCAGCATGCTGATGATCGCCCTCCTGGCGCTGGTGGCAGAGGTCGTAGCCCTCTGATTCATCGGCCCACCGCCCCTTGTCAAAAGGGGCGGACAGGCCGGGTGAGCTAGGCTCCCCCGACGCTGCATCGAAAGTGCACGTAAACAGCGCCGGCTCCTCGCGTTATCATATCGCTCGGCAGGACTATGCCTTCTCGACGAGGAGGCATCATGCGGGTCAAGTTCATCCTGCCAGCGTTGGTCGAGGCGAAGAGCCCGCTGTGGCGGCCGATCAAATATTCGCTGTTCCCGCCGCTCGGCCTCGCGACGCTCGCCGCCTTCCTGTCGCCCGACGACGAGGCGGAGCTGGTCGACGATCATGTCGAGCTGTTGCGCACCGACGACGCGCCCGATCTTGTCGTCATCCAGGTCTATATCACCAACGCCTATCGCGCCTATGCACTGGCCGATCGCTATCGCGCCAAAGGCTGCTTCGTCGCGCTCGGCGGGCTGCACGTCACCGCGTTGCCCGAGGAAGCGGCGCGCCATGCCGATGCCATCTTCATTGGCCCCGGTGAACAGACTTTCCCGCGCTTCCTCGACGATTTCCGGTCGGGGTGCCCGCAACCGCGCTACGTCTCGACCGGCGGTCGTACGATCGAGCGCCTGCCGCCGATCCGCCGCGACCTGATCAAGCGCGAGCGCTATCTCGTGCCCAATTCGATCGTCGTCACGCGCGGTTGTCCGCAGCATTGCGACTTCTGCTACAAGGACGCCTTTTTCGGCGGCGGGCGCAGCTTCTACACCCAGCGGGTCGACGAGGCGCTGGCCGAGATCGAGCGCTTGCCGGGGCGGCATTTGTATTTTCTCGACGACCATCTGCTCGGCAACCCGCAGTTCGCCGAAAGCCTGTTTGCCGGAATGCGCGGCATGGGGCGGCTGTTCCAGGGCGCGGCGACGGTCGACTCGGTGCTGCGCGGGGATTTGATCGAGCGCGCGGCGGAAGCCGGCTTGCGCAGCCTGTTCGTCGGGTTCGAGACGTTCAGCCCGGCCAACCTCAGGGCCAGCAACAAGAAGCAGAACCTCGCCCGCGACTATCAGGCGGTCGCGCGGCGGCTGAGCGATCTGGGGATCATGATCAACGGCTCGTTCGTGTTCGGCATGGACGATGACGGCCTCGACGTGTTCGATCGCACCGTCGACTGGGCGGTGCGTGCCGGGATCACCACCGCGACCTTCCACATCCAGACGCCCTATCCCGGCACGCGCCTGCACGCCGAGCTTGCGCGACAGGGACGCATCACCAGCGACAATTGGGACGAGTATGATACGCGCCATGTCGTCTATCGCCCCGCGAAACTGACCCCGGCGGCACTCAAGGCGGGTTATGACCGCGCCTATCGCGACTTCTATCGCTGGCGGAACATCGCCCGCGGCGCCGCGACACATGGCACCGTGAAGCACCGCGCCAAACACTTCTTCTATGCCAGCGGCTGGAAGAAGTTTGAATCACTCTGGGACGTCGCAATCAAGGCGCGCCGGCTCGGCGCGATGACCCCGTTGCTCGAGGCGGTGCTGTCGAAGGTGAGCGCAGGCAAGACGACTCCCGTCGCCGCACCGCCCGAACGCGGCCTCACCCCAGCGCCGACTTCACCTTCTTGAAGAAACCCATCGTCTGCGGGCTTTCCTCACCGGTTTCGGTCTTGCGGAATTCCTCGAGCAGCTCGCGCTGGCGCTGGCTGAGTTTGGTCGGCGTCTCGACCTCGATGCGGATGACGAGATCGCCGCGGCCCCTGCCCTGCAATACCGGCATGCCGGCACCGCGCTGGCGCAGTTCGCGGCCGCTCTGCGTGCCCGGCGGGATGCGGATCATGTGGCGCTCGCCATCCGGACCGGGAATCGCGACCTCGCCGCCGAGCGCGGCGGTCGAGAAGCTGATCGGCGCGCGCGCGAACAGCGTCGTGCCCTCGCGCTCGAAGATCGGGTGCCGTGCGATGTGGAGGAAGATGTAGAGATCGCCCGGCGGTGCGCCGCGCAGCCCCGCCTCGCCCTCGCCGGTGAGCCGCACGCGCGTGCCCTCGTCGACGCCGGGGGGAATGTTGACAGTGAGCGTGCGGGTCTTCTCGATCCGCCCCTCGCCGCGGCAGGCGCTGCACGGATCGGCGATGACCTGGCCAGCGCCGTGGCAGCTCGGGCAGGTGCGTTCGACGACGAAGAAACCCTGCTGCGCGCGGACCTTGCCGCCGCCATGGCAGGTCGTGCAGGTCTTGGCCGCAGTGCCCTTGCGCGCACCGGTGCCGTCGCACACGTCGCAGGCGGCCGAGACGTCGATCGTGACGTCGGTCGACTTGCCGCGAAACGCGTCCTCGAGCCCGATCTCCATGTCGTAGCGCAGATCGGCGCCACGCCGCGGCGAGCGCGTGCCGGCGCGGCCGCCGCCCATGAACTCGCCGAAGATATTTTCGAAAATGTCGCTGAACGCGCCGAAATCCTGCGCGCCGCCACCACCGCCGCCACCCATGCCGTTGCGGAACGCGGCATGACCGAAGCGATCATAGGCCGCGCGCTTCTGCGGGTCCTTGAGCACGTCATAGGCTTCGCTGACGGCCTTGAACTTGGCTTCGCTGTCCTTGCAGCCGTCATTCTTGTCGGGATGATATTTGATCGCGAGCTTGCGATAGGCCGATTTGAGCGTCGCCTCGTCGGCGGTGCGCTCGCATTCCAGCAATTCGTAAAAATCGATTTCCGTGCTCATGCCGGGCCCCCGCCCTCTCCGTCATGCCGTGGATGGCCGGCATGACGGAGGGTACGCATCTACTGTTTACTTATGCCTTGGTGCTGTCGTCGACTTCCGAGAATTCGGCGTCGACCACATCTTCCTTGGGTGCCGCCTCGGCCGCTGCCTCGCCCCCCGGCGATGCCTCGGACGCGGCCTGCTTCTCGTAGATCGCCTGGCCGAGCTTCATCGCGACCTGTGCGAGGGCTGCGGCCTTTTCCTTCATCGCCTCGGGCTCGCCGCCTTCGACGGCTGCCTTGGCGTCGGCGATCGAAGCCTCGATCTCGGCCTTGAGCGCGGCGTCGACCTTGTCGCCATTTTCGGCCAGCTGGCGCTCGGTCGTGTGGATCAGGCTGTCGGCGTTGTTCTTCGCCTCGGCCGCCTCACGGCGCTTCTTGTCGTCCTCGGCGAACTGCTCGGCATCGCGGACCATCTGCTCGATGTCGCGATCCGACAGGCCACCCGAAGCCTGGATGCGGATCTGCTGCTCCTTGCCGGTGCCCTTGTCGCGCGCCGACACGTTGACGATGCCGTTGGCGTCGATGTCGAAAGCGACCTCGATCTGCGGCACGCCGCGCGGCGCCGGCGGGATGCCGACCAGGTCGAACTGGCCAAGCAACTTGTTGTCCGCCGCCATTTCGCGCTCGCCCTGGAACACGCGGATCGTCACCGCCTGCTGGTTGTCGTCGGCAGTCGAATAGGTCTGCGCCTTCTTGGTCGGGATCGTCGTGTTGCGATCGATCATGCGGGTGAACACGCCACCCAGCGTCTCGATGCCGAGCGACAGCGGGGTCACGTCGAGCAGCAGCACGTCCTTGACGTCGCCCTGCAGCACGCCGGCCTGGATCGCCGCGCCCATCGCCACGACCTCATCGGGGTTGACGCCCGAATGCGGTTCCTTGCCGAAGAAGTCCTTCACGACCTGGCGCACCTTGGGCATGCGCGTCATGCCGCCGACGAGCACCACCTCGGTGATGTCGGCCGCCTTGACGCCGGCATCGGCCAGCGCCTTGCGGCACGGCTCGAGCGTGCGCTGGATCAGGTCCTCGACGAGACGCTCGAGATCCGAGCGGGTGATCGTCTTGACGAGATGCTTCGGCCCGTTCTGGTCGGCGGTGATGAACGGCAGGTTGACTTCGGTCGTCGCCGCCGAGGACAGCTCGATCTTGGCCTTTTCGGCAGCTTCCTTGAGCCGCTGCAGCGCCAGCTTGTCCTTGGTCAGGTCGATGCCTTCGGCCTTCTTGAAGTCGTCGGCCAGGAAGCGGAGCAGCTTGTCGTCGAAATCCTCGCCGCCGAGGAAGGTGTCGCCGTTGGTCGCCTTCACCTCGAACACGCCGTCGCCGATCTCGAGCACCGAGATGTCGAAGGTACCGCCGCCAAGGTCATAGACCGCGATGGTCTTGTTGGTTTCCTTGTCGAGGCCATAAGCCAGCGCGGCCGCGGTCGGCTCGTTGATGATGCGCAGCACTTCGAGGCCGGCAATCTGGCCGGCGTCCTTGGTCGCCTGGCGCTGCGCGTCGTTGAAGTACGCCGGAACGGTGATGACCGCCTGGGTCACCGTCTCGCCGAGATAGGCCTCGGCGGTTTCCTTCATCTTCTGCAGCGTGAACGCCGAGATCTGCGACGGGGAATAATCCTTGCCGCCGGCCTGGACCCAAGCGTCGCCATTGGTGCCCTTGACGATATGATAGGGCACCAGCTCGGTGTCCTTCTTGGTGATGGGATCGTCGAAGCGGCGCCCGATCAGGCGCTTCACCGCGAACACGGTATTCTCCGGATTGGTCACCGCCTGGCGCTTGGCCGGCTGGCCGATCAGTCGCTCGCCATCCTTGGCGAAGGCGACGATCGACGGCGTGGTGCGCGCGCCTTCCGCATTTTCGATCACCTTGGGCTTACCGCCTTCCATCACGGAAACGCAGCTATTGGTGGTACCCAGATCGATTCCGATTACTTTAGCCATGGTCCTCTTTCGGCCCCCGTCATAAAAAATCTACACCTCGCTTCCCCGCCCCTAAACCCGGCGACGCGAAAGCACTTACGAACCGCGATATAGGGGGGCTTTCGCTTGTCGCAAGATTATGTGCCCCCTAGAACGCCAAGCTTGTTCCCAAACTCGATCCCATGATGGGAGAGGATGCCGATGCGAATGATGATCGCGCTGCTGGTTGCGCCGCTGGCGCTCGGCGGCTGCCAGGCGAAGCAGACCTATGTCGACCACGGTTATGTGCGGCTCCCGGCGGTGAAGGGACAGCCGGCCGCGGCGTATTTCACGCTGCACGGTAGCGGCAAGGACAGCACTTTGCTCAGCGTGAGCAGCGAATATGTCATTCGCAGCGAGATGCACGAATCGATGAAGATGGGCGGCATGGCGTCGATGAAGCCGATCGACCATCTGCCGCTGCCGGCGAACGGGACGCTCGAGTTCAAGCCCGGCGGGCGGCATGTGATGCTGTACGACGTCAACCCCGAGATCGTGCCCGGCCGCACGCTGGCGCTGACGCTGACCTTCAGCGACGGCACGCGGATCGCCTATCCGGCGCTGGTCATCGCGGCCGGCGCGACGCCGCCCAAGGGGTGAGGCGGCGCTGAGCGCACAGCCACCGCAGGAGCGCGCGCTAAGCACGGGCGAAGTCGCCTTGGCGCGCGGCATGTTCGGCGACGCGATCGACTATGCGCGGGTGCGCATCGTGCGGCGCAAATGGGCCTTCTTCCAGCCGCGCAACACGGTGATGGCGCCGCTGGGCAAGATCCACTTCCACCCGAAGGGCACGGCCTATCGCGACGACTTCGCGGCGGCGAGCCTGGCCGACCAGGCGCTGTTCATCCATGAGATGGTGCATGTCTGGCAGCACCAGAGCGGGCTGTTCCTGCCGCTGCTGCGCCATCCCTGGTGCCGCTACGACTATGTCCTGCAGCCCGACCGGCCGCTGCACCGTTATGGCATCGAGCAGCAGGCGGAGATCGTAGCGCACACCTTTCTGCTGCGGCAGGGCGCGCGGGTGGACGGGGCGACGGCGCTGGCGGCATATGACAGCGTCCTGCCGTTCGGGAGCGCTTGACGGGCACGCGCCAACATCCCTGCGGCAGGGAAATTGGCAGGGAATTTTATACATTTTCGCGGCGCCGGCAGGGAATTTCCCACGGGCACATGTCGGCGCGGCAGGCGGCGTTGTCGCGGCGCTGCGGCGAGGGTGATGGGTGGCGGGCATGGGCGGCAGCCTAGTCGCGGCAGATCGCCGGCTGAATCACGCCGTCAACGCCGATGCGACGTCAGCGCCCCTTGTAATAGGCTTCGCGCGTGTTGCTCCAGATGATCTGGCCGACGCCCGCCGCGGCGAGCAACGCGCCCCACAGCGCCCATTGCTTGTCGTTGGCCATGAAGCTGTTGAGGAAGGCGATGTTGAAACCCTGGAGGATCCAGACGCCGCCCATCAGCACCATCAACAAGCCGACCAGGCTGCTTATCGCGCGCATAACGCCGTTGAAAACTTCGCTCATGCTACCCTGCTCCCCCCCCTGCACCGATCATCGTAGCGAAGGTCACGCCGTGGTCGGTTTGAAGGTCAATGCTACGCCGTTCATGCAATAGCGCAAGCCGGTCGGCGGCGGTCCATCGTTGAAGACATGGCCGAGATGGCTGCCGCAATCGGCGCAGACGATCTCGGTGCGGGTGGAGCCGAAGGAGCGATCCTCGTGCTCGACCACCGCGCCAGGCAGCACCTGCCAGAAGCTCGGCCAGCCGGTATGGCTGTCATATTTGGTTTCCGAGCGGAACGCCTGCTTGCCGCAGCCGGCGCAGGCGAAGACGCCGCGGCGATGTTCCGCCAGCAAGGGGCTGGTAAAAGGCCGTTCGGTCCCCGCCTCGCGCAGCACGTGATAGCTGGCGGGGGCAAGCAGCGCCTTCCACTCGGCATCGGTATGATGGACGCGGAAATTGCCTTTCGGCGCCGGTGGCGCGCCCGCCTTCAGCGCGTAACGGCCCGCGATGGCGACCGCGACGAGGCCGACGGCGCTCATGCCGATAAGTTCGCGACGGGTCGTCATGGGGTCGGTGCCTTTGCCGGTTGCATGACGTGAGGTAGCCGATCGGCGCCGGGCATGACAGGGCGGGATGACATCATTCGGAATCATCCCCAGTCCGTTCGTTTCGAGCGTAGTCGAGAAACCTGGCAGAGCGCCTGTTGCCGTTTCTCGACTTCGCTCGAAACGAACGGGTTAAGGTTAAGTCATCTCGCTCCAAGCCCGCCGCTGCCGCGCCGGTTGGCGTTGGCACGGATGTTCCAAGCCGCTTGTGCGTTGGCCCGCCCTGTTGCACGTCGGACGAAGGACGTGACGTCAGAAAACCGAAGGGCGATAATGTCGGCAAAACCACTGTTCCACGCCTTGGCCACGATCATCGCCGTGGCGCTTCCCGCCATACCGGCGATGGCCGAGACACGCTATGTCCGCGCCGGGCATCTGATCGATACCGAGAAGGGCGTGGTGCTCGACGACCGGCTGATCCGGATCGACGACGACCGGGTCGTCTCGGTCGTGCCCTGGTCGCCGCCGCCGGCCGGCGCGGTGGTGATCGACTGGTCAGCCTTTACCGTCCTGCCCGGGCTGATCGACATGCACACGCATATTGCGGACTGGGGGCAGACCAACAATGTCGCCGAACCCCTGCTGCACAGCGCGCAGGACATTGCCTATGTCGGCCTGCGCAACGCGCGGTCGACGCTGGAGGCGGGCTTCACCACCGTCCATGATGTCGGCACCTTTCGCGCGTTCAGCGACGTTGCGCTGCGCAACGCGATCAACCGCGGCGACGTGATCGGCCCGCGCATGAACGTGGTCGGCGCCTATATCACCATCCCCGGCGGCGGCGGCGAGGTGACGGGCTTTGCGCCCGACGTGAAGGTGCCCGACGACATGCGCGTCGGCGTCGTGACTGATGCCAATGATGCGCGGCTCAAGGTCAATTATCTGTTCCAGCACGGGGTCGATTCGATCAAGCTGATCGCGACCGGCGCGGTGCTGGCGGAGGGGACCGAACCCGGCACGCAGGAGCTGTCGGACGACGAGATGCTGGCGGCGGTCACGGCGGCGAAGGCGCATGGCAGCTGGGTGGTGGCGCATGCGCACGGCGCAGCGGGGATCAAGGCGGCGATCCGCGCCGGGGTGCGCGCGGTCGAACATGCCTCGCTGATCGACGACGAGGGCATCGCGCTCGCCCGGGCGAAGGGCGTGTTCCTCGACATGGATATCTATGACGGCGACTATATCGAGGAGGTCGGCACCAAAGAGGGCTGGCCGGCGGGATATCTGCGCAAGAACCGCGAGACGACCGACGCCCAGCGCGCGGCGTTCCGCGCTGCGGCGAAGGCCGGCGTCAAGCTCAGCTTCGGGACCGATGCCGGGGTCTATCCGCACGGACTGAACGCGCGGCAATTCAAATATATGGTGCGATACGGCATGACGCCGATGCAGGCGATCCAGTCGGCGACGACGGTCTCCGCCGCGTTGCTGGGATGGTCGTCCGACGTCGGCGCGATCGCGCCGGGGCATTTCGCGGACATGGTCGCGGTGCAGACCGATCCGCTGGCGGACATCAGCGCGCTCGAGCATGTCGATCATGTGATGAAGGGGGGAGCGGTAGTTCGGTAGGGTGGGGTTCGGGGTTGCGTCGGCGAACTTCGCTGCACGCAAGCGAAACATCACATCGATCACGAAGCGCTCCGACAAAGCTATCGTACAGCAGCTTGGAGTGCGCGGATACAAAAGCATAGGTTCTCCGGAACTATATTTCCCCACGGGAGCTTCGGGCCCTCTAAATTATCGGATGAAATGTAAGATACACGATGATTAATATTTGAAATGAAACAATAATTATTGGTGAATATCTTTTAGAAAAAGCTCCATAAATAGATAAAGGTCCCAACAATATTATTATTATGTGAATATATTGAATAAACCTTGTCGGCAAAATTGAGATCACGGAAAAATATAAATAAGCATAAGTTGTAAATATTGAGATTATTAATCCCAACATACAAACAAAAAATATATAATTGATTTAGCGCTACCCATAGTTAAAAAATGTCCGTCATTTTCGTTCCAATGAACCCGGAACATTATTCCGTCCCGCATATATTAAGCATTGGTCAGCCATAAGAAATTTGCGCAAATTGAATTGCGGCGACAGGTGCAATGGCCAACAAACTCTACCGAAATGATCCACTCCAGAGCAGCCAAAGGCGCCGTCCCTCCGTCAGCCTCAGCGCCGCCAAGCGTTAAGCCGCGCCATCGCCGCACAATACCCCTCAAATAAAACGGCCCCCGCAGCTTTTTCCCTTCCGGTCCCCACACCGAACCGCCTAGGATCGCAGGCAACGCGATAGCCGGGAGTGACGCGCATGGGATTGCTCGATTTTCTGTCCAAGCAGTTCGTCAATGTCATCGACTGGACCGAACAGCCCGGCGAGCTGGCGATCCGTTATCCGATGCGCGACCGCGAGATCAGCAACGGCACGCAACTGACCGTGCGCGAGGGGCAGACGGCGTTCTTCCACAATGAGGGGCAGATCGCCGATGCGTTCAAGCCGGGCCAGTACCGGCTGGAGACGGGCAATCTGCCGGTGCTGACCGCGCTGATGAACTGGGACAAGGGCTTTGCCTCGCCGTTCAAGTCCGACGTCTATTTCTACACCACCAAGGAACAGCTCGCGCTGAAATGGGGCACGACGCAGCCGATCACAGTGCGCGACAAGGAATTCGGCCCGCTGCGGATCCGTGCCTTTGGCAGCTATTCGTTCCGGATCGAGGATCTGGCGGTGTTTTCGGTCAAGCTGATGGGCACGCTGGAGCGGCTGACGGTCGCCGATGTCGAGCCGCAGCTGCGCGGCGCGATCGCCACCGCGCTGGCATCGGCGCTGGGCAAGGGCGAGACGGCGTTCGTCGACCTCGCCGGCGACCAGGCGGCGCTGTCGGCGCGGCTGCTCGCGGCGGTGCAGCCGGCCTTCGCGCAATGGGGGCTGGCATGCACGAGCTTCCAGGTCGAGAGCCTGTCGCTGCCGGAAGGCGTGCAGGAGCATCTCGACAAGGGCAGCTCGATGCGCGTGCTCGGCGATGTCGATCGCTACATCCGCTTCCAGACCGCCGAGGCGATCGACACCGCGGCGGCGCAGCCCGGCGGCATGGCCGGGATCGGCGCGGGCGCGGCGGCGGGTGCGGCGATCGCGGCGGGCATGACGGGCGGCCAGGCCGGCGGCGCACCGGCCGAGGACCCGTACCAGCAGATCCAGAAGCTGCACGCGCTGATGACCGCCGGCGCGATCACCCAGGCCGAGTTCGACGCGAAGAAGGCAGTGCTGCTGGCCAAGATCGGCTGACCGCATGCTCGATGCGCATTGCCCCAATTGCGGCGCGGCGATCCGCTTCCGCTCCGCAAACCTGCCGGTGAAGGTGTGCGACTATTGCCGCAGCGCGATCGTGCGCTCGGGCGACCATCTCCAGGCGATGGGACGCATCGCCGAGGTGCCGGAAGACGTCAGCCCGCTGCAGATCGGCAGCCGCGGGGAGGACGAGGGCATCAGCTTCGAACTGATCGGGCGGGTGCGCTGGCGCTGGAGTGGCGGCGGCTGGAACGAGTGGCTGGCGTTGCGCGCCGACGGCAGCACGGCGTGGATCGGCGAGGCAATGGGCCGCTTCATGGTGCTGTACGAAGCGAAGCCGGGCCAGGGCAACGCCGTGATGCGCCGGTTGCGCGAGGACAAGGAGGTGATCGTCGGCACGGCCAGTACGATTGCCGGCACCGACTATGTCGTCACCGACGTGAAGGAAGCCGTGTGCGCCGGCAGCGCGGGCGAATTGCCGTTCAGCGCGCCACTCGGCCTGACGATCCGCAGCATCGACCTGATGGCGCGCGACGGGCGGTGCGCGAGCATCCAGAAGGATCGCGGCGAGGTGACCGCTTATAGCGGGCGCTACGCGTCGCTCGCCGATCTGCGCGCGAGCAATTTGCGGTCGTTCGATGGCTGGCCGATGCCCGGCTTCGCGGCATGACCGCGTCGGCCTCCACCGTCCGCGCGCTGTCGTGCCCGCAATGCGGCGGCGTGATCGCGTTGCGCGCTGCGGGGGCGAGCGTGTCGCTGATCTGCGAACATTGCGGTTCGACGCTCGACGCGACCGACCCGGAACTCGCGGTCATCGCAAAGGCCAGCGCAGCGATGCAGCGCCCCGAGATTGCGCTCGGCACGCGCGCGACGTTGCGCGGCGAGCAATGGGAAGTGGTCGGTTTTCTCGAACGCTCGGACGGCGAGATCCGCTGGTCCGAATATCTGCTGTTCAATCCCTATGCCGGATACGCCTTCCTGGTCGACGACGGACGGCGCTTCAGCCTCGGCCGGCTGCTCGACCGGATGCCCAATGCGAGTTGGGCCGGGCTCGACCTCGACGGGTTGGCGCTGGAGCGGTTCGGCAGCGAATACAGTGCCTGGGTGACCTTCGTGGTCGGCGAATTCTACTGGCGCGTCGAAGTGCAGGAGCAGGTGCGGATCGTCGATTATGTCCGGCCGGGCGTGATGCTGTCATACGAAAAGGCCGACAGCGAGCGGACCTGGACGCGGCTAGACCTGCTCGACTGGGGCGAGGCGGAAGCGGCGTTCGGTATCGAGGCGCGCAGCAAGCATGGCGGCACGCCGGCACCGCATGAGCCCTCGCCGTGGCGCGAGCGGCTGGTCGAGGCACTGATCATCGGGACGGTGGCGATCGTCACGCTGCTGATCGTTGCGCTGATGGCGGGATCGACCGAGCGCGTGGCGGCCCATACGGCGGTGGCGATGCTCGATGGCGGCACACAGACCACCGTGATCCACGACATCGTCCTGCCGCGCGCGCGCAACCGCGTGGTCATCGCAGCGGAGGCCGGCGGGTTGTCGAACAGCTGGGTCGACATCGACTATTCGCTGGTCGAGCAGAAGACGCAGGAGAATTACGACGCCAGCGCGCTGGCCGAACATTATAGCGGCACCGACAGCGACGGTTATTGGAGCGAGGGCGACACGACGCCGACGGCGACGCTGTCAAGCATTCCGGCGGGGCGTTACGACCTCGTGATCGAGACAAGCGGGAAGCGCTGGATCAGTCCGAACCAGTCGCCGGCGAGTTTCTGGAACACCACGCTCGCCCCGCCCGAACCGACCCCGGTGAGCATCGGCTTCGTGGTCAGCCGCGGCGGCATCTTCGGTGGCAATCTGCTGTTGTGCCTGTTGCTGATCGCGGCATGGCCGGCGGTGCTGGCATTGCTCCATCTCAATTTCGAAAGTCGCCGCAAGGCGTCGATCGCCAGCACGGAGGACTGAACGATGATCCGCCATGTTCTGCTCTACGGCATCTTCTCCATCGCGGTGGTCGGGCTGTTCATCCTGACCGCCGCCGACGGATATTCGCCTTTCTCGACCGGCGGCGCGCGCACCGTCTCCCATGGCTTTTACGGCCCGACCCACAAGTGAAGGACTGACCATGCTCAGCACCACCGTCCTGCTGGCCACGCTGCTTTATGCCGGCATCGGCCTCGCCATCTTCGTCATCGGTTTCTGGCTGTGGGACCGGCTGACCCCGGTCAATCTGTGGCGCCAGATCTGCGAGGAAAAGAATGTCGCGCTGGCGATCTTCGCCGGGTCGATCGCGCTGTCGCTGGCGATGATCATTTCGGCGGCCATTCATGGCTGAACCAACAGACGGCACGTCGCGCCTCGGCGCGGCGTTGCTCGTCTCGGCCTTCGTCGTTTCGACCTGCGGCCTGATCTACGAACTGCTTGCCGGCACGCTAGCGAGTTACCTGCTCGGCGACAGCGTCACGCAATTTTCGACCATCATCGGCAGCTATCTGTTCGCGATGGGCGTCGGTTCATGGTGCTCGCGTTATCTCAAGCGCAACGAACTGGCGCTGTTCGTGCGCGTCGAGATCCTGATCGCGGCGATCGGCGGCGCCTCGGCGGCGATCCTGTTCCTGCTGTTCGACCGCGTCGAGGACTTCCGCATCCCGCTCTACGGCCTCGTGCTGGCGATCGGCGCGCTGGTCGGGCTCGAAATCCCGCTGCTGATGCGCATCCTCAAGGACCGGCTCGAGTTCAGCGACCTGATCTCAAAGGTGCTGACCTTCGACTATATCGGCGCGCTGGCGGCGTCGCTGCTGTTCCCGCTGTTGCTCGTGCCGCATCTCGGGCTGATCCGCACCGGATTGCTGTTCGGGCTGGCCAATGTCGGCGTCGCGATCGCGGTGATCGTGATGCTGCCGGGGCACAGGCGGCTGCGCGGCGAACTGGTCGCCGCGATCATCGTCGCGGTCGTGCTGGCGGCGGGCTTCGCCGCGTCGGAGCAGATCGAACGCACCGCCGAGGTCGCCGCCTATGGCGACCCGATCCTTTATGCCGCCTCGACGCCCTATCAGCGGATCGTGATCACCAAGCGCGCCGACGATTTGCGACTGTTCCTCAACGGCAACCTGCAATTCTCGTCGCGCGACGAATATCGCTATCACGAGGCGCTGGTGCATCCGGTGCTGAGCCGCGTCGCCGCGCCGCGCGACGTGCTGGTGCTGGGCGGCGGCGACGGGCTGGCGGTGCGCGAGATCCTCAAATATCCCAGTATCGCCTCGGTGACGTTGGTCGATCTCGACCCGGCGATGACCAGCCTGTTCCGCCACACAGCGATGCTGACCGCGCTCAATCATGGATCGCTGCTGTCGCCCAAGGTGCATGTCATCACCGCCGATGCGTTCCGCTGGCTGCGGACCAACCGGCGGCGCTTCGACGCTGTGCTGGTCGATTTTCCCGATCCGACCAACTTCGCGATCGGCAAGCTCTATACCGTCAGCTTCTATCGCGAGCTCGCCCGCGCGCTGGCGCCGGGCGCGGTGGTCAGCGTGCAGAGCACCTCGCCACTGGTCGCGCCGCGCGCCTATTGGACGGTCGCGACGACGCTGGAGGCGGCCGGGCTGACGACGCGCGGCTACCATGTCTACGTGCCGAGCTTCGGCGAATGGGGTTTCGTGATGGCCTCCAATCGCGCGATTCCGCCGCCGGGCGCCCTCCCCGCCGGGCTGCGCTTCCTCAACAAGCAGAGCGATGCGCTCGCCTTCTTCTTTCCGCCCGACATGGCGCGGCGGGCGACGCCGGTGAACCGGCTCGACAATCAGGCGCTCGTGCGCGAGTTCGAGGCCGAATGGGCGGTGTTCGAAGGCTGATGGGCGTTTCGCGGCGTACCCTGGTGGCCGGATCGATCGCCGGGGCGACCGCGCTCGGCGCCGGCGCGATTGCGCTGCGTGGGAGCGACGACGAGGCCATCCCCGGCACGCTGGGCGGCGCAGACTTCACGCGCGGGCACAAGCTGCGCGGCGACACGCCCTTCCCTGCCCCGACGCGAGAGATTCGCACCCGCATCGCGATCATCGGTGGCGGCGTGGCGGGGCTGTCGGCGGCCTGGGCGCTGGCCGATGCCGGGGTGAGCGACTTCCGCCTGCTCGAACTCGAGGACCGCACCGGCGGCAATGCCCGCGCCGGGCGCAACGCCGTTTCGGCCTATCCGCTCGGCGCGCATTATCTGCCGATCCCCAATGCCGAGGCGAAGGGCGTGATCCGGCTGCTCGAACAGCTCGGCATCGTCACCGGCTGGCAGGACGGCAAGCCGCTGTTCGATCCCTATCAGATCGTCGCCGATCCCGATGAGCGCCTGTTGCATCTCGGCAAGTGGCAGGAGGGGCTGGTCCCGGCGACGGGGCTCGACGCGACCGATCGCGCCGACCTGGCGGCGTTCTTCGCGGCGATGGCGCGGTTCCGCGACCGGCGCGACGCGGACGGAAGGCCGGCCTTCGCCATTCCGATGGCGTTGAGCGCGCGCGATGCCGACCTGCTGGCGCTCGACCGGATCAGCTTTGCCGCGTGGCTCGATGCGCAGGGCTGGCATTCGCCGGTGCTGCGCGGGCATGTGCGTTATGCCTGTCGCGACGATTATGGCACCGAGCCGGGCGAGGTCTCGGCCTGGGCGGGGATCCATTATTTCGCCAGCCGGCGCGGCGCGGCGGCCAATGCCGCGCCCGATGCGGTGCTGACCTGGCCCGAGGGTAATGGCCATCTGGTCGGGCGGATGGCGGCGCGGCTGCGGGCGCAGCTCGACTGCGCGCAGTTGGTCCACCGCGTCGAGGCGCGCGACGGCGGGGTGACAATCGACACGCTCGATGCGCGCAGCGGCGAGGCGGTGCGGGTGACGGCGGACAGCGCGATCCTCGCGACGCCGCACTTCGTCACCGCGCGGCTGGTGGCCGGGCGGGGAAGCCACGGCGACTTCGGCTATGCGCCGTGGGTCGTCGCCGCGGTCACGGTCGATCGCCTGCCCGGCGGCCCCGGCGCGGCGGTGGCGTGGGACAATGTGTCGTGGACCAGCGCGTCGCTGGGTTATGTCGTCGACACGCACCAGTCGCTAGACGCGGTGCCCGGCGCGACCGTGCTGAGCTGGTATATGCCGCCGTCCGACATGGCCCCGGCGGCAGCGCGGCGGCTGTTGCTCGACCGGCCGCTGGCGCAGTGGCAGCAGATCGTGCGCGACGATGTGCTGGGCATGAACCCGGATCTGGCCGGTGCGATCCGCCGCATCGATGTGTGGCGCTGGGGCCATGCGATGATCCGCCCCGTTCCCGGCTTCTTCTTCAGCGGGGCGCGCGAAGCCGCCGCGGTGCCGCAACCGCCGCTGTTC
This sequence comes from Parasphingomonas halimpatiens, assembly GCF_036663795.1. NCBI lineage: Bacteria > Pseudomonadati > Pseudomonadota > Alphaproteobacteria > Sphingomonadales > Sphingomonadaceae > Parasphingomonas > Parasphingomonas halimpatiens. The sequence continues at coordinate 61,594 of NZ_JAXOJP010000010.1, forward strand.
TTCGCGCACTCCGACCTGAGCGGCCTGTCGCTGTTCGAGGAGGCGCATTATCGCGGCACGCGCGCGGCGGAGGAGGCCATGGCGCATCTCGGCATTCCGCATCGCAGTGTCTTGATTTAGGGGCATCGGGTGGATTTTGACGGCACCCATCTGCTCGCCGATCTGTTCGGCTGTACCGGGCTCGACGATGTCGCGCGGATCGAGCGCGCGCTGCGCGCGGGCGTCGTGGCGGCGGGCGCGACGTTGCTCGACCTGAAGCTGCACAGCTTCGGGCCAGAGCAGGGCGTGACCGGCGTCGCCTTGCTCGCCGAATCGCATATCTCGATCCACACTTGGCCCGAGCGCGATTATGCGGCGATCGACATCTTCCTGTGCGGCGGACGGGACCATATTGATGCAGCGCTGGCGGCGATCGTCGCGGGGCTGGAGGCGCATACCGTCCAGCAACAGCAGATCGCGCGCGGTTATCGCGCGGCCGTGCTCGCGCCGGTAAGCCGATAGCGCTGACCGCAACCGGCGTGCCCCGCTAGGCCGCCAGTTCCGCCCCGGCCGCCTCGGCCAGCGCCAGCGCCAGCGCCAGCGTCAGGATCGCCACTTGCGCCTGTTCTGCCTGTTCTTCCTGCTCATTATTTTTTCGCCGCTGTTACGTTGGAGGCATCGCGCGGCAATGTCGTTTGATTGCAACGACGTGGTACGCCCCTGTGTTGGCGCTGTATTTCCAACTTAACAGGCCCGGAGCAGGTCGGCCGAACAGGCGGGAACAGGACCTGTTCCGGGCAATAACAGGTGCGGCGCCGCCACGCTGTGCGGGCGACGATTTTCGCATGATCGACGATGAGAAGGACCGACGCGATGGTGCACGAGCGCGGGCTCATAGCAGGGCGTGGCGTGGGGGTGAATCAGGGCGCTGCGCGGACGCGGTCGCGTGATTATGGGATTCGATGCAAATGCGCGAGCGCTCGGCTCGGAGATAAATGCAGTGTCACCGGAATCGGCCACCGGAATCGACATCGACCCTAGTCAATTACGTTTTAATGCAAAAACTGTCGTTGCATTTTTATCGAATGGTACAATGTACCCTTCACCTATAGTGATCTCATCCTCGGAGATCGCATCAAGATCAAGTGCTAAACCGAAATCTCCCGAATATGAAAAAAATTCGGTTGAAATATCGCTGCATATTTCGCAATCTTCTTGAGATTGTTTAAACAACCTGAATCTAATAACCCATTTTTCTTGAACTTTATCTAATATTACATTACAGAAGTTTTCATTTGTGTTTCCAACTGTGGCTTTTAATAAAGCCAATGTTAATAAATCCCACTCGTCACACACACAAGAAGCCTTCATTGTTTCGACATTTTTATCGGATTCACCGGCATGATACTTATACTAGTTGTGCATTTTACCTTATAGCTTTTTATGACGTATGATCTCTGTGGCCAATAACGTGCCTACCCTGACGCAGACCGATCTTCGTGCCTATGACAATTACGGGCAATTACGGTGCCAGGCAATTACGACAATTACGGAAATTACGGTGCCAGGTGCAGAAACCCCTAAATAGCTAAATACACGACATCGAGACGCGCTCTTGATAACTTCGGCGTCACAAGACCAATAGCTTTCTGTGCGTAAACGGTCAGAACGCCGATGCCGCCAGCCTCATGTCCGCATGCCCCCACGCCGCAGTGTAACGCCGCCGTGCCGCGCTTGCCTCGGCCTTGCGGCCCTGCGCGGCGAGCGCCTGGGACAGGCCGAACAATGCCCAGCCATTTTCGGGATTGCGCGCCAGATCGTCGCGATAGACCTGTGCAGCCTCCGCCGGTTTGCCCGTGTGCAGCAGCGCCACGCCGATCAGATGGCGCACAGGGAAGAATTCGTCCGACGGCTCGTCATAATCGAGCGCGTCTTCGGCGGCGACGGCCTGGCGTAGCAGCGCAATGCCATCGGCAGCCTGGCCCCGCGCCAGCGCGATCCGCGCGCGCGCCTTGAGCGCAGCGATGCGATAGGCGGCGACGCCGCTGTTCATGCCCGCCATCTGCCCGGCCGGCGTCGCCTTGATCGCGGCGTCGAGCTGGTCGGCCACGGCGCTCGCTTCATCGAGCCGGCCCTTGACCGCCAGCGCGGTCGCCTTCGCTTCGAGATAGGCGACGTTCAGCCCGATCACCTTGGGGTTGGGCGCGGGTTCGTGCAGGATCTCGTCCCACAGGCCGAAGCGTATCATCGCGGTGTAGAGCGCGCCGACATACCAGTCGACGCCGCCCATGCCGGCGAGCATGTCGTCGCTGAGCGCAGCGCGCGACTTGCGCAGCGCATCGATGGTTTCGGCGCGACGCCCCTCCATCGCCGCGGCAAAGGCGAGGAACTGGTAATTGTGCGCGGTATACATCGGGTAATAGTCGATCGGCTGGACCTGCGCATAATAAGCGATGTCGGCCGCCGCGCCCTTGCGATTGGCCTCGGCCGATTCCTCGTAGCGCCCGACGCGCTGCAGGATGTGCGACGGCATGTGCACCAGATGCCCGGCGGCCGGCATCATCGCGCGCAGCCGATAGGCCGAGGCCAGCGCACGCCCGGGTTGCTTCGACGCCTCGACGGCGTGGATGTAATAATGATTGGCGCCGGGATGGCCGGGATTGCGCGCGAGCACGCGTTCGAGCGTGGCGACGATCTCGGTCGTGCCGGGCGCCGGCGTGCCGTCGGCGCGCCACAGTTTCCACGGCGTGATGTTCATCAGCGCCTCGGCATACATCGTCTGGATGTCGTCATCGGCGGGAAAGCGCCGCGCGGCATCGCGCATCGCGCCGACATAGGCAGCAAGCAGCGGCGCCTCGTTCGTGGGATCGAGCGGGGTCGGGCCGGCATAGCGACGGCCGAGCGCGGCGATCAGCGCCTGTTCTGCCGGGCTAGCCTGCGGAGCGAGCGCCCTGGCCTTGCCGAGCGCGTCCCACGCCACGCGCGCGCGGGGTTCGGCCATCATCGGCATGTTGTAGTTCGGCCCGAGCGCCAGCCCGAGCCCCCAGAAGCACAGCGCGCAGTGCGGATCGAGCTCGCTGGCCCGTGCGAAGGAGCGCGCCGCCTCGTCATGGTTGAACGCCCAGAGCAGCCGCATGCCCTGATCGAAATAGCGCTGCGCGTCCGGGACGGCCGTCGCGATCGGGCGGTGAAAGCTGCCGAGCCCGTCGAACAGCCGCGCGCCTTTGGCCCAATCAGCGATGCTCTGCGGAAAGGCGGGGGTCGCCGGGGTGTCCGCCATGCCCGGCATGGCGGACATCGGCGCCGATTGCGCGGTGGCGACGCCCGGCGCGGTCATCACCAGAAATATGAGAAAGGTCGTCGAACGCCGCATCATGACGTGCCCCCAACGGCGAGATCGCCGCAGGGGCGGGATAAACCCGTTACGTGCCCGACTCAATCACGCTGAGTGCTGCTCATCCTTCTCAAGCCGCCAATTCCGCCCCGGCCGCCTCGGCCAGCGCGAGCGTGAGGATCGCGACGGCGCCCCTGCCCTTGCCTTCGCTTTCGAGCCGCATGTCGCCGTGCATCGCGCCCATCGAATTGGCGCACCAGTGCAGGCCGAGCCCGCCGGACTTGTGCGCGCGGGTCGAGAAGCCGCGCTGGAACAGTTCCGGCATCTGGTCGGGCGCGAAGCCCTCGCCATCGTCGCGGATCGCGATCAGCGCCCGCCCGGCGCGCTCCTCGATCGACACCGAGATGCTGCCGCTCTGCGATCCGGTCGCGGCGATTGCTTCGGCCGCGTTGGAAAAGATATTGCCGATCACCTGGCTGAGAATGACGCGGCTGGCCATCACCAGGCAGGGCCGCGACGGGAAGCTGAAGGCGATCGACACCCCGCCGGCATAGCGCGCGATGGTCGCATTGCGCGCGATAATGTCGGTGACGTCGCAGATAGCGAGCTCGGGCCGCTCATGCGCCGCCTGCTGCTGCCCGCCGATGATGTCGAGCACCTGGCTCATCGCCTCGCGGCCAACGCGCAACTGCTCACGCCTCGTCTCGCGGTCGCGCGCCTCGGCCTCGGCGGCGGCGGTGATAAAGGCGAGCAGCTTGGCGCGGCGTGGCGCGGGCAGATCGTCACGCGCCAGTTCGGCCATGGCGCGATCGAGAATCGCCTGATCGACCGGCGCCGGCTGGGCGATTCCCTGGCTGAGGATCGTGCTGATCGGATTGAGCGCGTTGCGGACATTGTGCATCACCGCAACGGCACTCTCGCTGCGGCCGAGCGCAAAGCTCTGCACCTCGACCTGCTCGCGCAGGTCCTTCAACTGGCGCAGCATCGAATTGAAGCTGCGGCCGAGCGAACCGATCTCGTCCTGCCGCGCTTCTTCGTCGAGCAGGCCGAGCGCGCCCGACGCGCGCACCGTCTGCATATGGCTTTCGACGCGGGCGAGCGGGCGCAACACCTGGCGATCGATCATGCGGCGCAGGAAGACCAGCACGAGCAGCAACAACAGCGTCGATCCGGCGGCGGCGAGCAGCAGCATGCGCCGGCCAAGCGTCGAGACATCGCGCGGCACGCTGAACGCCGCGCTGGCGACGGCGTGACCATCGGCGCCACGGATCGGCACCGCGATCCGCATCGTCGAGCGGCCGGGGGTGATGGCGTCGCTATCGGCGGCGCGGTCGAGATCGAGCCGGGCGGCGAGTTGCAGCAGGTCGGACAATTGCCGCGAGCTGATCTGGCGCGCCATCAGCACCAGCCCGCGCGGCGCGCCGGTACCATCGCTGCGCCGCACCTGCGCGACGCCGACCGCGGCGACGATGGGCCCGAGCCTGACGAAGAAATGCGCCGAATTGCGGCCCTTCAACACATGCGCGAAATCGGTTCGGCCGATCTGCGCGACGAAGGCGCGACGCAGCGCGTCATTGTCGGCATCGGCGGCGAGGTCGCGCCAGCGCGCGATGACGATGTGCCCGTCGGTGCCGACATAGGCCATGCCGTTGACGTCGAGATTGGCCATGGCGAGCGTCGAGAAGCTCTCGCGCTCGAAGGTCGCGGTCTGGTGCGCCATGTAATCATAGCTGGCATTCCAGTCGCCATAGTCGCGCACCGCGCTTTCGACCTTGCTGGCATATTCGCCCAGTGCTGCGCGCGTCCGCTCGACATGCCCATCGACCGAGCGCGCCTCGAGCTGGTTGAAGCTCGGCGTAATGACGCTGGCGAGCAGCAGCGTGATGGCGATCGCCCCCGCCACCCCGACGGCGGTCAGGATCAGGACGAGCTTCGCGCCGAGCGAGCGGGGATAGCGCAGCGCCGCGAACCGGCGCGACGCGGCGCGGACAGGCCGCGCCATCAACCGTGCGTCCCGTTACCCGCCTCTTCGTCGGACACCGGCACCGCGCTCGACGGATCGACCATGAAGCGCCGATGCGCGATCTCGACCGCGATTTCGGGCGCGACGGGGCGCGAAAAATAATAGCCCTGGAGGTGCGAGCAGCCGGCGACCCGCAACGCCTGCAGCTGCGCCTCGGTCTCGACGCCCTCAGCGATCACCCCGAGGCCCAGTGCGCGGCCGAGATGGATGATCGAATGGACGATCGCCGCACTCTCGCGCTCGCGGCCCATGCCGTCGATGAAGCTGCGGTCGATCTTGAGGCTGTCGAGCGCGAACTTGCGGATATTGTAGAGGCTCGAATAGCCGGTGCCGAAATCGTCGAGCGCAATGCGGAAGCCCATCTGGCGCAGCTTGTAGAGCGTCTCGGCGGCGCGATCGGCATCGTCGAAGATCGCCGTCTCGGTGATCTCGATCTGGACCCGGCTGGGCTCGACCCCGCCGCGCTGGACGCATTCGAGCACATGGCCGACGAAATTCTGCCGGCGGAACTGACGCGGCGAGAAATTGACCGAGACATATTGCCCCGGCCAGTCCTTGAGCACCGCCAAAGACTGTTCGAGCACCCAGTCGCCAAGCTCGTGGATGAGGTTCGATTCCTCCGCGATCGGGATGAACATCGCCGGGCTGACGGGGCCGAATTCGTCGGTATTCCAGCGCACCAGCGCCTCGAAGCCGACGACCTCGAGTGCATCGCGCGCGACGATCGGCTGATAGACCAGGCTGAGCTCGCCGCGTTCGATCGCCTGCGACAGCCCGCCCTCGATGCGGCGGCGGAAGCGGATCGATTCGTCCATGCTCTCGTCGAACACGCGGATCATGCCGCGACCATTTTGCTTGGCGTCGTTGAGCGCGAGATCGGCACGGCGCATCAGATCGCCCGGGTCGCACTCGATCCCGGCCGGGGCATAGACGAAGCCGAGCGACGAGGCGGTCTCGACCGGATGGCCGAAGATGCGAAGGTGCGTCGAGCAGCCGAACAGGATGCGCTCGCACGCCATGCCTGCTGCTTCCTCGCCAGGCGATTCGAACAGGATGCCGAATTCGTCGCCGCCGAGCCGCGCGACCATTCCGCCTTCGGGCGCCGATTGCTCAAGCAGCGCGCAGACCTGCCGGATCAGCTCGTCGCCGGCGAGATGGCCGAGCGTATCGTTGACGAGCTTGAAACGATCGAGATCGAGCATCGCGGTGGCAAAGCCGCTCTGGCCCCGCGCGCGATCGGTCAATGCGCGGAGGAAGGCGAGACGGTTCGGCGCTTCGGTCAGTGAATCGTGCGTGGCGATGTGCATCGCCCGGCTTTCATTGGCGGCGAGCTCGGCGCCCTGCTCCTCCAGCTGGACGATCTGCGCGGCGAGCGCGGCACGCGCTTCTGCCAGCTGGCGGTCGACCTGCCAGCGATGCGTCAGCGCCGCCGCCATCTGGGTGACCTCGGCGACTTCGAACGGCTTGGCGATGTAGAAGATCTTGTCGGCCGGGCCGGCTGCCTTGCTGATCTCGATCGGCGAGAAGTCGGAAAAGCCCGTGACCATGACGAGGTTGATGTCGGGATCGAGCGCGCGAATGCGTGTTGCTGTCTCCTTGCCGTCGATCCCCGGCGGCATGCGCACGTCGATGAAGGCGACCGCGAACGGATCGCCGTCGGCAATCGCCTTCGCTACGGCCGCCACGCCGTCGAGACCTTGCATGGCGTGGGTCAAGGCAAAGTTCGGAGCGTCTTCGCGCACTACCGGTGCGTCATCGAACAGTTCGGCCGCCATCGCATCGAGCAGCGCACCGTCGCCGCTGCCCGCCGGCGCGAAGCAGCGCCGGTAGGAATCGTGCATGCCTGGTTCGTCGTCGACGATGAGAATTCGCATGTCGTGTACCGCCGTGGCTCGTCATTGGGGCACGTCAGCCCGTTGCCATGGCGTAAGCGGATGCGGTTAAGGCGTCGTAAACGCTGTTCGATCGATCAATGCCTGGCTACCCAGGACGACCGCTCCCAACGGCCCCGCATTGCCGCCCAGGGCGGCCGGCACGACGAAGCTCTCTATCGGCCCGATATCGCCGGTCGCGCCATAGCCGCCAAGGCTGTCGACGAGCTTGTCGCGGATGAGAGGGAAGAGATGCGGCATGCCGACCATGACGCCGCCACCCATTACGATACGGCGCGGGATGCCGGTCAGTACCAGCATATGACAAAGTTGGGCGAGGGTATGCGCGACGCCGTCCCATAGGGGATCATCTCCGACGAGTTCGTCGCCATCGCGACCGGCCCGTGCGCGGATCGCGGTACCGGAGGCGAGGCCCTCGACGCAATCGCCATGAAAACTGCAACTGCCCGGCCAATCGTCGCCGCGCAGCCGCACGGTGCGGACGTGACCGAGCTCGGGATGGGTCAGCCCGTTGGTCGGCTTGCCACCCAGAACCAGCCCGACGCCGACACCCGTGCCGACGGTAACATAGGCGTGATCGGCGACATCCCGCGCGGCGCCCCAGCGCCCCTCGCCCAAGGCGGCCCCGGCCACGTCGCTGTTGAAGCCGGTCGGCACGCCGGCGAACGCCGCGAGGCGGCGCGCGACATCGGTATGCGACCAACCCGGCTTGGTCGTGGCCGTGATCGCGCCATAATCCGCCGCAGCGACATCGATCGAGACGGGGCCGAAACTGGCGATGCCCAGCGCGTCATAGCCATGCCAGCGCGCGAGCACCGCTTCGATCGTCGCCAGCGTCTCCGCGGGTGTCGTGGTCGCGATGCGGATCTCGTCACGGATATCATCCGGGCCAGTGGCGAGGATAAGATTGCACTTGGTGCCGCCGAGCTCGACGCCGGCGACGAGAGGAAGGGAAGCGGCCATGCCGCGCTATCGGTCGCACGGGGCGGCGCTGTCAACGCCGGGCGATTTCGCGCAGCGCCCGGCAATCGCACCGAAACGACAGCGATCTCCTCATGACGCCCGACACGCGGAATGATAGCTTTTCACCATGAGCCAACGCCCGCACCAGCAGCGACCGCGCGCGACACGCGATGCCGCACACGCCCAGCCCGCCACGACTGGCCCGACCGGCACGTCACTGACGGCATTGTCTGCCGTGCTGAACGCAGCGCCGACGGTGCAGCGGCTGACGTCGCTGGCGACCAACCGCACCGGCCTGCCCGACCCGCTAAAGGCAGGCGTCGAGGCGATGTCGGGCGTGGCGATGGACCATGTCCGCGTGCATCGTAATTCGACCAAGCCAGCCCAGCTCAACGCCCATGCCTATGCGCAAGGGTCCGACATCCACCTCGCGCCCGGCCAGGAAAAACATCTGCCGCATGAGGCATGGCATGTCGTGCAACAGGCACAGGGGCGCGTGAAGCCGACGATGCAGATGAAAGCTGGCGTCCCGATCAACGACGACACCGCGCTGGAAGAGGAAGCGACGACGATGGGCGAGCGCGCGGCGGCGATGCCGGCGCAGCGCATGACCGAGGAGGAGGACCAGACGCTGACGAAAGCGCCGGCCGGAAGCGCGATGGAAGCCGCGCAACGCGCCGTCATCGTTGGCGGCATCAGCTACACGCACGCCTCACGCAACATGAACAGCCTGTTCAACGACGTCGTGGCGCCTGTCTTCGAGAAAGCGGGCTTCAAGATGTACGGCCTGAAGTCGCAACTCGTCGCGTTCGTAAAGGAGTATCGCGAGACCGAGGAAGAATTCGCAAGCGACAAAGCGTTTGTCGATGCATTCTATCAGTGCGTAAAGGACAAGACGCGAAAAACCCGGGGTGCACCGACACCCGTGCTCAAGAAATTCGATGTTTCCTCACTGTCACGCCCCAAATGGCCGACCGATTACAAGACCAAGCTCAATGTCCAGATCGGCGACAATATCCGCCATGTCGTGCGCAACGCGACGCTGAAGCGTGCGCTGGTCGTCGAGAAGCAAAGGTTGCAGCATCTGTCGATCGACCAGCAGAAGCGCCATTTCTCGCAAATGGCGGGGGCGCTGGGCGCCCCGATCACGGAGGAATCGACGATCGACGTTGTCATCCGGGCGATCTACAAAAAGCTCTACCTCAACGAAACCAACCTCTTCGCCGGAGACGGCCCGACCAACCAGATCATCGGGTTCGCCTCGGATCCGATCCGCGCACTGGGCGCGGAACTGCTCGGCATGGACGGCGATGTCAGCGTGCTGGATGTGGACAAGCGCATCTCAGAGGCGCTGTTCGCCGCGATGGAGAAGGTCAGGGCCGATAGCGGCTACAAGCAGCTCATCGTCAACGACATACAGATAATCGTACAGGACGCACTTCACTCGCTCATCGCGGCCAATGAAGGCAAGGAGGGCGAGGCACGACTGATGGTGCCCGCCGAAGTCGTCGGCGATCTCGTCGATGACATGGGCCTGAATTTCGGTTTCGATCTGATCGACGGGCGCCGCGATGAAAACAGCGAGGGTATCGGCGAACGCCAGGCGCGGTTGATAAAGGTCGAACAAGCGCTTCAAATATTCAACGCGAGCAAGGGACAGGGGCAGGATCTGACCGCGATCTTCAAAGCTTTCCTGACATAGGCGCGCGGGCCCCCGCTCACTCCACCGTCACGGACTTCGCCAGATTTCGCGGCTGATCGACATCGGTGCCCTTGGCCACCGCGACATGATAGGCCAGCAACTGCACCGGCACGGCATAGACCAAGGGTGCGATCAGCGGATGGACCTTGGGCATGGTGATCGTCGCCATACAGCCCTCACCCGCCGCCTGGATGCCGTCATAGTCGGAGATCAACACGACCTTGCCGCCGCGCGCCTGCACCTCCTGCATATTCGACACGGTCTTGTCGAACAGCGGCCCCGACGGGGCGATGACGATGACCGGGACATTCTCGTCGATCAGCGCGATCGGGCCGTGCTTCATCTCGCCCGCCGCATAACCTTCGGCGTGGATGTAGCTGATTTCCTTGAGTTTCAAGGCTCCTTCCAGCGCCAGCGGATAATCCGTGCCACGGCCGAGATAAAGCACATCGCGCGCGCTGGCGATGGTGTGCGCCATCGCCTCGATCGCCTCGTCATAGGCCAGCGCGCCGTTGAGCGCGGCGGGCGCCTCGGAGAGGTGTTTGACGATCGCCTTTTCCTCGGCCGGCGACAATTTGCCCTTGGCGCGCGCGAGATTGGCGGCGAGCGCGGCGAGAACGGCAAGCTGGCAGGTAAAGGCCTTGGTCGAGGCGACGCCGATTTCGGGCCCGGCATGCGTCGGCAGTAACAGGTCCGCCTCGCGCGCCATAGAACTGGTCGGCACGTTGACGACCACCGCGATGGTCTGCCCCTCGGCGCGCGCGTGGCGCAGCGCGGCGAGCGTGTCGGCGGTCTCGCCCGACTGGCTGATGAACAACGCAAGGCCGCCCTCCTCCATCACCGGCTCGCGATAGCGGAATTCTGACGCGACATCGAGATCGACCGGCACGCGGGCGAACTGCTCGAACCAGTATTTGGCGACCATGCCGGCATAGAAGCTGGTGCCGCAGGCGACGATGGTGACGCGCTTGATCGTCGAGAGATCGAATTCGGGGATCGGCAGCGTGACGCGCTCTTCCATGCGCTGGAGATAGGAGCGCAGCGTCTGCGCGACGACGATCGGCTGCTCGTAAATCTCCTTGAGCATATAGTGGCGATGATTGCCCTTGGAGACGAGCTCGCCGGTGACGCCCGAGATGGTGATCGGCCGCTCGACGGGATTGTTGTCGCGGTCGAATATCTGCGCGCCGTCATGCGTGATGACGACCCAGTCGCCCTCTTCGAGATAGCAGATGCGCTGGGTGAGCGGCGCGAGCGCGAGCGCGTCGGAGCCGAGATAGGTCTCGCCGTCGCCATAGCCGACCACGAGCGGCGAGCCGAGCCGCGCGCCGATCAGCAATTCGGGATGCTGGCGGAACAGGATGGCGAGCGCAAAGGCGCCGTGCAACCGCGGCAGCACCTCGGCGACGGCCTCGGCCGGTGCCATGCCGGCCTCGACCTTCTCGCTGACCAGATGGGCGACGACTTCGGTGTCGGTCTCGCTGGTGAACTTGCGGCCGCGCGCGATGAGTTCGTCGCGCAGCGGCTTGAAGTTCTCGATGATGCCGTTGTGGACCAGCGCGACCTCGCCCGTGGCATGCGGGTGCGCGTTGTTGGTGGTCGGGCCGCCATGCGTCGCCCAGCGCGTATGGGCGATGCCGACCATGCCCGGCAGGGGCGAGTCGGCGATGACCTTGACGAGGTTGATGAGCTTGCCCGAGGCGCGGCGCCGGTCGATTTCGCCGTCATGGACCGTGGCGATGCCGGCCGAATCATAACCGCGATATTCGAGCCGCTTGAGCCCGTCGAGCAGGCGATCGGTGACTTCTTCCTTGCCGACGATTCCAACGATTCCGCACATGTCAGGTCTCTCGAACTAGAGGGTATAGGGGACGCGGATGCCAGGCATATTGGCCGGGAAATCCCTGGTGTTGCGGGTGACGAGGATTGCGCCATTCACCTGGGCCGTGGCGAAGATCATGGCATCGAGCAATTTCATCCGCAGGCGATACCGGATATCCGCGGCAAGCCGCGCGGTACGCTCATCGAGTTCCACGACTTCGAACGGCTGGAGCAACGCGCGAACCTCCTCACGCGTTTCAGCGGTCTCGCCGGCGAGCAGCTCGGTCCAGACGATCCGGCTGATCCGATGCCTGCGATAGCGGCTGAGTTCCGCGATCGCAGGCGGGCGATCGAAAAGCCAGTCGATCAGGATATTGGTGTCGAAGAATGGGTCGCTCACGCCGATCCGCCGTCGTCGCGATCCTTACGCATCGCGCGTTGATATTCGATGGCGTCGCCGATGTCGTGGCGACCCTTCCAATAGCCGGCACCGCGGGCGATCCAGTCCTTGCCGGCTTCGGCGCGAAACGCCGATATCGCCTCACGCACCATCGACGCGCGCGACTTTCCCCGCTCGGCAGCAACCCGGTCGAGCCATTTGATGTCGTCGTCTGGAACATCGATCAACGTACGCATGATATCGCGATATCATATCGCGATATCATGTCAAGCGGCCGGCTTGGCCTTCTTCGCCGCCATCACCTCGCGGAAGCGCTTGGCACGACCGGGCCGCGCTTCCTGCTTGCCGCGCGCAATGGCCAGCGCGTCGGCTTCCACATCGGCCGTGATGACCGAGCCGGCGCCGACGATCGCCCCGGCGCCGATCGTCACCGGCGCGACCAGCGCGGAATTGGAGCCGATGAACGCACCTTCGCCGATCACCGTGCGATATTTGAAGAAACCGTCATAATTGCAGGTGATCGTCCCGGCGCCGATATTCGCGCCGGCGCCGATTTCGGCATCGCCGAGATAACTCAGATGATTGGCTTTGGCGCCCTTGCCGAGCACCGCCTTCTTCATCTCGACGAAATTGCCGATCTTGGACTTCTCGCCCATCACCGCGCCGGGCCGCAGCCGCGCGAACGGACCGATCTCGGCGCCCGCGCCGACGGTCGCGCCCTCGATATGGCTGAAGGCGTGGATCGTCGCACCGTCGGCGATGCTGACGCCGGGGCCGAAAAAGACATTGGGCTCGATCGTCACATCGCGGCCGATCTGCGTGTCCCAGGCGAACCACACGGTTTCCGGCGCGATCAGCGTGGCGCCGGCGTCCATCGCCTGGTTGCGCCGCGCCGTCTGCCAGCGTGCCTCGGCATAAGCGAGGTCGGCGCGGCTGTTGATGCCGATTACCTCGTCGGCGTCGGTTTCGACGACCACGGCGCGGTCGCCATCGGCCAAAGCGAGCATGACGATGTCGGGCAGATAATATTCGCCGGCGGCATTGTCGTTGCCGACCCGCGCGAGCAGCGGCCAGAGATCGGCGGCGCGGACGGCGGTTACGCCAGAATTGCACAGGTTGACCGCGCGCTCCGCCGGCGAGGCATCCTTGTATTCGACCATCTTGGTGATCGCGCCATCATCGTCGGCGAGGATGCGGCCATAGGCTTTTGCATCAGGCGGGCGGAAACCGAGCACCGCGACACGCGGCGCGTCGTCGGCTCCAAGACGCGCCGCCATCGCGGCGATGGTATGCGGCGAGAGGAACGGCGTGTCGCCAAAGCAGACGATCGCGACGCCCTCGAACCCGGCCAGTGCCTCACGCGCCTGCAGCGCGGCATGCGCGGTGCCGAGTTGCTCGGCCTGCAGCGCGGTCGTGACGCCCAGCCCGGCAACGGCGGCCTCGATCTGCTCGCGGCCCTTGCCGACGACGACGACGCGCTCGGTCGCACCGGCACGGTCGACGCTGTCGATCAGGTGGAGCAGCATCGCGCGCCCGGCGATGGGATGCAGGACCTTGTGGAGGTCGGACTTCATGCGGGTGCCCTGCCCGGCGGCAAGAATGATCGCGGCGATCGATGCGCTTTCCATCACCCTGCCCTGCCACGACGTGCGCGCCAACGCCATAGCGACCGGCGCCCGAGGCGGCCGCGCCAGCGCATTTTTCGGTCCGCTAAGCGCCCCGCTCCCGACGCCATTTGGTCCATAAATGCCGCGCCAGCATCATCGGCGGCATGCGCAACCAGTGCGAGCGCATGTAGAAGGCCAGCCGCGTCACGGGTCGCGTCGCCCTGCCCCAGCCATCGCGCGCAGTGACGCGGCGCAGATAGAGACGATCGCCAAGGGTCAGCGCCGCTCGATCACCGTAAAGCGCGGCGGCAAGCCGCACGGCACAGGCAACTTCGCGCCGCAAACCATGATGTGCCGCACGCGCTTCGAGCCCTTGCGTCCCGAACTGCGCGACCAGGCAATGAACGTCCCAAAGATTGCGCATCCCGCCCGCCAGATCGCCATCGGCGAAGAGGTGCGCGGCGGCATGAACGAGCATGTCGTTGGGGGCGAGCACGCGGACGCCGGGCGCGATCTCGACACTGTCGGCGAGCAAGGCGGCGGCGTCCGGCGTAATCCGCGCGGTGAGCGGCAGGATCGTGTGGTGGACGTCGATCATCCGGTCGCGGTCGCGGTGGATCAGCGGGGGCAGTTCGTGCATCCAGCGACGATAATAAGCGTCGTCATAGGGATCGGGCTTGACCCATTCCCAGCGAGCCCCGAGCAACGCTGCTTCAACACCGTCAAGCGCCGCGCGCGGCACGAGAATGTCGAGATCGCCGATCGAGCGGCCCTCCCCGGCGCGCAATCCGGCCGCCGCAAAGGCCGAACCCTTGAGCAGCACGACCGGCACGCCGAGCGGCGCCAGCGCGCGGCGCGCCGCCTCGACCTCCCACAACGCCACCACCTGACCCTGCGCGGCGGAAGCCTGGGCATCGGCGAAGATCCGCGCGACATCCGCCGGCACGGCGAGGTCGCCGAGCCGGATGGCGAGTGTGCCGATCATCTGCTCGGCACGGGCGACGGCGATCAGCGTGGTCCAGCCTTCCGCGTCGAGCATCAACGCACTGGGCGGGTCGCGCAGCACGCGGGCGAGCAGCCAGCCGTCGCTCACAGCGCGGCCCACAGCTTTTCGACCTGCGCCGCCGCGCTGTCGGTATCGGGATAATCGATAGCGCGCGCCGGCACGGATTTCACCAGCTGCGTCAGCGCGGAGAAGCCGCGCTCGCCGAGCGCGACGTAATTGGTCGAGGCCTGGGTAAGGCGGACGAACACCTCGCTCGGCGGCACGGCGCGTTCGGCCGCTTCGAAGCCGTAGCTCGGAAACAACAGCAAGGCAGGCGCCACGGGTGTCGCCATCGCCGCCACCGCGGCAGCATCTGGCACGAGGTGGCGGATATCGCCCTTGGGGGTGCCGGCGAGCAACGGCCCGAAACGTGCCTCGGGCAACGCGCCCGCCACCACGCCGATCGCCGCATTCTTCAGGCTGACGAGGCGCGGAAAGGCGTGGACCAGCCCGGTTTCGGGATCGATCAGCGCGAACTCGTCGCCCATGAAGCGCCAGCCGCGCGCCGACAGCAACGCCGACAGCGTCGACTTGCCCGCGCCCGACACGCCGGTCATCAGCAGCGCCTTGCCGTCGCGTTCGACCGCCGAGGCATGGAGCAGCAGGTAACGCCGCTGACCGAGCGCCATTTGCAGGTTCATGCCCATTTCCGCCGCGAGCAACCCCTGGTCGAGCGGCAGCGGCGCGGCGTCGGGCAGCATGAAGTCGCCGCCAATCGTCACCGACGGGCGGACGAAGCGCCGCCACGGCCGCACCGGAAACAGCCGCACCGAAAAATCGGGCACCTCGGGTTTGGGATAGCCGGCATATAGGGTTTCGAGCTGCGCGATCGGCGCGCGCCAGGCCGAGCCGACACGGAAGCCGACCGGGCCGATCCTGACCGAAAAGACGTGCTTCATGCCGCCGAGACGAGCCCGCAGGCGACCAGTTCGTCAAGCCGCTCGGCCAGCGCTGCATCGTCGAGATCGGCGAGATCGAAATCGGCCGCCAGGCGTTCGCCCAGCGCCGCGCGCGTCAGGCCCGATTCGCCGAGCGTCGCCATGATCTCCGGCGCGGGCGCGGTGATCAGATGGGTCAGGCCCGAACTGCGATGATAGACCGCGATGAAACTGTCGAGATGGACGATGCGGAGCGCTTCGGCGCGCGCCATGCGATAGAGCGGGTCGGCCAAGCGGACCTCAGCCGCGCGGCATCTGCAACGACGCGAAGCAGGTGAAGC
Source organism: Parasphingomonas halimpatiens (assembly GCF_036663795.1). Lineage (NCBI taxonomy): Bacteria > Pseudomonadati > Pseudomonadota > Alphaproteobacteria > Sphingomonadales > Sphingomonadaceae > Parasphingomonas > Parasphingomonas halimpatiens. The sequence goes on from NZ_JAXOJP010000010.1 coordinate 77,579, forward strand.
CGCTGGTGCCCGATTGCAGGCGCCGGATATAATTGGTGTAGGCGCGGCTCTGCTCGCCGCTCATCCCCGGCAATTGGCCGCCGGCGAGCGCGTTCTTGACGTCCTCGCCCTTGAGCGGGTGCGCCGAGGCGGGGAATGCGCCGACGGTACCGGACGGCACCAGCGTGCCGTCGGCGCCGATATAGCTGCCGGCGCGGCCGGGATCGGGCACCGGTATCTCGCAATGTGCCATCGAGGCGGCGGTCTGCGCGAGCGCCGGGCGGATCGACACCACCGCAACCGCACCCGTCGCGCCGAGCATCAGCGCCCGACGGCGCGTCGTGCCCGCACCCTGGCCACCCGTCCGCTCACCATCTTTGCTCATCTCCCGAGCCTTTTCACATTCGAAACGGGCTGGCAAGCAAGGCTGGCCGGGTTAACGACGTTTGCGCTAAGGGGCGCGACATGCTCCCGGGATTTTCTCATCGTGTGCTGATCGCGCTCGGCACCGTCGCGCTGGCCGCGGTCGTCGTGCTGGTGACCGGCGGCGACGCGCAATCGATGCTCGTCGCGCTGTTTGGCGGTGTCGCCGCGGTGCTTGTCGTCGCGATCGGCGAATATGGCGATGCGCTCACGCCCGCCCCCGCGGCGCCGGTCATCGCCTCTTCCCCGACGCTCGACGAAATGCTCGACGCGATCGGCGAGCCGGTGCTCGTCGTCGCCGACGGGCGGGTGACGCACAGCAATGCCCCGGCGCGCGAGCTGCTCGGCGGGCATATCGACGGCGAGGATGTGCGCCTCGCCATCCGCCATCCCGGCGCGGCCGAGCGGCTCGCCAACCCGATCGCCGGCGCGCCGCAGGCGCCGGTCGACCTGGTCGGCATCGGCACGCTCGACCAGCGCTGGCAGATGCGCGTCGCGCGCGCCAGCGGCGGGCAGCGCATCGTCCATCTCGTCGACCAGACCGGCAGCTATGCCGCCGAGCGCATGCGCGTCGATTTCGTCGCCAATGCCAGCCATGAGCTGCGCACCCCGCTCGCCTCGATCCTCGGCTATATCGAGACGCTCGGCGACGAACAGGCCGGCGCCGACCCGGTCGTGCGCAACCGTTTCCTCAAGATCATGTTCGACGAGGCGCGGCGCATGCAGCGGCTGGTCCAGGACCTCATCTCGCTGAGCCGGATCGAGGCGGAAAAATATCGCCTGCCCGACCAGCCGGTCGATCTCGCCGCGCTGATCGGCGACGTGCGCGACGAGCTGCAGGATGCGCAGCATGTCCGCACCAACGAAATCGCGCTCGACATCGAGCCCGGCATCGCGCCGGTGACCGGCGACCGCGCGCAGCTGAGCCAAGTGCTGCACAATCTGATCGGCAATGCGATGAAATATGGCGCGCCGGGCACCCCGGTAAGGGTCGCGCTGCACGAGGGCAGCAGCGGAATCATCCGCCTGAGCGTCGCCGACGAGGGCGACGGTATCGCCCCAGAACACATCCCCCGCCTCACCGAACGCTTCTACCGCGTCGACGCCGGACGCAGCCGCGCGGCGGGCGGCACCGGGCTTGGCCTCGCGATCGTCAAGCATGTCGTAGAGCGCCATCGCGGCCGGCTCGACATCGCGAGTACGGTCGGCAAGGGCACGACGGTGTCGATCCTGCTGCCCGCGCATGGGACCACTGTCACAAAATTGTAGCATAACCGTCACACAGGCAGTCACGCAGTGTTGCTAGGCCGAGTCCCGATGGTCGGCGACACCCGCCTCCTGGAGTGTCCGCATGCTTCGTTTCCTCGCGCTGATCGCAGCCTGCGCTCTGACCGGGTGCGAGGATCAGGCCGGCAGCGGCGGGGTCGGTTCGCGCGACCAGATCCGTGTGGTCGGCTCGTCGACGGTATTTCCCTTCACCGCGCTCGCCGCCGAGCAATTCGTCGACCGCAATCCGAACATGAAACCCCCGGTGATCGAATCGACCGGTACCGGCGCGGGCCTGCGCCTGTTCTGCGCGGGGATCGGTGCGGGTCATCCCGACATTGCCGACGCGTCGCGACGGATAACGGCGAGCGAATATGCCCAGTGCAAGGCGCATGGCGCGGGCGCGCTGATCGAGGCGCAGATCGGTCTCGACGGCATCGCCTTCGCCCAGGCCAAGGGTGGCCCGACGCTGACGCTGAGCCCGTTGACCCTGTATCGCGCGATCGCCGCCAAGCCGGGCGGCGTGGTCAATCGCGCGCGCACCTGGCATGATGTCGATCCCGCGCTCCCCGCTGTGGCGATCCAGGTCTATGGCCCACCCGCGACCAGCGGCACGCGCGACGCGCTGGCGCAGTTGATCCTCGCGCGCGGTTGCGAAGAAGCCGTGCCGGAGATGGCGCGGAAGCGTGACAGCGACCCCAATGGTTATGCCGCGACCTGCACCGCGGTGCGCGAGGACGGCGCCTATGTCGATGCCGGCGAGAACGACAATCTCATCGTCCAGAAGCTCCGCGCCAATCCCGATGCGGTCGGCATCTTCGGCTATTCCTATCTCGAAGAGAATAAGGACACCGTCGATGGCCTGCCGCTGAGCGGCGTCGCGCCGACCTATGAAACGATCGCCGAGGGGCGTTATCCGGGCTCACGGCCACTGTTCCTCTATGTCAAAAAGGCCCATCTCGGCGCGATCAAGGGGCTCCGGTCGTTTCTGGCAACCTATGCCGGGCTGTGGGGCCCGGACGGACCGATGGTCCGCAAGGGTCTGATCGCCGCCCCGCCCGAGGTCCGCGCGCGCGCCGCCGACACGATCCGCCAAGAATCGACGCTCGACCCGACGGGGCTGCGCTGACCGCATCATGACCGGCATCGCACTCCTCTTCGTTCTTACCATGCTCGGCGTGATCGGCTGGCTGACCGGTCGCGCGCGCGCGGCAATGGCGGGGCGAGGCCCTGGCGAACGCTCGGTCTCGCTGCCGATCCATGGCGGCAGCTATGTTGCGCTGTGGACCGTGCTGCCGGCAGCATTGTTCTTCGCGTCGTGGATCGTGATTTCGCCCGCGCTGGTGACCAATGCGGTGCTCGACACGCCGGCGGCGCGCGCCTTGCCGGCGCCGCGTTTCGAACGCGCGGTGATCCTGTCCGAGGCGCGCGACCTCGCTGCCGGCCGCGCCTATGGCGCGTTCAATCCGCTGTCGCAGACACTCGCCCCGGCCTATGCGAAGGCGCAGCGCCGCTACGACTGGATCGGCGGCGTGGTCGCAATGCTGCTCGCCATCGCCGGCGGCGGGCTGGCCTGGCTGCGCATCCAGCCCGGGTTCAAGGCGCGCGCGCGGGTCGAGCGCGTGGTGATGGTGACATTGTTCGCCGCATCGCTGCTCGCCATCCTCACGACCATCGGCATCATCGGCTCGTTATTATTTGAATCGCTGCGCTTTTTTCGCATCGTGCCGCTAAACGAATTCCTCCTCGGCACGCATTGGAGCCCGCAGGTGATCGACCCGCGCCATCCCGGCGCGACCCTCGGCGCGGTGCCGCTCTTCTGGGGCACCTTCTTCATCGGCGCGGTCATCGCGATGCTCGTCGCCATTCCCTTCGGGCTGATGAGCGCGATCTATCTGACGCAATATGCCAGCGCCGGCGCGCGCCGCTGGATCAAGCCGCTGCTCGAGATTCTCGCCGGCGTGCCGACCGTGGTCTATGGCTATTTCGCCGCGCTGACCGTCGCGCCGGCGGTGCGCCAGCTCGGCCTGTCGCTCGGCATCGCCTCGGCGTCGGGCGAAAGCGCGCTCGCGGCGGGGCTCGTCATGGGGGTGATGATCATCCCGTTCGTATCGTCGATGGCCGACGACGCGCTGGCGGCGGTCCCCACCGCGATGCGCGACGGCAGCCTGGCGATGGGCGCGACCACCTCGGAGACGATCGGCAAGGTGCTGCTGCCCGCCGCACTGCCGGGGGTGATCGGCGGCGTGCTGCTCGCGATCAGCCGTGCGATCGGCGAGACGATGATCGTGGTGATGGCGGCGTCGGGGGTCGCCACGCTGACGCTCAACCCCTTTGCCAGCGCGACCACCGTGACCAAGCAGATCGTCGACCTGCTGACCGGGGAGGCGACCTTCGAAAGCCCCAAGACGCTTGCCGCCTTCGCGCTCGGCCTGGTGCTGTTCGTCATCACCCTGCTGCTCAACGTGTTCGCGCTGCGCGTCGTCAAACGTTACCGGGAGGCTTATGAATAGCCCCGCCGACCCCCGCGCCCGCGTGCCGACCGACTGGCAGGGCGCGGCGATGCAGCGGCGGCTGCGGCGGCGTTATCGCGCCGAACGCGGCTTCCACCTGCTCGGGCTGGGCGCGGTCGTCGCCTCGGCCGCGTTCCTCGCCTTCCTGCTGTTCACCGTGCTCGGCAACGGCCTTGGCGGCTTTGTGCAGACGCGCATCGCTTTGCCGATCGACCTGCCGCGCGCCGGCATCGCGCTCGATCCGGCGCGGCTGCGCGGCCCCGGCGCCGACCTTGCGCTGGCCAGCGTCAATATCGAGGGCGCGACCGACGCCGCGGCGATCGCCGCCTTCGGTCGCGGTGGCGATCAGCTCCTCTCCGACGGCGCATGGTTGAGCGTGCGCGCCGCGATCAAGGCCGATCCGACCCTGCTGCGCCGTGCGACGACGATCATCGTCCCCACCGACGACGCGATCGACAGCGCCGCCAAGGGGCATGGCAATGCCACGGCCAATGCCCAGCTCGCCATGCTTCAGGCGCGCGGGGTCATCTCGCGCGGCTTCGACAGCAAATTCCTCACCGGCGGCGACTCGACCGATTCGACCAACGCCGGCATCTGGGGCGCGCTCAAGGGCTCGATCTACACCATGCTGGTGACGCTCGGCCTGGCCTTCCCGATCGGGATCCTCGCCGCGCTCTACCTCGAGGAATATGCGCCGCATAACCGCTGGACCGACCTGATCGAGGTCTCGATCAATAATCTCGCCGCCGTGCCGTCGATCACCTTCGGCCTGCTCGGCCTCGCGATCTTCCTCGGCACCTTTCATCTGCCGCGCTCGGCGCCGCTGGTCGGCGGCCTGACGCTCGCGCTGATGACGATGCCGGTGATCGTCATCGCCGCGCGCAACGCGATCAAGGCGGTGCCGCCCTCGATCCGCGACGCCGCGCTCGGCATCGGCGCCTCGCCGGTGCAGGTCGTCTTCCATCACGTCCTGCCGCTGGCGCTACCGGGCATCCTGACCGGCACGATCATCGGCATGGCCCGTGCACTGGGCGAGACGGCACCGTTGCTGATGATCGGCATGCGCGCCTTCATCTCGGCCCCACCGGCGCGGATCACCGATCCGTCGACCGTCCTGCCGGTGCAGATCTTCCTGTGGTCCGACCAGATCGATCGCGGCTTCATCGAGAAGACCAGCGCCGCGATCATCGTCCTGCTGCTGTTCCTGTTCGCGATGAACGGCATCGCGATCTATTTCCGCAACCGTTTCGAGACCCGCTGGTGATGCCCCAAAAAACCAAGATCACCGCGCGCCACGTCAACGTCTTCTACGGCGCGGTCCAGGCGATCAAGGACGTGTCGATCGACGTCGACAGCGACAATGTCACGGCGTTCATCGGCCCGTCGGGTTGCGGCAAGTCGACTTTCCTGCGCGCGCTCAACCGCATGAACGACACCGTCGCCAGCGCACGCGTCGAAGGCGAGATCGAGCTCGACGGGGTCAACATCTACGCCCCCGAGATGGACGTTGTGCAGCTGCGCGCGCGCGTCGGCATGGTGTTCCAGAAACCCAATCCGTTCCCCAAGTCGATCTTCGAGAATGTCGCCTATGGCCCGCGCATCCATGGCCTCGCCACGGGCAAGGCGCAGCTCGCGGAAATCGTCGAGCGGTCGCTGCACCGTGCCGGGCTGTGGGACGAGGTCAAGGACCGGCTCGGCGACAGCGGCACGACATTGTCGGGCGGCCAGCAGCAGCGGCTGTGCATCGCGCGCGCGATCGCGGTCGACCCCGAGGTGATCCTGATGGACGAACCCTGCTCGGCCCTCGACCCGGTTGCCACCGCGCGGATCGAGGAACTGATCCACGAGCTCAAGGGCCGCTACGCGATCGTCGTCGTCACGCACAACATGCAGCAGGCGGCGCGCGTGTCGCAGCGCACGGCCTTTTTCCACCTCGGCGAGCTGATCGAATATGGCTCGACCTCGGACATCTTCACCAACCCGCGCGAAGCGCGGACCCGCGACTACATCACCGGCCGGTACGGCTGAGGAGCTGAACGATCATGCCCATCGGCAACGAGCACACCGTCAAGGCGTTCGACGAGGATATCGCCCATCTGCGCGCATCGATCGCGCAGATGGGCGGCCTGGCCGAACAGGCGATCGCCGATGCGATCGTCGCGCTGCAGCGCAATGACGCCGAGCTGGCCGGACAGGTCCGCGCGGCCGATCGCGCGATCGACCTGATCGAGGCCGAGGCCGAACGGCTGGCGGTGCGGATCATTGCGCTGCGCGCGCCGATGGCCAACGACCTGCGCGAGGTGGTCGCCGCGCTCAAAATCGCCAGCGTGATCGAACGCATCGGCGACTATGCCAAGAACATCGCCAAGCGCGTGCCGCTGATCGTCAGCGAAACACGGATCGAGCCGATCTCGACCTTGCCGGCGATGGCGCGGATGGCGCGCGAAATGGTCCACGCCGCACTCGACGCCTTTGCCGCGCGCGATGCAGCGGCGGCGGTGCGCGTGTGCGAGAGCGACCATGCGCTCGACAATTATTATGACAGCATTTTCCGCACCTTGCTGACGCACATGATCGAGAATCCCAAGACGATCAGCCAGGTCGCGCACCTGATGTTCGTCGCCAAGAATCTCGAACGGATCGGCGACCATGCGACCAACATCGCAGAGATGGTCTATTTCGCCGCGACCGGCACCAAGCTCACCGATCGCGGCGCGAACGCCGCGTGATGCACGACCGACACCCAACCTTACCGACAGGGGAATGAAGATGGCACGGGCCAAGATGTTGCTGGTGGAAGACGATGCGGCGCTCGCCGAGCTGCTTGTCTGGCATTTCAACCGCGAGGATTTCGAGGTGACGCAGACCCCCGATGGCGAGGAGGCGCTGCTGCTCGCCAAGGAGGCGACCCCCGACATCGTGCTGCTCGACTGGATGGTCGAGGGGCTTTCGGGGATCGAGGTGTGCCGCCGGCTGCGCCGCATGCCCGAGACCGCCAATGTCCCGATCATCATGCTGACGGCGCGCGGCGAGGAAGAGGATCGCGTCCGCGGCCTCGAAACCGGCGCCGACGACTATGTCACCAAGCCCTTTTCGCCGCGCGAGCTCGTCGCCCGCGTCGGCGCCGTGCTGCGCCGCGTGCGCCCGGCGCTCGCCGGCGAGCAGCTGAGCTACGCCGACATCGAGATGGACATGGTCGGCCACAAGGTGCGCCGCAGCGGTCAGGTCGTCCAGCTCGGGCCGACCGAATTCCGCCTGCTCAAGCATTTCCTCGAACATCCCGGCTGGGTGTTCTCGCGCGAGCGGCTGCTCGATGCCGTGTGGGGGCATGATTCGGACATCGAATCGCGCACGGTCGACGTGCATATCCGGCGCCTGCGCAAGGCGATCAACGGCACCGACCGCCCCGACATCATCCGCACGGTGCGCTCGGCGGGGTATGCGCTGGATTCGGGGGCGTAGGTTTCCATCGGCACTGTCCCGTCTCGCCCGGCGAACGTCGGGGGAGGCGGGGCCGCCGCCAGGCTGCTGCTAGAGCGGTATGACTTTTCCTGAACCCGTTCGTTTCGAGCGAAGTCGAGAAACCTGGCGGAGCGCCTGTTGCTGTTTCTCGACTTTGCTCGAAACGAACGGGCTGGGGAAAATTCCGACAATCTCAGCCCGCCCTTGAGCCATGGCAAATCGAATCCCTGCCGAAACGACGGAGCCAATCGCGCGATAGAGCGTTTTCCGAACCGTGCGCCTCGAAGCGCCCGAATTAGGAGACCCCGCATGAAAATCATGTTCGCCGTGGCGCTCGCCACGATCGCGCTGCCCGTTTACGCGCAGGATCAGGCGGCACCGCCGCCCCCCGCCGCGACCACCAACGGCATTCCCAACACGACGCTGTCGACCTCCCCCACCCCCTCCACCGGCCCGCGCGCCCAGGAAGGCAATCTGCCGTCCAACAATGCCGCTGCCGCCGCCGGTGGCGGCCAGCAACCGGCGGGACCGCCGATGTCGATGCCGGCCGCCCCAGGCCAGCCAGTCGTGGCGATGGCGTCGCCCTCGCCTGATACCGCGCTGCCCGCGCCGGCGCCGCTCGACCACTATCCGATCTGCAAGCGTGGCCAGTTCGACAAGTGCATGGAGCCGGGTAACGGCGGCGGCGGCGCGCACACGATGCATCACCGTCGTCATCACAAATGATCTGATCGCGGCCGGGACGCGCTTCGTCCCGGCCGTCACTATTTTTGCGTGGAGGTTCGCATGAGACGACTCATATTGGTAATGGCTTTCGCCACGGCCACGGCCGCGAGTGCGCAGACTGCACCGCCGGCACAGGACACCAGCCCGCAGACCGCCGCCGATCCGCGCGGCGGCTATCAGCCTACCGCACCGCTGTTCAGTGCCCCGCCCCAGCCCGGCCAGCCCGTGATCTTCGTCCCCGACCCCCAGACACCCGCCCAGGCCTATCCCGCGCCGCCACCACTGCCGCATTATCCGATCTGCAAGCGCGGCCAGTTCGACAAGTGCCGGCAACGCGGTGGCTGACAGACTGGCGCGAGACGACTAGGAGACGCTCCGACATCACATAGGAGCGCTCATCGTGACCATCAGCTTCAAGGACCGCGTCGCCATCGTCACCGGAGCCGGCGGGGGCCTTGGCCGCGCCTATGCGCTCGAACTGGCACGGCGCGGCGCCAAGGTCGTCGTTAACGATCTCGGCGGATCGCGTGACGGCACCGGCCATTCCGACGCGGCGCTCAAGGTGGTCGAGGAGATCAAGGCGGCCGGCGGCGAAGCTATGTCGAGCGGCGGCAGCGTCACCGATTACGATCACATGGTCGAGATGGTCACACAGGCCAAAGCCGCCTGGGGCGGCGTCCATATCCTGATCAACAATGCCGGCGTGCTACGCGACAAGAGCTTCGCCAAGATGGAGCCTGCCGATTTCAAGTTCGTGCTCGACGTCCACGTCAACGGTTCCGCCAACTGCACCAAGGCGGTGTGGGAGACGATGCGCTCGCAGAATTACGGCCGCATCCTGATGACTGCCTCGTCCACCGGGCTGTTCGGCAATTTCGGCCAGGCCAATTACGGCGCCGCCAAGCTCGCCCTCGCCGGGCTGACCAAGACGCTCTACCTCGAAGGCGCCAAGAACAACATCAAGGTCAACACGATCGCGCCCGTCGCCGGGACGCGGATGACCGAGGATCTCTTTCCGCCCGAGGCCTTCGCGGCCTTCGCCCCCGAAAAGGTCGTGCCTGCCGCGCTCTATCTGGTCAGCGAGGATTCGCCGACCAACGCCATCATCGGCGCCGGCGCTGGCGTCTTCCAGGCGGCCTATGTCACGCTGACCCAGGGCGCCTTGCTCACCGGTGACGATCTCTCGCCCGAGGGTGTCGCGGCGCACTGGGCCGAGATCACCGACCGCACCGGTGAGATTACGCCGCAATCCGGCTCCGAGCAGACGATGCTCATTCTCAAGCGCTTGCAGGGATAAGCTCGCACCGCCTTAGTGTATTGCGATAGCAATACACATGTGGTAAACCTCTTCCTTCAACAGGGAGGATTGCCATGTACAGCGAAAGCGACATCGATGGCGCGGTGGCGGCGGGCGCGATAACGCGCGAAGCCGCCACCGCACTGCGCGACCATATCGCGCTGAGTCAGTCGGCGCCCGCCGTCGACGAGGAACATTTCCGGCTGCTCACCGGCTTCAACGACATCTTCGTCTCGATCGCCGCCGCCGCGGTGCTGGTCGGCATGGCGTGGCTTGGTCAATCGATCACCCTGCCGCTCGCCGGCGCCCTCGTCGCGGCCACCAGCTGGGGCCTGGCGGAATATTTCACCCGCACGCGCCGTATGGCGCTGCCGAGCATCCTGCTCCTGCTCGCCTTTGTCGGCGGCGTCGGTGCGGCCCAGGTCGGGCTGATCGTCATCAACGGCGACGCGCTCGAGGCGTGGGCAAAGCTACATTTCGGCGACCATCCCGAACCCGTCATCGGTACGCTGGCCGCGATCATCGGTGCGGTCACCGCCTTCGCCGCCTGGCTGCACTGGCGGCGCTTCATGGTGCCGATCACCGTCGCCGCCGGCGCGGTCGCCGTGGTCGGCGTGATGCTGGCGATGGTGGTGGGTTATATCCCGCACGCGCAGGATTTCATCTACGCGCCGATCCTCGTTGCCGGCCTGGTGATGTTCGGCCTGGCGATGATGTGGGATGCCAGCGACCGCGAGCGCCGCACCCGGCGTGCCGACGTCGCCTTCTGGCTGCATCTCGCCGCCGCGCCGATGATCGCGCACGCGCTGTTCCAACTGCTCGGCGTGTTCGATGCGCCGATCGGCATCGGCATGGCGGTGGTGGTGATCGCGCTCTACGTCGCCTTTGCCTTCGTCGCGCTGGCGGTCGACCGGCGGGCGCTGCTCGTGTCGAGCCTCGCTTATGTGCTCTACGCGATGTACTCGCTGTTCCAGGGCGCCGGCGCGGTCGAACTCGCCTGGGCCTTCACCGCGCTGGTGATCGGCTCGGCGTTGCTGCTGCTCTCGGCCTTCTGGCAGACCACCCGCGCGCATATCGTCGGATTGCTCGGTGGACTGGCGAACCGATTGCCGCCGGTGGGCACGATCGTTCACACCTGAACGCCGTCATCGTTCCCGGCGCCGACATCGATGGCCCTGCCCGGCAACGGGCGGGGCCATTTGTCTATTCAGCGACCAGCTTCATCAGCCGCCGCTCGACAGGGGCCAGCACCGGGCCAAGCTCATGCCCGCGCTTGAGCACGACGCCGTTCTCCCCGACCAACGCCCACATGCCCTGCTTCTGACGCAGCGCCGGGCGCTTTTCGATGCGGAATTCGGGGCGTTCGGTCGCGCGGCGGAAGGCGGCGAACACCGCTGCGTCCTGGCCGAGCTCGATGGCATAGTCGCGCCAGTGCCCGGCCGAAACCATGCGGCCATAAAGGTCGAGAATGCGCGTCAGCTCGAGGCGTTCGAAGCCGATCTGCGTCGGCCGCCCGCGCGGTACGGGAAACGGCGTAACCGTACCCATCAGCGACGATCAGGCACGATCGCGCACCTGCTCCTGCTCGGCGAGCAAGAGATCGAGCCGCTTGCGCATCGTCTCGAGTTCGCAGCGCAACAGCTCGACCTTCTGCGTCGCGGGGTCGAACATCTCGCTGCACGGCGTGCCATAAGCGAGGAAGCTGTCGGGCTTCTGCCCGCCCTCGACCATCGTCGCCCGCGCCGGAATCCCGACCATCACCGCGCCTGCCGGCACGTCCTTGGTGACGACCGCATTGGCGCCGACGCGCGAACCCTTGCCGAGCGTGATCGGGCCGAGCACCTGCGCGCCCGAGCCGATGATGGCATTGTCGAGGATCGTCGGGTGACGTTTGCCGGCGACGCCATTGTCCGGGCTCGTCCCGCCCAGCGTAACGCACTGGTAGATCGTCACATTGTCGCCGATCTCGGCGGTTTCGCCAATCACTACGAAGCCATGGTCGATGAAGAAATTGCGCCCGATCGTCGCGCCGGGATGGATGTCGATCGCGGTCAGGAAACGCGAGATATGGTTGACCAGCCGGGCAAGAAAATACAGCCGCCAGCGGAACAGACGGTGTGCCACGCGGTGGAAACCGAGCGCCCAGACGCCCGGATAGAGCAGAATTTCGGCGCGCGATCGCGGCGCGGGATCGCGCGCCTTGATCGAATCGAGATAGGCAAAGAAACGGCCCGACATCGTGCGTCCCCTGTTACGCTTGGTACGATGTAGTCGTTCGATCCGGCGAATTAAAGGACCGGCTGGTCGCTAAGCCGCGCGACGCAATGCCCATCAACCTTGTCGGATTTGAATCTGGACCCAATCTCTCGTCGTCATGATCCGCCCGATATGTCCGCGATGAGCTGGTTTTCGCCCGAGACGTTGGAGGCGCTGCTGCCGTTCATCGCGATCGGCTTTGGCGCGCAGCTGGTCGATGGCGCGCTCGGCATGGCCTTCGGGCTGATCAACTCGACCTTGCTGATCACCGTCATGGGGCTGCCGCCGGCGGTGGCCTCGGCGAGCGTCCATGCCGTCGAGACCTTCACCACCGCGGCCTCCGGGGTCAGCCACATCGTCCACCGCAATGTCGACTGGCGGCTGTTTCGCCGGCTGGTCATCCCCGGCGTTCTCGGCGGGATCCTCGGCGCCTATGTCCTGGCCAATATCGATGCCTCGGTCGCACGCCCCTTCGTCATGGCCTATCTCGCCGCGATCGGCCTCTATCTGCTGTACCGGGCGTGGCGCGGCGCGATCGAGCCGCGCACGCCCAAGGTGATCGAACCGCTGGGATTTGCCGGCGGTTTTCTCGACGCGGCGGGCGGCGGCGGCTGGGGGCCGGTCGTGACCTCCAACCTGCTCGTTCAGGGCGCCAGCCCGCGCCAGACGATCGGCACGGTCAATACCAGCGAGTTCTTCCTGACCGCCACGATCTCGGCGACCTTCATTGCCCAGATGGGCCTTGCCGCCTTTACACTGCAGACCGCCGGCCTGCTGATCGGCGGGCTGGTCGCAGCACCGCTCGGCGGCATCCTCGCCAAGCGCGTACCGGCCCGTGGCCTGATGGCGATGGTCGGTACGCTGCTGACGCTGACCAGCGCCTGGTCGATCTACCAGGCGCTGAACAAATAACTTTCGCGCTCCTGCCTGCTCGGGGACACGGCGCCGTCTATGCGACTGCGGCGTGGACCGTGGCGACCGCCTTCATCACAGCGCCAATCCGCACCGCTGTCTGGATCGTCTCGGCGGTAGCACCGGCCTTTTTGAGCACCTGCTCATGGCTGTCGATGCACATGCCGCACCCGTTCATCGCGCTGACGGCGAGGCTGAACAGCTCGAAATCGACCTTGTCGATGCCCGGCGCGCCGATCACGTTCATGCGCAACTTGGCCGGCATGCGCTGATACTCGTCGTTACCCGCAAGGTGCGTGAAACGATAATAGACATTGTTCATCGCCATCACAGCCGCAGCAGCACGCGCGGCATTGGCCGCTTCGGGCGACAGCTTGTCGGCAACCTCGGCCTCGGTCGCTTCGACCAGCGGCTTGTGGCCCGTGGCATGGGCGCAGGCAAGGAATAGCCCGAACTTGCGCTGATCGTTGAGCACCGGCTCGTTGAGCAGCGAGCCGACGTTGAGGCGAATGTCCTTGGCAAAATCGGGCAGCGTGCCCGCAAAGTCCTTGAGCGACATGATATTCTCCATGGAGCGATGATTGAAATGATCCGAAATGGCGCTAGTTCTGGTAGGTGGCTCGCCGAAAGACGATGAGATGATGATGCCGATTGATCTGTTGAAGCGGGCGTTGCCTGCCCGCGACATGAAACTTCCGATCCTCTTCGGCCCGTTTCGCGGTGGCAGCTTTCATTCCAATCCACGATCCTCGCTGCGCAAGGTCTTCGGCCTCTACGAATATGAGCATGCCGCCTGGCTGAGAGCGGTCCTGCCCGACACCGACCTGATCATCGATATCGGTGCCAATGACGGCTATTTCACCTTTGGCGCGGCACGCGCGATCGCGCGCTACCGCCAGCCCCGCGCCATCGCCTTCGAGCCCGACGAACGGCATATCGAGCGACTCCGACAGGCACGGGCCGAAGCAGGCTATGATGCCGATACCATCCAGCTGCGGCCCTTCTTCGTCGGGCTCGGGCTGAAGCAGCGAGTCATCGCCCTCGACTGGCTGCCCGAGGCCGACAGCGATATCCGCGCGCTGATCAAGATCGACGTCGATGGCGGTGAGATGCGGGTACTCGGCGGCGCGAAGAAATGGATCAATCAGCGACACCATTTCATGATCGAAGTGCATCGCACCGAATATTTCCAACAGATCATCGCGCTGTTTGCGGAACGCGGCATCACGCTGGAACGCGTGGATCAGAAGGCGCTGCCCCTGCTCGGGCGGGAGCAGCGCCATCCCGATCATGGCTGGCTGGTTACGCCGGCCACATCGCGCTGATCAGGCCGCAACCTTCAGCACCTCGTCACCCTTGTTCCAGTTGCAAGGGCACAGCTCGTCGGTCTGCAGCGCGTCGAGCACGCGCAGCGTCTCGGCCGGATTGCGGCCGACGTTCAGGCCGTTGACCTGCACCGCCTGGATGATGCCGTCCGGATCGACCGTGAAGGTCGCGCGATAGGCGACGGCCTCATCGGCGTCGACGATGCCGAGCGCCGAAGCCAGCTTGGCGCCATTGTCGGCGATCCACGGGAAATCGGCGGCGGCGAGATCGGGATCCGACTTCCGCCAGGCGAGGTGAACGTGCGAGGTGTCGGTCGAGGCGCCGATCAGCACCGCATCGCGATCCTCGAAATCGCCCTTCAGGCCGGCATAACCGACGATCTCGGTCGGGCAGACGAAGGTGAAATCCTTCGGCCAGTAAAACACGATCTTCCACTTGCCGGGTGCAGTGGTGAGCACGTTGATCGTCTCGCCGGCGGGGAGTGCGCTGGTGCCCTGCTGCACGGGAACGGTGATATCCGGGAACTTGTCGCCAACGGTCAACATATTGCGGCCTCCTGCCAAAAATGGGGTGGGCCAATCGACATCCTCGGTCGCAACGGGGCGGTCGGCCGCCCTCTATGCTGCACCGCATATAAGAGTGGATTTCAATCGAGCAAGCAGGTTATTTGATGCCTATTGATCGACTGAGGCGATAAATGGCAACCTACCTACCGACGCTCAAACAGCTGCAATATCTCGTCGCGCTGAAGGATCACGGACATTTCGGCCGCGCGGCCGACGCCTGCTTCGTCACCCAGTCGACGCTCTCGGCGGGCATCCGCGAACTCGAGACGCTGATCGACGTTACGCTGGTCGAGCGCACGCGGCGCGTCGTGCGCTTCACGCCGCTCGGCGACCGCATCGCCGACAAGGCGCGCCGGGTGTTGCGCGAAGCCGACGAACTCGGCGACCTCGCGCGTGCCGCCGGCCGGCCGCTGTCGGGCGAGATGCGGATGAGCGTGATCCCGACCATCGCGCCCTTCATGCTGCCCCGGATCCTGCCGCGGCTGCGCGCCGATTATCCCGACCTCAAGCTTTTCCTGCGCGAGGAACCCAGCGCGCTCGCCTGCGAGGGGCTCAATCACGGCCGCACCGACTGCGTGCTGCTTGCCCTGCCCTATGCCTGTGGCGAAGTATCGTCGCGCATCCTGTTCGAGGACCGCCTGTTCGTCGCCGGCCCCGAAAGCGAGATCGGCGGTGGCCCGGTGCCGATGCGCGCCGACGAGATCGACGAGACCCGGCTGTTGCTGCTGGAAGACGGGCACTGCCTGAAGGACCATGCGCTCGCCGCGTGCAACCGGCCGGAGATGCGCGCCGAAGCGACGATGCTCGGCACCTCGCTCCACACCATGGTGCAGATGGTCGACAACGGTCTTGGCGTGACGATGCTGCCCGAAATGGCGATCCGTGCGGGGATTCTCGACCACACAAGGCTCATCGCGCGCGTCCTCGACGCCGACAATCCATCGCGCAAGATCGCGCTGGTGTGGCGCCGCGCCAGCCCGCGCGAGCGCGATTTCGAGCTGCTCGCCCGCGTGCTCGCCGCCGCCCAGCACCCCTGACATAATACGCCGCCCCTGCCCTCGTGGGGCGGGACGCATTATGTCATTCCCAGCGTGCCGCCGCCGCGCGGTCGGTGTCGCGTTGCTCGACCCAGCGCGTGCCGTCGGCGCGGGTCTCGCGCTTCCAGAAGGGCGCATCGGTCTTGAGCCGGTCGATCAGATAGGCACAGGCCTCGAGCGCCGGCGCCCGGTGCGCCGCCGCCGCGCCGACGAACACCACGACGTCACCCGGCACCATCACGCCGACCCGGTGGACAACGCGAACACCGATCAGCTGCCACCGCGCCACCGCCTCCTCGGCGAGTCGCCGTAAGGCCGCCTCGGTGACGCCGGGATAGTGCTCTAGCGCCAGCGTCTCGACACCATCGTCGCCGCGCACCAGTCCCGCAAAGCTCGCGACGCCGCCCGCGCCGGCGAGATGGGTGGCGCGCAATTCGGCACCGGCATCGATCGCGTCGGACGAAACGGCGACGTGGATCATCCGCCGGTGACCGGCGGGAACAGGGCGATTTCGCGCGCGCCGCCGATCGGCGAGTCGAGCGGGACGAACGTCTGGTCGACCGCCGCGCGCAGCCTGCTCCTGTCGACAAAGGCCCGGGCGTGCCCCTCGCTGCGCCCGGCGAGCCAGCCGATCAGTTCTTCGACGCTGCTCGTCGTCGCGGGGGGATCAACCCGCTCGCTGCCAACGCCGATCGCCTCGCGCACCCAGGCGAAATAGAGCATCTCGATCGCCACGCCGGTCAATCCATATGCTTGAGGCCGACGCGGAGATAATCCCAGCCGGTGATCACCGTCAGCACCGCCGCACCCCACAAGGCCGCCAGCGCGATCGTCGCCAGCAAGGGCCATTGCGGCAGCGCCCCGGCAAGGATCAGCCCGCCGAGCGAGACGAGCTGCAGCGTGGTCTTCCATTTCGCCAGTCGCGATACCGGCACCGACACCTGCAGCTGGGCCAGAAATTCGCGCAGCCCCGACACCGCGATCTCGCGCAAGAGGATGATGATCCCGGCGATCAGGCTCAGCCCGGCGATGTCGTGCGTCGCGACGAGCATCAGGATGACCGCCGCCACCATGATCTTGTCGGCGATCGGATCGAGGAAGATGCCGAGTCGCGACACCGCGCCCTGCGCGCGGGCGACATAGCCGTCGAAATAGTCGGTGATGCCCATCAAGCAGTAGAGCGCGAAGCCGATGGCATAGCCGGTCGGCCAGGCGGGCCACCACAGCGCCCAGACGAGGAGCGGCACCGCGATGATTCGCGAAAGCGTGAGAATGTTGGGCAACGTCAGCATCCCTATGCTGTATCCCTACGTATCACACCGGGACAAGCGACTTGCTGCTGTGGCTACCGCTCGGCTATGCGCTGCGCCTTCACATCGCCGCAACGAGGCCGGACCAAAACATGCACAGCGCGCTCGGGTTGATGAAGGAGCGCCGATTCCTGCCGCTGTTCGTCACCCAATTCCTCGGGGCCTTCAACGACAACCTGTTCAAGCAGATGATGGTGTATTTCGTCACCTATCACGTGCTGCACGATCCCAAGGCCGAGTTCGGCTTTACCGCCATCGCCACGGCGCTCAGCCTGATCCCCTTCTTCCTGCTCTCTGCACTGGCCGGTCAGCTTGCCGATACCAATGACAAGAGTCGCATCATCCGCATCGTCAAGACGGTTGAAATCCTCATCATGATCGGTGGCTGTGCCGGGCTCATCCTGGCGCGAAACGGTCTCACCACCATCGGCATCGGCATGATGCTCGGCGCGGTGCTGGCGCTTGGCATTCACTCGACCTTTTTCGGCCCGATCAAATACGCCATCCTGCCGCAGCATCTCGACGCGGACGACGTGCTCGGCGGCACCGGCCTGATCGAGGCATCGACCTACCTCGCCATCCTGCTCGGCACCATCGCCGCAGGCTGGCTGTCGGTCGATGCGGCCGCCATCGTCGCCGTCGCATTGGCCGTGGTCGGCAGGCTAACCGCGATGAAAGTGCCCCCTGCCCCGCGCGCCGGGGCGCGGCTGGAGATCAACTACAACCCGTTCACCTCGTCGTGGCGACTGGTCAACGCGACGATGCACATCCCGCGCCTGTTCCTCGCGATCTGCGCGATCAGCTTTTTCTGGATGATCGGTGCGATCGTCATCGCGACCTTCCCGCCGCTGGTAAAAAACATCCTCTTTGCCGACCAGCGCGTCGCGAGCACGCTCAACGCCCTGTTCTCGATCGGCATCGCGGTCGGCTCGGTGGCGATCAACCGCATGCTGCGCGGCCGCGTTTCAGCGCGCTTCGCTCCGGCATCGGTCATCGCGATGGGACTGTTGTTCGTCCTTTTCTCGACCCTGATGCGGGCCTGGCCGGCACCGGAAACCGGGCACCTCTACAACTGGATCGAGTTCGCCGCCTTGCCGCGTACCATGCCGCTGGTCGCTACGTTGATGGCGATCGCGGTGACGGGCGGCATGTTCGTGGTGCCGCTCTACGCCTTCCTCACCACGACGGTGACCAGCGACCAGACCGCGCGCACCGTCGCGGCGAACAATGTCGTCAATTCGGGCGCGATGGTGGTCGGCCTTTCCTTCGTGATTGGTCTGGCAGCGATCGGCGTCTCACCGCTTGGCACGCTGCTCGTCGTGGCGGCGATGTGCCTGGGCGCGGCCTGGATCGCGCAGAAGCTGCACCAGGCGTGCGACTGAGCGTCGGCGAAGCGCCTAAAAGATGAAAGTGTAGAAGCAGACGAAGAACGCGGTGAAGCTCAACGCGAACAGCTTGATATCCTCATCGTCGGCGCGCTTGCGCCGTGCGGCGCTGGCCGCGAGGATGCTGCTGCGAAACGGATGACGGGAAGCCCCCGCATAGGCGATCTGCTGTTCCATGCCGGAATGTTAACGTGTTGTTTACCAGTGCCGCCAGCGCAGAGTTCGGTTAACATCTGTCCGATCGCGGGACGCCGCCGAAAGCCATCGACGAGGCTTGGCATTTGGGCGTTGAGCGCGCACTGTCCCCCGTCACGAATCGCGGGGATTCGACTGGGGTGGTGCGTTGAAGATTATTCGAAAGTCTTGGGCCTGGGCGGCGTCTGCCCTGGCGGCGGTACAGGCGAACGCCGCGTCGGCGCAGGGTGCGCTGGCTGATCCTGCCGGTTCGGGTGCGTTGGTATCGGCGGTGCGCTGGCTGCAGGGCACACTGCTCGGCACGGTCGCCACGGTGGTCGCGATCATCGCGGTGGCGTCGGTTGGTTTCCTGATGCTCACCGGCCGGATCAACTGGCGTTACGGCGCAACGGTGATCATCGGCTGCTTCATCCTGTTCGGCGCGGCGAGCATCGTCGCCGGAATCCAGTCCACCGCTGCCGTCGGCAATTGAGCCGATGAACGGGCTTGATCGCGATCCCCTGTTCGTCGCGTTGACACGCCCGCAGATGTTCGCGGGGGTGACCTACAGTTATTTCGTCATCAACGCGGTGATCGCGACCGAGCTGTTCCTGATCTTCCATTCGATCTGGGTGCTGCTCGCCGCCGTCGTGATCCACATCGTCGGCGTCGTGCTGTGCGTGCGTGAACCACGTATCTTCGACCTTTGGCTGACCCGCGTCGGCAAGTGCCCACGGGTGCGCAACCATGCGATCTGGCGATGCAACTCCTACCGCCCCTGACCAATGACCCGCGGGCGGTGGCCCGCGAGAAGGCGGCAGGTCACCACCTTCCCTATGCGCGCCACGTCGACGATCACACGATCGAGACGCGCGACGGCTTGCTGATGCAGGTCATCCATCTGCGCGGGCTGCTCTTCGAGACTGCCGACACCGATGAGATCAATTATCGCAAGGCACTGCGCGACGCGATGCTGCAGGCGATCGGCTCGTCGCGTTTCGCGCTCTATCATCATGTCATTCGCCGCCAGGCCGACGCCGAACTGACCGCGCAATTTCCCGACGATTTCTCGCAGCGCCTCGACAGCGCGTGGCGCGGGCGGCTCGCGAACAAGCGGCTTTACGTCAACGACCTCTTCCTGACGCTGATCCGGCGCCCGATGCAGGGCCGCGTCGGCGTTGCCGATCGGGTGCGCAGCCTGTTCGGCCGCGCGACGAGCGAACCCGAAGCGGCATCGGCCAATGAGCTGCGCCAGCTCGATGGCGCACGCGATGCCCTGCTCGCCCAGCTCGGCAGCTATTCGCCGCGCCTGCTCGGCGTCTACCAGACGCCGCAGGGCCATTGCTCCGAGCCGCTCGAATTTCTCTCCTCGCTCTACAATGGCGAGACCCGGCCGGTGTTGCTGCCGCATCAGGATATCGGCTCCTATCTCCCCTATCGCCGGATCAGCTTCGGCCAGGAGACCGTCGAGCTTTCGCCCGCCGGGCACACGCCGCGCAGCTTTTGCGGCATGGTATCGATCAAGGATTATCCCGCGCAGACCGCGCCGGGCATGCTCGACGAGCTGCTGCGGCTGCCGTTCGAGCTCACCGTCTCGCAGTCGTTCGGCTTCGTCGATCGCCAGGCCGCGCTTGGCAAGATGAACCTCGCGCTGCGGCGCATGAAGTCGGCCGAGGACGAGGCGGTAAGCCTGCGCGGCGAGCTGTCCAGCGCCAAGGACGAGGTCGCCGCCGGCCGCGCCGGCTTCGGTGAGCACCATATGACGGTCGCGGTACGCGGCGACACGCCGGCGGCGGTCGATGCCGGGGTGGCCGAGGTTCAGGCGACGTTGTCGGATCTCGGCATTATCGGGGTACGCGAGGAGATCGCGCTCGAACCTGCCTTCTGGGCGCAGTTCCCGGGTAACTTCAAATACATCGCGCGGCGCGGGCTGATCTCGACGGGCAATTTCGCCGGCTTTGCCAGCGGCCACAATTTCCCGCTCGGCCGGCCGGCCGGCAATCACTGGGGCGAGGCGGTGACCTTGCTCGAGACGACCGCCGCCGGCCCCTATTATTTCAACTTCCACCAGGGCGACCTGGGCAATTTCACCGTCATCGGACCGTCTGGCTCGGGCAAGACCGTGGTGCTCAATTTCCTGCTTGCCCAGGCGCGCAAGTTCCGCCCGCGCATCATCTTCTTCGACAAGGATCGCGGCGCCGAGCTGTTCATCCGCGCGATCGGCGGGCGCTATGACCTGTTGCGGCCAGGCGAGCCGTCGGGGCTCAATCCGTTGCTGCTCGAGGACAATCCCGGCAACCGCCAGTTCCTGATCGACTGGGTCGCGCAAATCGCCGGCGGTGCCGATATCGACGAGATGTCGCGGATCAAGGATGCGGTCGATGCGAATTTCGCGCAGCCGGTCGAGCATCGTCGCCTGCGTCATCTCGCCGAACTGTTCCGTGGCGGCGCGCGGCCGACCGCCGCCGACCTGTGGTCGCGGCTGCGGCCATGGTGGGGCGATGGCGAGCGCGCCTGGTTGTTCGACAACGAAGCGGACCTGACCGATCTCACCGCCGAGGCGGTCGGCTTCGACATGACCGCGATCCTCGACGACCCCGCGGTGCGGACGCCGGCGATGATGTATCTGTTCCACCGCGTCGAGGAACGGCTCGACGGGTCGGCGGCGATCATCGTTGTCGACGAGGGCTGGAAGGCGCTCGACGACGAGGTGTTCGTGCGCCGGATCAAGGATTGGGAAAAGACGATCCGCAAACGCAACGGGATCGTCGGTTTTGCGACTCAGAGCGCGCAGGACGCGCTCGAGAGCAAGATCGCCAGCGCGATCATCGAGCAGGCCGCGACGCAGATCTTCATGACCAACCCAAAGGCGCGGGCGGTCGACTATATCGAGGGCTTCGGGCTGACCCCGCACGAGTACGAGATCGTGCGCACCCTGCCCGACGACGCGCATTGCTTCCTGATCAAGCACGGCGCCGACAGCGTCGTCGCACGGCTCAACCTCACCGGCGAGCGCGAGATCCTGACGATCCTGTCGGGTCGCGAGCGCACCGTGCGCCTGCTCGACGAGATCCGCGCCGAACGCGGCGACGATCCGGCCGACTGGATTCCGCGCCTGTTGGAACGTGCCTGATGCAAGGCGCCTGCCCCTCGCTTGCCCCCGACAGCGCGTTCGTTTCGGGCGTGCTCGGTTATGTCGACTGCGAGGCGCAGGCGCTCGGGCTCGGCGGCTGGCAGGGCATGACCGGCGCGGGATCGGCCAATGCGCTGATCCTGACGGGGATGTTGACGATCTTCATCGCGCTGATCGGTTACCGCATGCTGCTCGGCGAGACGCCGACGCTGCGCGAGGGCGTGGTGGCGATCGTCAAGATCGGCATCGCGCTGGCACTCGCCACCAGCTGGGGCGCCTTCCGCACACTCGTCTATGACGTCGCGATGCACGGTCCGGCCGAACTCGCGGCGCAGGTCGGCGGGCCGAGCGGTCTGCCCGGCGCCGGGGGCGGGCTGATAGCGCGGCTGCAGAATGTCGACAGCGAGTTGATCGAACTCAACACGCTCGGCACCGGCAAGCCGCTCGACGCCGATGTCGTCGCCGGGCCAACACAGGCGCTGTCGCCGCAGCAGCAGCAACAGCAAATCCAGCAGCTGCAGCAGCGCGCGCAGCGACCGAAATGGGACCCGGCGAACGACGCCAAGCTGCTGTCGCAGGCGCGGACCTACTATTTGACCGGCATCATCGCGGCGTTCGCGTCGGTGCGTATCGTCACCGGCCTGCTGCTCGCGCTCGGACCGCTGTTCGTGCTGTTCCTGCTGTTCGACGGCACGCGAGGCCTGTTCGAGGGGTGGGTCCGTGGGCTGATCGGTGCCGCGCTCGGTGCGCTCTCGACCGCGATCGTGCTCGGCGTCGAGCTCGCGCTGCTCGAGCCGTGGCTCGCGGTGATTCTCGCCGAACGGCGGGTCGACAATCCGACGCCGGAGGTGCCGGTCGAATTGCTCGTCGTGACGCTCGCCTTCGGGCTGACTCTGATCGCGACGCTGGTTGCCGCCGGCTGGGTGGCACGCGGTTTCCGCATGCCGGCTGCATGGCGCGTGCTGCCGGCGCGGATCGCCGAAGTGGTGACGCCGCAGGTGCCACGCCTCGCCGCCCCGGCCGCCGCGCAAAATGTCGCTGGCGCGGACCAGCGCTCGCGCGCGATTGCCGTGTCGGACGCGGTAGCAGCATCACAGCGCCGCGAAGCCGGCAGCCCGGCGGCGAGCCTCGCCCAGACCGGGCGGCAGGTTTCGGCGCAGGCATTGTCGCGTGACGTGATTGTTGCCGCACCGATCCCGCTCGGCCAGAGCTTTCGGCGGCGGACACGCGGAAGAATATCGTCGGGCGCGGCCCGGCGGGATGGGGGACGATGAAGAAGGAAGCACGAGAGTCGCTCGACGCTTATTACCGCGAAGCGGATAGCTGGGCGACCGATCAGCAGGATGCGCTGCGCGCGTCGCGGCGCATTGCGTGGATCATTGCCGCGGCGGCGGTGGTCGTTGCCGTGTTCGAAGCGGTGGCGTTGATCTTCCTCGCGCCGCTCAAGACCGTCGTGCCCTATACCTTGATGGTCGATCGCAACACGGGATACGTCCAGGCGCTCAAGCCGATCGACGCCAACACGATCGCCCCCGATGCCGCGCTGACCCAGTCGTTCCTCGTGCAATATGTCATTGCGCGCGAAAGCTTCGACATCAACGAACTCCAGACGAGCTATCGCAAGGTCACGGTGTGGTCGACCGACCAGGCGCGCACCGATTATGTGACCAGCATGCAATATGCCAATCCCGGCAGTCCGCTGGCGCGCTACCCGCGCACCACGACGATCTCGACGCGAATTCGCAGCGTCTCGCCCCTCGGCGGCAAGGGCGCGCTGGTGCGCTTCGAAACGCAGCGTCGCGATGCCGGTGGCCAGGCGCTGCCGCCGCGTTATTGGGTAGCAGTGATCCGCTACCAGTTCTCGACCGGGCCGCTGTCGATGGAAGACCGCTTCCTCAACCCGCTTGGTTTCCAGGTCGTCGGGTATCGCCGCGATGCGGAAAGCGCGCCGGCCGCCAGCGATGCCGAGCCGCCGCTGGCAATCACGACGACCGCGCCCGGCGTCGTCATCCCCGGTGCCGTGTCGACGCCAGCGCCGGTCGCAACGCCGATCCCGCGTCCGACGCCGGCTCGTCCCGTGCGTTCCACACCGGAGGTCCAGCTTTGAAGCCTGGTTCACTCCTTTTCCTGTTGACCGGATTGCTGCTGGTGACGCCGGCGGCCGCGCAAGTGCGTCCCGAGCCCGGCCCGGGCGACCCGCGTATCCAGAGCGTGCTGTACGATCCGAATCAGGTCGTGCAGCTCCAGGCTGCCGCCGGCTATCAGGTGACGGTCGAATTCGCCCCGGACGAGCGGATCGAGAATGTCGCGGTCGGCGATTCCGGCGCGTGGCAGATTACGCCGAACAAGCGCGGCGACCGCCTGTTCGTGAAGGCGGTGGGCCAGGGCGTGACCTCGAACCTCACCGTCGTAACCGACGCGCGGACCTATATTTTCGAGCTTTCGCCGCTGTTCGGCCCGTTGCCCAACATGGCCTATGTCCTGCGCTTCCGCTACGCGACCCCGGCGGCGGTGACCGTCGTGGCCAACGACGCGGCAACGCCGACACCGGGCCGCTACAAGCTCAACGGCGACAAGGCGTTGCGACCCAGCGCGATCGACGATGACGGCGTCCATACCTATCTTGCCTGGGGAGCGGACCAGACGCTGCCGGCGATCTTCGCGATCGATTCCGAAGGTCGCGAGTCACTGGTCAACGGCATGGTGCGCGACGGTCGGTTCGTAATCGATGCCGTTGCCAATCATCTCGTTTTCCGGATCGACCGGCGGACGGCGGGCGCGACACGCGTGCCGCAGAAGCGCCGATAATGGCCCTCGCTCCTTCCAACGACCGCGACCCGCGGATCGCCGGCGGCCCCGGCGGCGAGGCGAGCATTCGCCCGCTCGTCGCGACCGACGCCCGCCCCTTGCCGTGGTGGGTCTTCGCAGCGGGCGTGATCGTCGCCGCGCTGCTGTTGTTCGTTGTGCTCGACGCACGTCGTCGCGATGCCTATGCCCCGCCGGTCAAGCCGCGCCTCGACGACGCGCAGGCCACGCCCGTGGCGGCAGCCCCCCTGCTCATCCCGCCCGCGCCGACGCCGACACCAACGCCAATAGCGGTGGAAACGAGCGCACCGCCCCCCGCTCCTATCCCGATCGCACCGCCCCCGCCGCGGATCATCTATGTGCCGCAGCCCGCGCCCCCGATGCAGGGGCCGCCGCCGGCCCCGCCGCGCACCGCCGGCGAGCCGGCATTGATTCTCGATACGACGATCGGCGACGCGGCAAGCCCCGCCCCCGGTGGCGCCGACGGCCAGCCGGCCGCGGGCGGCGCGGGCACGGCAGTGGCCGCGCGTGCCACCGTGATGCGCCACCGCGCGACAACGGTCGCGCAGGGCACGCTCATTCCCGCCGTGCTCGAATCCGCGCTCGATTCGACCCGGCCCGGCCCGGCCCGCGCGCTGGTCCAGCGCGACGTGCGCGGGTTCGATGGCTCGACCATCCTGATCCAGCGCGGCAGTCGCCTGATCGGCGAGTACCGCGCCGATCTTCAGCCCGGGCAGAATCGCGCGCTGGTGATGTGGACGCGGCTGGTTCGCCCGGACGGGGTGACGATCGCGCTGGGCTCGCCCGCGGCCGACCCGCTCGGCCGCGTCGGGATCCGCGGCAAGGTCAACACGCACTTCTTCGAACGCTTCGGCGCGGCGATCCTGCAGTCGAGCCTCGATGTCGGCGTCAACCTCGCGACACGTTACGCCGGTGGTTCGACGGTGGTGGTCGCGGCGCTGCCCGGTGCGCTGCAATCGAGCACCAGTTCACTCAGCAGCGGCGCCCAGATTCAGCCGACGCTGCGCGTTCGCCAGGGAACCGCGATTTCGGTGTTCGTGGCGCGCGACCTCGATTTCACCAGCGTGGAAAGCCGGCGATGAAAACGGCACCGGCCGGCATCCGGCCGGTCTACCTCCACAGTTACCTCGCGCCGCTCGCCTCGGTGCTCGAGCGCGGCGACGTGACTGACGTCTATATCAACCGGCCGGGCGAATATTGGGTCGAGACGACCAGCGGCGCGATCGAACGCCATGACGCGCCGGGCCTCGACGATACCACGCTTGCACGGCTTGCGCGGCAGATCGCCTCGCTGTCGCATCAGGGCATCAGTCGCGAGCACCCCTTGCTGTCCGCCACCCTGCCCGATGGCGCACGCGTCCAGATCGCGGCCCCGCCCGCGACCCGCGGCCCGCTGGCGATCGCCATCCGCAAACATGTCTCGTCCGACCTCGCGCTCAGCGATTATGTCGCGAAAGGCGCGTTCGCCGATACGCATCGCGGCAAGGTCGGTGAGCGATCCGCCGTCGACGAACAACTGGCCGCCATGCTCGACGCGGGCGACATTGCCGGCATGCTCGCCAGCGCCGTGCGCGCGCGCAAGAACATTCTCGTGTCGGGCGGAACGTCGACCGGCAAGACGACCTTTCTCAATGCGTTGCTTCGCGAGGTTCCTTCCGACGAGCGCCTGATCCTGATCGAGGATACGCCCGAGTTGCTGCTGCGCCATGAAAATGCCGTCGGGCTGCTGGCGGCGCGCAGTGCGCTCGGCGAGGCGCAGATCAGCGCGGATGATCTGCTCGCGGCATCGCTGCGCATGCGCCCCGATCGCATCATCGTCGGCGAATTGCGCGGACCCGAGGCCTATACCTTCCTGCGCGCGGTCAACACCGGCCATCCCGGCTCGATGACCACCGTCCATGCCGACAGCGCCGAGCGCGCAATCGAGCAGATCACGCTGCTCGTGCTGCAGACCGGGACGCGGCTCGGGCGCGAGGACGTGCATCATTATGTGCGCACGACGGTCGACGTGTTCGTCCAGCTGGCGCGCAGCGCAGGTCGACGCCATGTCGCGGAAGTCGTCCTCACCCGCTAGCGTTCAGGATCGCTGCTTCTCCGCCGAACATATTCCGCCGGATGTACGCCAGCTGACGTCCCGCGCATCGGCTGCGCCATGCCCCGCGGACATCGAAGTTGATCCGCACGCTCGTCTACCGAAGCTCTCGCAACCCCACAAAGCCTCAACGTGAGCGGCGAAGGCGCCGAACAAAAAAGGCCCCGGTCGCTTGCGACCGGGGCCTTTTTTCAACAATCGGAAAACCGCTCGCTATTACTTCTTTGCGATGACCGTCGTGAAGGCGCCATCGGTGACGTTGTTCGCCAGGCGGTTGTCGCCAAAGCTGATCCCCGTCGACGAATTCAGCAGGGCCACGCCGGTGGTGTTGTCGGTGATCGTGTTGTTGCCGAAGTACGGCGCATAAGCGGTGTTCACCGCGACACCGAAGGCGAGGCGCGTGAAGGTAGAATTGGTGACCGAGATCGAGGTCACGCCCGTGCCGAGCGGAGCCTTGATGTTCAGGCCGACATTGCCGCCCGAAACGATGCTGTCATCGACAAGCGCGTAGATGCCGCCACCGGATTTGCCGGTCAGGTCGATGCGGAGGCCGACGGTGCTGTTGTTCTGCACGGTCGCATGCTTCAGCGTGAAGTTGACCTGGGCGTTGGAGGCCGGGCTCACCAGGATGCCGTTGACGCCATCCGTGACCGAGACGTTCTCGACCGCGACGTTGGAGATCGAATTGGTCGGAGCGACGCTGATCGCGTAGCTCGCCGAGGTGAAACCACGGAACTTCGAGTTCGCAATGCGAAGCGAACCGCCGGATACGAACGACACGCCGCTGGCCGGGCCAGCCGAGCCCTGGAAGTCGAGACCGCTGATCGTCACCGCATCAGTCGCGCCGGCAGCGACCGTCAGGCCGGTAACGCCCGTGGTAACCAGAACGCCGGCTTCATAGCCGTCGCACACGATGCTGACTGCCTTGGTGATCGTGGCCGTGCCGAAGCCGCCCGAGTCGATGCAGTTTACTTCGCCACCGGCATTGGTGTTGGCAAGCGCCGCAGCAAAGGTCTGGCAAGGCGCCGAAATGCTGCACGGATTGGCGTCGTTACCCGACCCGGAAACCCAGGTGCGAGTCGATTGCGCGGCAGCGGGCGCGCTGAGCAGCACGCCAGTCGATACGAGAGCAGCAAAACCTACCGAAATTGTTTTAAAAGACGAGATCATGATCTGTCCCCCTGTAATGACCGCCGGCACCCCCGGCACGCTACCGGCACGCCCGGTGTCGGTAAACGCTAGCTTAACTCTGTGTCGGGAACCAACCAAAATCGTCGATTCCGACGCAAGAATTTGCGCGGGAATGTGTCGCAAAGGGGCAATGTTGATCGAAATCAGATTTTTACCGGTGCGGGGCCCGGGAAAGGAAGCGGCGCCGCGCGAAAAAGTCGTCCTAATAAATTGATTCCTTACAAAATTATTTCAAGGCAAATACTCTGAAATAGGGTGAGTGATGCCATCAAAAAAACCCCGCTGCGCAACAGCTTTGGGTCGTTACTCCAGTGTTGTGAAATAGGACTGGAGAACAAGAGTGCCAATCAGATCGCCCGGATTGACAAAAAGAAACTAGAGGGGGGGCACGCGAAACCCGAACAATCTCGGTCAAGCGCCACGCATCATCCCGCGATTGCACGCGACGAAACGTTCATCGCGACATTTTCATGCCTGCCTACTTGGGAAACGGGGCGTGCGGCGATCACGGCGCAACCCACGGGTCATGCCCGGCTGAAGTCGTCTGCGAATCATCTGCGGCTGAGGCCGAACCCCAGCCGCCGCGACGGGAATCATGGACCGCTTCGGCAGAACGATCCACGGCGACGGCGCCTCTACCCCCAAAAGCAGACGGCTACGGCCGGGTTCGCGCGGCGCAGCAGCACATCTACACCAAGGTATTGCGCCTGATCAGCTCGCGATACCACGCCGCGCTCAGCTTGGGCGTGCGCGTTTGGGTCGCGAAGTCAACATGATAGAGACCGAAACGCTTGGTATAACCATCGGCCCATTCGAAATTGTCCATCAGGCTCCACAGGAAATAGCCCTTGAGCGGGAACCCTTCCTGGGTCGCGCGGTGAAATTCGGTGAGGTAATTGCGCAGGTACATGATGCGATCGGGATCATCGACGCGGCCGTTGACGACGGGGTCGTCCGCCGAGCAGCCATTCTCGGAGATATAGAGCGCCTTCGGCTTCCACAATTCGCTGACCGTGCGCACCGCCCAATAAGCCACCTCGGGCCCGACATAGAGCCAGGGTGAGGCCATGCGCGGGGATGAGGGCAGATGCGGCAAAACGGCGTAGCCGGCGGCCGAGGCGTCGGCGCGGACATAGTTCGGCGCGTAGACGTTGAGCGCGACGAAATCGAGCCGGCTGCCGATCGCCGCCATGTCGCCGCTCGCGACCTTGGGTGCGTTACCCGCTTCGCGCGCGAGATAGCCGTCGGTGTAGCGCCCTTCCATGACCGCGGTCAGGAACATCGCATTCTCCTCGCGCACGGCATGCTTTGCCGCGGCGATATGGTCGGGCGTCTCGATCACCGGCACATAGAAATTTGTGTTGTCGGCGATGCCGACCTGCGTGGCAGGTCGCGCATGCGCGCGGATCGCCTGGACACCCAGACCATGCGCCAGCACGCCGTGGTGGCGGATCTGGTTGACGGCGGCGGCCGGCAGTTGCAGGCCGGGGGCATGCCTCCCTTCCTGATGGCCGATGTCAGTGAAGCAGCGCAGCTCGTTGACCGTGATGAAATGATGGACGCGGTCGGACAATTTGCCCGCCATGAAACCCGCATAATCCGCGAAGGCCAGCGCGGTGTCACGCGATTGCCACCCGCCGGGGAGCGCTTGCGGCAAGTCCCAGTGGAACAGGGTTACATAAGGTGTGATGTCGGCAGCGAGCAGCGCGTCGATCACGCGGTTATAGTAATCGACGCCCTTCTGGTTCGGCGTGCCGCGACCATCGGGAAAGATCCGCGACCAGGCGATCGACATGCGATAGGCCCGCACGCCGAGCTGCTTGAGCAGCGCAATGTCCTCGCGGTAACGATGATAGCTGTCGCACGCGACGTCGCCATTATCGCCGTTGGCGACGCGACCCGGCGTATGGGCGAAGGCGTCCCAGTTGGTCTGGCCACGCCCGTCCTCGGCGACGGCGCCCTCGATCTGGTAGGACGCGGTGGCGCAACCCCAGACGAAATCGGCCGGGAAGCCGAGATCGCTCCCCCGTTTCGGCGCCATGGCGGCCCCAACGGCACCCTGGCTACCCGCCAGCGCGCCACCTGCCGCCAGCCCGGTCCTGATGAAATCCCGTCGATCCATTTGGCGTCTCCTTCTCGTCATCGCTGTGCCGATATCATGTCAACGTTGTCAAAAATCGCGCCGCAGTGGCGCAGGGTGGGCCTGCCGCGTTCATGCTATCGATTGAGCTTTTGCAGCACTTGCGCCCGCAACCGACGCGCGCCCGTTTCATCGAGCGGTGCGAGCGGTCCGCGCGCATGCGCCGGCAGATGCGCGCCGGCCTGTTGCGCCGGGCCGAAGACGTAATAGTCGAACAGCACGCGCCAGGCCTGTTTCTCCGCACGCGGGCGATCGCGCAGCGAGAGCAGACCGTGCAACAGGGTCGTCATCGGCGTGTCGGCAAAGGGCTGCGCCTCGTTCCACCAGTAATTGACCAACACGTTGAAGCGATCGAGCGCCTCGACCTGATGCCACCATAAAGCCGGATAGATGAGAACATCGCCGGGCTCCATCTCGGCGATCTCGCCAGCCGCCGCTGCCACAGGAAAATCGGGATGAAGCGCGAGATCGGGCGCGGCGAAGTTCACCATGCTCACCACCTGCCCACCCGGCGTCGGTTCGAGCGGCCCCGGATACAGGTTCGGGGTCTGATCGGGCGGGAACAAGGTGAAACGCCGCCGCCCGACCGCGCAGACCGCGATATTGTTCGACATGTCCCAATGCGCCGACGCGATCGTCCGGTTGCCGATCCAGATGCTCGCCAGCGGTGGAAAGTTGCCGAGCGTCTCGCTCACCACCGGCAGCGGATTTTCCTCGGCGAAACCGGGCAGATAGAGCGCGAGATCGGTCGAGCCGATATAGCGGGCGGGTGCATCGGGATCGTCGAGATGATCGCGGATCAGCGTCAGATAGTCGCTCAGCCCGGTGCGCTCGCGCGCGAAGTTCATGGCCGTGAGGTCGGCATCGTAGAAGAATCTGCCCCCCGCCGCGCTATCGGCGGTGTAACCGGTGATCGGGCGCCCGGTATCGAAGCGCGCGAGATAGGCGATCGCCGCCTCGGCGGACTCGCGCCCCTTTGCGACCAGCGGCCAGTCCGCTGCCAGCCCCTTTACTATCAGCGGCGCGGGCGCGTGGAGCAGCGCCTCGAGGTCGGCGGACGCGATATCTTTCGCCTCGATGACACGCGTATGGCGGGGGATCGCGACCACAGTCAGCCGAGCGCGCGTTTGCGGTTCTTGAGCGCGATCAGCCGCTCGATATTGCCCAGCGACGCCACGACGTGGAAAGCGAGCGCGAGAAAGCCGGCGCGATGCAATCGTTCGAGGGCTGCCCCGTCGAGCGCGGCGAGTGACGCTGCGCCAATCGTGTGAAAATCGACGAGATCGTAGCGCAGCGTATCGTCGAGCTGGATTTCGAGCCGCACCGGCTCGATCAATCCGGCAGCGGCGAAGGCGGCGAACATCGGCGCCTGCGCGGCGTGCCCGACATGGATCAGGCGCAGCAGCTCGCTCATGCGATCGAGCATCTCGCTGGTGCCGCCATGCGGACGAAACAGCGGCACGCCACGGTCGCGCGTGACGCGCGGATCGTCGAGGTCGATATGGATCATCGGCTCGTGCGCGCCATCGTCGCGTTCGTGCAGCCCGATCGAAAACGGCCCCCGCGCCAGCAGCGCAGGAATGTGGCGCGTCGTCCAGCGCGTCTCGTCGAGAAACAGATTCTCGGACGGGTCGAGCCCCAGCAAGGCGAGGGCCTGAAAATCTCCCTGCGCATCGCGGCGAAAGACGATCGGATAGTCGCGCTGTGCCGCCTCGAATTCGGTCGGCAGCACGGCAATCTGGTTGACCGCATCGCCCCAGGCCGCGCCGCGTTCCGCGATGACGCGGAGATCGTGATGTTCGACCGGATTGAGCAGCACGATGTTCATCGATCGACGGATCCCGACTGGAAGGGGCCTTTGCGCTTGCGCAGGTCGTGTCAGCATGATGCCCTCATCTTGCGAGAGCAAGCTTCGCGGGGTCCGGAAAAAATCGGGGGCCACGGCATGCCGCGGCCCCCTTCCCCCCTTTTGCCTGTGCGAAGCG
Organism: Parasphingomonas halimpatiens; assembly: GCF_036663795.1. Classification (NCBI taxonomy): domain Bacteria; kingdom Pseudomonadati; phylum Pseudomonadota; class Alphaproteobacteria; order Sphingomonadales; family Sphingomonadaceae; genus Parasphingomonas; species Parasphingomonas halimpatiens. The sequence goes on from NZ_JAXOJP010000010.1 coordinate 109,578, forward strand.
CGTCACCTGACGGGTTTGTCAGAAGCGATAGCGCGCGCCAAACAGGAAGCGGCGCTGGCCTTCCTGGACGAGCCAGATCTGGTTCGGCGACCGGCCATAGGTCCTGACGCCTTCCTTGTTGAGGTTGATCCCCTCGAAGGACAGCGCGAGGTGCGGCGTCACGTCGTAGGAGATGTTGAGATCGACCTGGCTGTACGGGGCGGTGAATTCCGGGCTGTGGAACCCGTCGCGATTGGCCCGCGAGAGGAACTTGGCGCGGTAATTGTAGCTCAGCCGCGCCGAGATGCCGTTCTTGTCGTAGATCAGCGTCGCGTTCGCCGTATCGCTCAGGCCGACCAGGGCGAACTGGTTGACGTTCGGATCCGCCGCCACGTCGATCCCGACATTGCCGCGCACCAGCGTGTAGGCGGCCGAAACGCCGAAACCGGAATTGCCGAAGAAATATTGCCCGGCGATTTCGAAGCCGTAGATCTCGGCGTCCTTGTTGTTGACCGGCGTGTTGACGTTGAAGTTGAACAGCGGATCATTGGCATTGGCGATGATGTCGACCGCCGCCAGCGTCGAGTCGACGAACGCCTGGTTGAGCGCCCGCGTCGCCGGATTGTAGTTGGCGGAAAAAGTCGAGGTCGCCGCCGCGAGGCTGCCGGTCTGCTGCAACAGCGCGGTCATGGTGAACAGGTTGACGTCGGTGATATCGGCGCCGAGCCCCTGCAACGCCGCCTTGGCCGAGCCCGAACGGCTCCCCGCCGCACCCGAACTGGGATCGCGCAGGCCGAACAGATTACGCTGCACCACCGAGTTGCCGATGAAATTGTGCACGCGCTTGTCGAACACGCCAAGCGAGATGTAACTATCTGGCTTGAAATAATATTCCAGCGACAGATCGAGATTGTCCGAGATCAGCGGCTGGAGATTGGCATTGCCCGAGGAGCCGCCGGCCTGTCCGCCCACCGCCGTCGCATCGTTGGGCGTGCCGACCGAGATCGACGCGAACAGATTGCCGAAATCGGGCCGCGAAATCGTCCGGCCGAACGAGAAGCGACCAATCAGGTTACGCTTGAGCTCGATCTGGAAATCCATCCCGGGCAAGAAGTTGGTGTAGCGCCCGTTGTCGGTCACCGCCTGATAGGTCGAGGACACGTCGGTGGTGAAGTCGTTGTCCGACTGCCAGCGAATGTCGATCGGGATCGCCTGTAGCGAGTTGGCGTGGACCGTCGTCTTTTCGAAGCGGACACCGGCGACGAGGCTGGCCTTGTGATCGCCGATCTCGCCCTTCCAGGTGACCTGGCCATAAGCGGCGAAAATGTCTTCCTTCACGCGATCGTCGGCGAAGCCGTTGATCGCGCTGGGGCTGCCCTTGGCGGCATAGAAGGACGATAGGGCATTGTAGAGCGCGGTCGGATCCTGCGCGCGGAATGCCTTCAACCCATCGCCCGTCGCCATGGTGTTGTTGTCATGAAAGGCACAGACCAGGCAGAAGGGCTGGACTATTCCCGGCGCGATTGCATTTACGTCGCGCGGCTGAGCGTTGCCCCAGTCACCCAGCGTCTGATAATAGCTCGTCTGGGTCGCGTGCGTGTCGGTCGTGCGATAGTCGGCACCGAAGTCGAAGCGGCTGCCGCCGCCGAGATCCCAGCCGGCATCGAGGCGGATTTCCTTAATACGCTGGCTGAGGGTCGTCGCCACCTGACGGCCGACCTGGCTGCCGAGATCGCCGACGTCGAGCACGCCATTGCCATTGCCCTTGACCACGGGATGTGACGCGCTGGTCGTTGCCGGATCGACGAAGGTCACCGTCTGGACCGGGAAGCCATTGCTGTAATCGACCGAGTGGGCCGCCAGCGTCGGCGAACTGATCGCCACCAGCGTCGAGCTCATGCCATTGGGGTTGTTCGGCGTGCTGTTCGACTTGCCGATATGGCCGTCGAGCGTGAGGCGGAAGCGGTCGGTCACGTCCCATTTGGCGTTCAGGCCGAAATCATAGAGCTCGCTCTTCTGCGCGCGATATTGCTGCTCGAAACCGGCATCCTTGGTTTCGCCGGTAATCACCTCATGAAGGTAGGTCGTCGTCGCCACCGAATGACCGGAATCGAAGGTCACGACGTCGAACGGACGGTTGAACCAGTTCGCTTCGTCGGAGCGACGCTCTGCCAGCTTGTTGCGGGCATAGAGCACGTCCGCGGTGATATCGAGCGTCTCGGTAGGCTTGAATTGCATCACCGCCTGGCCGTTGAGGCGTTCGCGGGTGCCCTCGCCGAAATGGTAGCGGAAATCGTTCGGCCGCGCGACGAGGGTGTTGGCGTTGGTCGGCGCGTTGTTGACCTTGGTCGCGGCATTGACGTTGCCGTTCGCCGGATCGAGGAACTGCGCCAGCGTGGTGATGTTCCAACCGTTCGACGTCGCGCTGACATTGCTGAAATTGCGCTTCTGATAGCTGCCGAACAGCGAGATGCCGAAGGTCTGGTCGGGGTTGCTCCAGCTGGCCAGGCCCGAGACCTCAGGCGTGACATGCGAGCCGCAGCTGACGCAGTCATTGGTGCTCATGTCGTAGACGGCCTTGGCACCGATCGTGCCGTTGAAGCCCGATTCACGCGCGTCGAGCGGGCGACGCGTCACCACGTTGATCGTCGCACCGATACCACCTGAGGGAACCTGCGCCCGGCTCGTCTTGTAGACCTCGAGCGTCCGCACGCCTTCCGACGCGAGGTTCGAGAAGTCGAACGAACGGCTGTTGTTGCGGTTGAAGTCCGCGCTCTCGTCGCCGCCGACGGTGGTCTGCTCGGTCGCGGCAAGCTGCCGGCCGTTGAGCGTGACGAGGTTATATTGCGGCCCGAACCCGCGCACCGTCACGTCGGCGCCTTCGCCGTTGCGACGGTTGATCGACACGCCGGTGATGCGCTGCAGCGACTCGGCGAGATTGGTATCGGGGAACTTGCCGATATCCTCAGCGGAAATGGCATCGACGATGCCGGTCGAATCGCGCTTGATCGCGATCGATCGCTCGAGCGATGCGCGAATGCCGGTAACGACGACTTCATCGGCGACCGGTTCCGCCTGCTGGCCAGCCGGGGCCGCAGCCTGGGCGAGCGCGGCGCCAGGTGCCGCGAGACAAACGGCGATTGCGATGGTCGATGTGGTACGCACGAGCGCGCGGTGCGGGACAAAACCCTTCATGACATTCCCCTCCATGACCGCAATCCCTGAAATTGCGGGTAGACTGCCGCCCGTTTTGGGCAGCTCGTCGTCGGATGATAGCGATACCAAAATGTCTTACGTTGTCAATTGTCATTTTCTCGGTATCGCCAGAATTGGCACGAACAATTGCAAACACGCGGTTGTTGGCCGCATGGGGCGTGAACTTGACAAAATGCACTGACATCGCTGTCGTACGAACCTGCCCGCCCCAGGCGCTTTGCGCCGGGTGGTAAAAGGAGTTTTGACGCTGCCACGCGACATCAAGCGCACGACGATCGTCGATGTGGGCCGCCGTGCTGGCGTTTCCACCAAAACCGTGTCGCGCGTGTTCAACGACGAGCCGCATGTCAGCGAGGATGTGAAGAAGCGCGTCCGCGCCGCAGCGGACGCACTGAACTATCATCCCAACGTCTTCGCACAGTCTCTGGTGCGACGGCGCTCGCATCTTATCGGGCTGGTCTACGAAAAGCCCAGCGCAAGCTACGTCGTCGACCTGCAGATGGGCGTGCTCGATCGGCTGGAGGGCGAGCGTTACCGCCTGATCGTCATTCCGGTCCAGTCGGTGCATGACAATGCGCACAACATCGTCGGCCTGTTGCGGTCGGCGGCGCTCGACGGGGTCGTGCTGGCACCACCGGCTTCGGATCACCCGGTTATCCTGAAGCAGCTCGCCGATGCCGGCATCCGCTTTTCGCGAATCGCGCCGTCCCGCCAGCTCGAGCTCGGCTGCTCGACGCTGCTCGACGATGTCGCCGGTGCGCAGGCCGTCGCCGCACATGTGCTGGCGCTGGGGCACCGCGACATCGGGATCGTCAAGGGCGATCCCGGGCACGCCGCCACCGATGCGCGGCTGATCGGCTACGGTCAGGCGTTCCGCGATGCCGGCTGCGAGATGCGACTCGACCGGATCGAAACGGGCCTGTTCACCTTTGACGGTGGGCTCGAGGCCGGTCGACGGTTGCTCGACCGCGCGGATCGGCCGACCGCCATTCTGGCGCAGAATGACGAGATGGCGGTCGGCGTGATGCTCGCGGCGCGCGAACTCGGTCTGTCGATCCCCGGCGACCTGTCGATTGCCGGGTTCGATGATGCCGAGGCATCGCGCATCGTCTGGCCACGCCTGACCACGGTGCGCCAGCCTGTCTTCGACATGGCGGTTGCGGCGACGGGCATGTTGATCGATCAGCTCGAAGGCCGCCTTGCCGTGCAACGGAGCGAGCACAAGAACCAGTTGCTGATCCGCGATTCGACCGCGCCGCTGTCGCCGACCGGCCCGGAAGCAGGGCCGGCTTCCGAACATGCGAGCGTGGCAAACGCATGATCGGCAGACGCGAGCGCTGGAGCTATGCGGCCGGCGACGTGGGTTTCAACTTCGTCTGGCAATCGGTCGAACTCTATCTGCTCTTCTATTATATTCGCGGCCTCGGGATCTCGCCCCAGGTCGCCTCCGCGATCTTCCTCGTCGGCGCCGCGGTCGACTGGATGATCGACCCGCTCGTCGGCACGCTGGTCGACCGCGCCGCACCGCGCATACCGTTGCGCCTGTGGGTGCTCGCCGGCGGGCCGCTTTCGGTGCTGCTCCTGGCTTTCGCTTTCGTGCCATTGCCGGTTGCGTCGGCCCTGGTGCCGGCATTCGCTCTTGCGACCTATCTCGCGCTACGCGCCGCCTATGGGGTGGGCAACATCCCTTATGGCGCCCTCACCGCGCGTATTTCCAGCGCGCCGCAGGATCACCTCGCACTGACCAGCGCGCGCATGCAGGGCGCGGCGATCGGCGGGCTGGTTGCCGCGCTGATCTACGCACTGCTACCGACGACCGGGTCCGCCGTGGACTTCAGATTGGGCGCGCTGTTGCTGGCGGCGCTCGCCCTGCCCGCCTTCCTCGCGACCTTTTGGGGCGTGAGCGAGCGGGTCACGGCGCCGCGACAACCGGCCAGCGCAACGCTGGGTGGGCCGTGGCAGACGGCGCGTGCCACGCTGGGCCTGTTGCGACGCTCGGCCGCCTTGCGCCGATTGCTCGCGACGATTTTGGCAGCGGGGCTGGCCATCACGGTGATCAACAAGTCGCTTTTGTTCCTGTTCGAGGAAATCGGCGCCCTGCGGCTCGGCTATTATGTTGCCCTTGCGCCGGCGGCTTCGCTGCTCCTCACCACACCCGTCTGGGCCGCGCTGGGTGCCAGACTGGGCCGCTCGCAGACGCTGCTGCTGGCTTCCCTGCTCAACGTTGTGGCGACAGCGGCGGCGCTTTTGACCAGCGGAGCGCCCGCGCTGATCGTGACGACCTGCATCGCGATCGTCGCGGGCTGCGGCATGTCGGTCATGTTCTGGTCGCTCGTGCCTGCGGCGGTGGCCGATTGCGAGCGCCAGATCGCCAGCACGGGCTGCGCCGGCCGGATTTACGCGCTCGCCAACATTGCGCGCAAACTGGCGCAGGCGCTGGCACCGACGGTGATCGCGCTGACACTGGTCGGCACGGCGCGGTCGACACTGGAGGGCATGATGGCGTGTGCCATAGCCGCCCTGGCGGTTATATTAATCTATCGTCCGCGCGAAGCGATCGATGATGGCGTGGTGCCGCCGCTGAACGTCGCCTTTGCCTATGATGCCGTGGGGAAATCAAAATGAGCGCCGGCCCGGTCAAGAATGTCGTCATCGCTGGTGGAGGAACGGCCGGATGGGTGTGCGCGGCCGCGCTCATCAAGCAATTCGGCGCGCTGATCTCGGTCACGCTCGTCGAGTCCGACGAGATCGGCACGGTCGGCGTCGGCGAATCGACGATCCCTACCGCACGCACCTTTCATGATCTGCTCGGCATCTATGAGAAGCCGTTCATGCAAGCGGCCCAGGCGACCTTCAAGCTGGGCATCTCGTTCGAGAATTGGGGCCGTGATGGCGACAGCTATTTCCATCCGTTCGGTACCGTCGGACGCGGCAACTGGATGGGCGACTTTCATCACTTCTGGCTCGAGGTACGGCACGCGGGCGCGACCGAGCCGTTTGGCGCCTATTCGCTGGAGCAACAGGCGGCGATGCAGCGGCGCTTCGCCACCGGCGGCCAGCCCGCACTCAGCTACGCCTATCATCTCGATGCGACGCGCTATGCCAAATTTCTCCGCTCGCTCGCCGAGCCGGCCGGCGTTCGCCGCATCGAAGGCAAGATCCGCACGGTGGTGCTCGACCCGGAGAGCGGCGACATCGTCGCGCTCGAACTGGAATCGGGCACACGGATCGACGGCGACCTGTTCATCGACTGCACCGGCTTTCGCGCGCTGCTGATCGGCCAGACGCTGGGCGTCGCGTATGACGATTGGGGCCAGTGGATCGCGACCGACCGCGCGCTGGCGGTGCAGACTGAAAGCGTCGGCCCGCCCGTCCCCTACACCCGTGCGATCGCACATGGCGAAGGCTGGCGCTGGCGCATTCCCCTCCAGACCCGCACCGGCAACGGGCTCGTCTATGCCAGCGACTTCCTGTCTGACGACGAGGCCTGCGCCCGCCTGTTACGCGATATCGAGGGCACGCCGTTGTTCGAGCCCCGCCCGATCCGCTATGCGACGGGGATGCGCGCGGCGCCATGGACGCGCAACTGCATCGCGCTGGGCCTTGCGGGCGGGTTCATCGAACCGCTCGAATCGACCAGCATCCACCTGATCCAGGTCGCGGTGACGCGCCTGATCCAGGCTTTTCCGTTCGCCGGGATGAGCGAAGCGGTGACCGCGCGCTTCAACGCCCAGGCGGTGCGCGAATGGGAGCATGTGCGCGATTTCATCATCCTGCACTACAAGCTGACCGAACGCGACGACACGCCGTTCTGGCGGCGCTGCCGCGACATGCCGATCCCCGATTCGCTCGCCGAACGCCTCGCGCTGTTCCGCGATGCAGCGCAGGCCTATCAGGGCGGCGAGGACCTGTTTCGCGTCGACTCCTGGGTGTCGGTGATGCTCGGGCAGCGGCTCGAACCGCGCAGCTGGCACCAGCTCGCACGCCTCGTGCCGCCGGACGACCTGAACAGTGCGCTGGGCGATCTCAGGCGCCTCATCGACGAGCGTGTCGCGTCGGTGTCGACCCATGAGGCGTTCCTGCAGGAATTCTGTCCCGCGCTCGAGTCAGCCTGACAGGCGACGTTGGCCGGCTCCCCGGGAAGGGAGAAATATCACGATATCATGCGGGTGATTGGTGGAGCCGAGGGGGATCGAACCCCTGACCTCTGCAATGCCATTGCAGCGCTCTCCCAGCTGAGCTACGGCCCCATCCGTCCGGGAAGGCGCCCCTAGCGAGGCGGCGCCGGCTTGGCAAGCGATGCTGAGCACCGCTTGCCAAATATCTTCACATCAATGCTCGTCTTCGTCGTTGCTGGTCTCGACGCCGAGATCGTCATCGCCGCCCAGATCGACCTCGTCATCGGGTGACGGCTCTTCATTCTCGCCGATGTCCAGATCGACGTCGTCGCCGGCGAGATCCTCGTCGTCCTTCTTGACCTCATCGGGTTTCGGCGCGTCGAACGGCAGTGGCTGCTTCGACTTGAGAATCGGTTCGGGCGCCCAAGCCTGACCGCACTCGATGCAGGTCACCGGATCGTCCTTGCCCAGATCGTAAAAGCGCGTCGCGCATTTCGGACACGTACGCTTCGTGCCCCATTCCGGCTTAATCATGCCGTTTCGTGCCTTTCGAGAGTGGATGTTTCGCGGGTCTAAATCGCAAAGTGGGGCGCGCCTTGCCATAGCGCAAGCGCACTGTCAAAGCGCCCGCACCATGCCCCACCCCGCCGCCGCCCCGTTCGAAATCGCTCCCGCGACATGCCTGTCGGGTCGGGTCACGGTGCCCGGCGACAAGTCGATCAGCCACCGCGCGCTGATGCTGTCGGCACTCGCGGTCGGTGAAAGCCGGGTCGAAGGGTTGCTCGAGGGCGAGGATGTCCTCGCCACGGCAGCGGCGATGCGGGCCATGGGGGCGTCGATCGAGCGCGACGGCAACGGCACCTGGCATATCCACGGCGTCGGCGTTGGCGGCCTGTTGCAGCCCGAAGCAGCGCTAGACATGGGCAATTCCGGCACCTCAACCCGGCTTCTGATGGGTCTTGTCGCCAGCCACCCGATCACCGCCACCTTTATCGGTGACGCTTCGCTGTCGCGGCGGCCGATGGGCCGCGTGATCGAGCCGCTTAGCCGCATGGGTGCCGACATTACCGCAAGCCCGGGCGGCCGCCTGCCGCTGATGCTGCGCGGCCTGACGCCGGCGATCCCGATCGAATATACATTGCCGGTCGCCTCCGCCCAGGTGAAGTCGGCAATCCTGCTGGCGGGGCTCAACACGCCCGGCATCACCCGCGTGATCGAACCCGTCGCAACCCGCGACCATAGCGAACGCATGCTCGCCGGGTTCGGCGCGACCCTGACGGTCGAACAAACCAACCACGGACGCGTGATCTCGATCTCCGGCGAGGCCGAACTCCAGCCGCAACATATCGTCGTCCCCGGCGACCCCTCGTCCGCCGCCTTCTGGGCGGTCGCAGCGTCGATCGTGCCGGGATCCGACCTCGTCATCGCCAATGTCGGCATGAACCCGACACGCACCGGCCTGTTCGCCGCACTGCGTTTGATGGGCGCCGACATCACCGAGCTTGACCAGCGCGTCGTTGGCGGCGAGCCCGTCGCCGACCTGCGCGTCCGCCACGCCGCGCTGCGCGCGATCGAGGTGCCGCATGATCTCGCGCCGAGCATGATCGACGAATATCCCATCCTGTTCGTCGCCGCCGCGCTCGCCCAGGGCCGCACCGTTGCGCGCGGCGCGCACGAACTGCGCGTCAAGGAATCGGATCGCATCGCGACGATGGCCGCCGCGCTGGCCGCGATCGGCGTGCCGGTCGAGGAATTCGAAGACGGCCTGGCAATCACCGGCAGCGGCGGCGATCTCCTGCCCGGCGGCGGTCATGTCGCCTCGCAGCTCGACCACCGTATCGCGATGAGCATGGCGATCGCCGGACTGGTCTGCCGCGCCGCGCTGACGATCGACGACGTTTCGCCGATTGCGACGAGTTATCCGGTCTTTCTTGAAACACTCGCGGCACTACGGAATTGATGCAGGCATGATCATCGCTGTCGACGGACCCGCCGCGTCGGGCAAAGGCACCATCGCCAAGGCGTTGGCGAAACATTATGGCTTGCCGCATCTCGACACCGGCCTGCTGTATCGCGCGGTGGGCGAGAATGTGCGGCGGCTCGAGCTCAATCCCGAGATCGAGGCCGATGCGGTGGCGGCATGCGACTTCGACGACAGCCTGCTGCTCGATTCCACCTTGCGCAGCGACGAGGTCGGCAAGCTTGCCTCGATCGTCTCGGCGCATCCGCTGGTGCGCGCCGCGCTGCTGCATCGCCAGAAGCGCTTCGCGCGCCTGCCCGGCGGCGCGGTGCTCGACGGGCGCGACATCGGCACGGTGATCGCGCCCGATGCCGACGCCAAGCTGTTCGTCCGCGCAACCCCGACGATTCGCGCCAAGCGCCGCCATGCGGAGCTGCGTGCGCGCGGATCGACTGTCAGCCTCGACCGGGTGCTCGCCGATATCCGCGCCCGCGACCAGCGCGATTCGATGCGCGCCACGGCGCCCATGGTCCCGGCCGCGGATGCCGCGCTGCTCGACACCAGCTTCCTGTCGATCGAGGCATCGATCCAGCGCGCCATCGCCATCGTCGAGGCGCGGCGCCGCCACTAGCCGCGGCCGGCGCCCGAAAACACTCGCCAACCTTGCCTTTCGGCCGCGATGGCGCTAAAGGCGCGCGGTCCAGCGAGCGGTGCTCGTGGAGGAAGGCGCGGAAGGCTTGCCCTCTCGCGCCCTTTTCGCATTTTCACGACGCGTTCCTCCATGCTGCCGATCGAGGGATGCCGTGGCCGGCATACGGCCTCCACGGCGTTCAAGGCCAAGACCGCCGGAGACAACCGGCTGGCCGGAAACATGATGCAGGAACCTGATCCTTATGGCCTCAACGGCTAACCCCACGCGCGACGATTTCGCGAAACTGCTCGAACTGACCCTTGGTGACGCTGACGGCTTCGAAGGCCGCGTCGTAAAGGGCACCGTCACCGGTATTGAAAACGACATGGCCGTGATCGACGTCGGCCTAAAGTCGGAAGGCCGCGTGCCGCTGCGCGAATTCGCCGCGCCGGGCCAGAAGGCCGATCTCAAGGTCGGTGACGAAGTCGAGGTCTATGTCGACCGCGTCGAGAATGTGCACGGCGAAGCGATGCTGTCGCGCGACCGCGCCCGCCGCGAAGCCGCCTGGGACAAGCTCGAAACCGAATTCGCCAAGACCGCCCGCGTCGAGGGTGTCATCTTCGGCCGCGTCAAGGGCGGCTTCACCGTCGATCTCAACGGCGCCGTGGCGTTCCTGCCCGGCTCGCAGGTCGATATCCGCCCGGTGCGCGACGTCACCCCGCTGATGGACATCCCCCAGCCCTTCCAGATCCTCAAGATGGACCGCAAGCGCGGCAACATCGTCGTCTCGCGTCGCGCGATCCTCGAAGAGACCCGCGCCGAGCAGCGTTCGGGCCTCATCCTGAGCCTCGCCGAGGGCCAGATCATCGACGGCGTGGTCAAGAACATCACCGATTACGGTGCGTTCGTTGATCTCGGCGGCATCGACGGCCTGCTCCACGTCACCGATCTCAGCTACAAGCGCGTCGGCCACCCGAGCGAAGTGCTCAACATCGGCGACACGGTCCGCGTCCAGATCATCCGCATCAACAAGGACACGCAGCGTATCTCGCTCGGCATGAAGCAGCTCGAGAGCGATCCGTGGGAAGGCGCCGCCGCCAAGTATCCGGTCGGTGCGAAGCTGTCGGGCCGCGTCACGAACATCACCGAATATGGTGCGTTCGTCGAGCTCGAGGCCGGCATCGAGGGCCTGGTTCACGTCTCGGAGATGAGCTGGACCAAGAAGAACGTCCATCCCGGCAAGATCGTCTCGACCTCGCAGGAAGTCGAAGTCGTCGTGCTCGAGGTCGATCCCGACAAGCGCCGCATCTCACTCGGCCTCAAGCAGGCCCATGCCAATCCGTGGGAAGCCTTTGCCGAGGCACACCCGGTCGGTTCGACCGTCGAGGGCGAAGTCAAGAACGCCACCGAGTTCGGCCTGTTCATCGGTCTCGACAACGACGTCGACGGCATGGTCCACATGTCCGACATCGCCTGGGGCATCTCGGGCGAAGACGCGCTCAACCTGCATCGCAAGGGCGAGACGGTTAAGGCCGTGGTGCTCGACATCGACGCCGAGAAGGAGCGTATCTCGCTCGGCATGAAGCAGCTCGAGCGCGGCGGCCCGTCGGCCGGCGTGGCGGCTGCCGGCAGCAGCGGCGGTGCAGCCGGCCTCAACAAGAACGCGGTTGTCACCGTTACCGTGCTCGAGGTTCGCGAAGCGGGTCTCGAAGTGCAGGTCGGCGACGATGGCGCGACCGGCTTCATCAAGCGCACCGATCTCGGCCGCGACCGCGACGAGCAGCGTCCGGAGCGTTTCCAGGTCGGCCAGAAGTTCGACGCGATGGTCACCGGTTTCGACCGTTCGAAGAAGCCGACCTTCTCGATCAAGGCGATGCAGATCTCCGAAGAGAAGCAGGCCGTCGCGCAGTACGGCTCGTCCGACTCGGGCGCGTCGCTCGGCGACATCCTTGGCGAGGCGCTCAAGGCGCGCGAAACCAAGAAGTGAGGCGATCATTCGGGTGACGGCGGCGACGCCGTCACCCGAATTGGTTACCCAGAATGAGGTTCTTAACCTGAATTGATTTCGATTCGGTGCTATCCTGTGGCAAGCCCTCTTGTAGGAAATGACCGATACGGGCATTTCTCGGGTCGTGAAGATAGGGCGACTGGTGTCTGACAAGTGATAACACTGCAGACCAAAGAGTGGAGTCGAAGATAAGATGATCCGATCAGAGCTTGTTCAGAAGATTGCCGACGAGAATCCCGATCTCGCGCTGCGCGACGTCGAGGCGATCATCACCACCTTTTTCGACGAGATTTCGCGCCGGCTGTCGAGCGGCGGCCGCGTCGAATTGCGCGGCTTCGGCGCCTTCTCCACCCGGGCACGCGATGCCCGCACCGGGCGCAACCCGCGCACGGGCGAAGTGGTCGATGTCGACGCCAAGCGCGTCCCCTATTTCAAGCCCGGCAAGGAAATGCGGCTTCGGCTCAACGTCTGACGCTTCGTCGCGCTTGACGCGCGGCGCGGGTTACGCTTCTCGTCACGTCATGCGGACGTGGCGAAACCGGTAGACGCAGGAGACTTAAAATCTCTCTCCCGCAAGGGAATGCGGGTTCGAGTCCCGCCGTCCGCACCAGCACTCGCCGGCAATGCGCCGATGACGACGAGAGAACCGGCCTCGCGCTGACGAAAGCGCTCTGACATGAACGATGTGGCTGATCGGGACACGACCGCGGCACCGGCCTCCGCGCCGGCGCTGAAAGAAATTTTCAACGCCGTCCGCATCAGGCATATCGCCGCTGAGACCGCCGCGATATTTGCCGGTTTCGATAGCGAGACTTTCGTCGATCTCTGCCTCGACGGGATCGACGGGCTATCGCTGATGGCGCGGCTCCGTCGCGTAACCGAAGCCCTTCATGCTACCCTGCCCGGCGACTATCGCACCGCGCTCGACATCCTTCATCGCCTCGCGCCACGGCTAGACAGCGCCTTCGTCACGATGGTGCTGCCCGACTATGTCGCGCTCTATGGCCAGGACGACTTCGGTAAATCGATGGCGGCATTGAAGTACTTCACCGTTTTCGGTTCATCGGAATTTGCGGTGCGGCATTTTCTTCGACGCGAGCCGGCGCGCAGCCTCGCGGTCATGGAACGCTGGGCGCGCGACGACAACGACCATGTGCGTCGCCTCGCCAGCGAAGGCAGTCGCCCGCGCCTGCCCTGGTCGTTCAAGCTCGATTCGGTCATCGCCGACCCGGCGCTTACATGGATCATCGTCGATAGCCTGAAGGCCGATCCCAGCCGCTACGTGCGAAAATCCGTCGCCAACCACCTCAACGACATCGCCAAGGATCATCCGGACTGGGTGCTCCAGCGTATCGAAGGCTGGCCGCTCGATGATCCCGCGACGGGCTGGATAGCGCGTCATGCGCTGCGCACGCTGGTCAAGCGCGGCAACCAACGCGCCCTGGCGATCCTCGGTGCGGAAAGCGCACCACAGGTCGAAGTCGGGACCTTCACCGTCACGCCCCGATCGATCCAACTGGGCGATAGCATCACGCTCACGATCGATCTTCAATCCACCGCCCCGACGGACCAGCGCCTCGTGGTCGACTATGCCATACACTATATCAAAAGCTCCGGCGCACCTTCGCCAAAGGTGTTCAAGCTGAGAACGATCGATCTCGCGCCGGCCGAGGTGCGCACGCTCACCCATCGACAGGTGGTCCGCGATTTCACCACGCGAAAGCACTTTCCCGGCCGCCACCGGATCGACCTGTTGCTCAACGGGCGGGTCGTCGCTGAAGCGGATTTCCACCTGCAGCCGGTTGCGAAGACGCCGTAACGCGAGCCGATCGGGCTGCGCTTTGGCGCCTCGCCGCCACGAGCGAGCAGGCCCCGCTGTGACCTGTGGGACTGGCCTCACGCGTCCGTGGCGGGGGCGACACCCCATATCTAGCGGCTAGGCGGTGAAACTGACCCCGCCGATGGTCTCTGACGGTTTATATCCTCGTTTCATCCCGGGACCGTAACGGTTCGTCGCGCTTGCTTTGCTTTTATTAACCCGCGCCAACATAGGCCCGCGCTCATCCCGGCCGTTGGGACATAACCGAACCAATAACAGGTTTCCGGCGGCAAGACGTGGGGCAAGTCGGAGCGCACCGGTGATTTTGGCGCGACGATGAGCCTCTGCGCATGGTCCGAGGTTTTTGGTGCTACCCCATCGTCGTTTTGTGTTTACGCTCGTTGCTACCGCAGCCGCGATTCCCACGCTTGCTGCTTCCGCTCCGGCCCAGCAGCTGATCGCTCCCGCGATCGCGCAGACCCCGGAAACGCCGTCTACCCAGACCGCGCCGACGCCCGCCGTCGAAACCGCAACCCTTTCCACCCCGACCGACGAGGTCGTCGCTGCCAATGCGCAGCCCGACGACGCCGAGCTGCGTCCCGCGGTCGCGCCGGCCGAACAGACCGCCGCGATCGAATGCATCGCCAAGGTCGTCCGTCATGAGGCCGCCAACCAGTCGACCCGCGGCCAGCTCGCCGTCGCGCAGCTGATCATCAACCGCACCCGCGCCGGCAGCCGCTTCGGCCACACGCCCTGCGCCGTGGTCAATCAGCCCGGCCAGTTCTTCAACACCAACAGCTATAACCCGGATCGCACCAGCGGTGCCTGGACGCGCGCTGTCGAGGTGTCGCGCGATGCGGTTCAGCATCGCAGCCCGGAGGTCACGCCCGGCGCGCTGTTCTATCACGCCGCCTATCAGGCGCCGCCGCGCTTCTTCCGCACGCGTCAGCGCGTCGCGGTGCTCGGCGATCATATCTTCTACCGCTGAGTCATTCTTTCGTCAGCGGCGCGGCAACCGGCTCCTGGCCGGGGAAGCGCGCCGCCTCGAGCTTCTTCCACACCATATGAACACCCTTGCGGGCCGCACCCAGACCGGTGCGGTCCGTAAAGGCGCGCCAGCGATCGGCGATGTTGACGAAGCGCTCGACCGCGGGGCCCGGTGTCATCTCCGCGCCCCATTCGGCGATCGTCACCGCATTGGTCAGCAACAGCCCAAGCGACGCGATGGCGACGATCGCGGTCGTCCAGCGCAACGCGTGCCCGTCAGGCGGCGGGGCGTCGGGCAGATCGACGGGAAAATCGTGCAACATCGGTCGTCCCTCAAAAGCGATAATAGATGAAGGGCGCGACGCCTTCGAAACGCATCGCGTCGATCAGCAGCATCACGACGATCAACGCCGCCCCCGCCTGCCACGCCGGCAGCGCGCGGAAACGGATCGCGGTCTCCCCCAGCCAGCGTTGCGGCGCAGCATGGATGGCGAGGCCCAAGCCAATCAGCAGGATGATCAACGGCGTCGCGGTCACCGCCATCGGCCCGCGCCAAGGCGTCAGCATGCCCCCGAGATAGGTCATCGCGTCGCCAAAGCTTGGCGCGCGGAAAAATATCCACGCCAGCAGCACGACATGGAAGGTGATCAGCAGCCTTGCCCAGTCGGGCAACGGCTTGTGCTCCTTCGGCGCATGGCTGGTCCAGTAGCGCTCGATCGCCAGCACGCCGCCATGAATGCCGCCCCAGATGACGAAGGTCCAGTTGGCGCCGTGCCATAGCCCGCCGAGCAGCATCGTCAGCATCAGGTTGCGATAGGTCCTGGCCTCGCCGCCGCGGCTGCCGCCCAGCGCCTCGATATAGAGATAGTCGCGCAGCCACTGCGACAGGCTCATATGCCAGCGCCGCCAGAAATCCTGCAGCGACAGCGCGCGATAGGGCTGGTTGAAATTGCGCGGGAAGCGATAGCCGAACAGCGCCGCCAGCCCGATCGCCATGTCGGAATAGGCCGAGAAATCGCAGTAGATCTGCACCGCATAGCCATAGGCCGCGATCAGCAGATCGAACGACGAATGCGCTGTCGGATCGGCGAACACCGGATCGACGAAGTTGACTGCCAGTTCCGAGGCGACGACCGCCTTCTTGAACAGGCCCCACATGATCAGCAGCAGCGCCATCGACACCATCGAGCGGTCGAGCTTGGGCTTGTGCTGAAACTGCGGCACCAGATCGGCGGCGCGCACGATCGGCCCGGCGACGAGATGCGGGAAGAACGACATCAGCAGCAGGATGTCGAGCAGCCGCGCCGCCGGCACACGCGCACGATAGACGTCGATGACGTAGGAAATGCCCTGGAAGGTGAAGAAGGAAATGCCGATCGGCAGCACGACCTGCAGCACCGGAATGTCGCGGGCAAAGCCCAGCATCGTCAGCGTCGCGGCGAGCTGCGTGGTGAAGAAGTCGAAATATTTGAAGAAGCCGAGCACCAGCAGGTTGAGCGCGACCCCGCCCAGCAGCAACGCCTTGCGGTGCGCGGCAAACCCGGGATGGTCGAGCCCGCGCGCGATCGCCCAATTGCCCAGCGCCGAGAAAATCAGCAGCGGCACGAAGCGCCAGTCCCACGCGCCGTAGAAATACCAGCTCGCCACGAGCAGCAGCAGCTTGCGCCACTCGTTCGACGGCGCCGACCAGACGACCGCGAAGACGACGAGAAAGAACAACCCGAAGGTCAGCGTCGGAAAAAGCATCAGCGGCCCCCGCCCCGCACCGTCATGTCAGCGTGGGCTCGCCAGCGCGGCGTCGAGATCGGCCTGCAGCCGCCGCGCGATCTCGCGACCGCCCAGCGTCTTGAAATGCACATAGTCGCCGCGCATCAGCGGCTCTGCCCGCTGCACCCAGTCGCGCGCGGCACATGGGCCGCCCATGCTGGCCTGCCAGTCCCAGAAGGCCACGCCCATGTCCGCCGCCACCCGCCGCTGGATCCGGCGCACATCCGCGAGCGCCGGCGGCGCAAACAGCGGTGCCTTGGCCGCGGGGGCCGCGCCGTCGCCGGGCAAGGGCTGGACCATCGCGTCGCTCGGCAGCGGCGCGGCAAGGAACGCCGGCGCCGCTTCGCACTCGAGCGGCAGACCGGGCGCATTGCCACGCAGCGCCGCATTGCGCGTCAGCGAGTCCGGTGCCCCGAACATCAGCATCGGCGCGCCACCCGAGAGCAGCCGCAACCGCGCGATCTGGGCGCGCAACGTCGCCTCATAGGAAACCGCATCGAAACGCGGCGAGAACCCTTCATTGGTGCCGAACGCCAGCACGATCAGGTCGGGGGCGTAGGTCGTCATTTCCTCGGCGATCACGATGTCGTCGGCGCGCGCGAAATGCATCAGCTGCGATCCGACCACGCCGACATTGGACAGCACCACGCCACCCTTGCCGCTGCGAAAGGTTGCCCAGGAGGTCAGCGTCAGCCCGGGGATTTCGGCCGTGACGTCGATTGCGCCGTGCATCGTCGCGCTGTCGACGCTGCGGCACATCGGGCGCACGTCGGGCGCGGTGAAATCGATCCGGCTGGTCTCGGCGCCGTCGAAGCGCAGCGTCACGCCGCCGGCATTGGGGCCGCCGATCGCGCACAGCACGAAGCGGTCGAACATCGTCGCGCTGCTGTCGGCGCGCAGCGTCATGCTCGCATCGGGGCGATTGGCGATCATGCTGAAGCCCGCCACGCCGAGCATCGGCCGCGGCGCGGCCGCGCTCTTGCCGAAGGTCGCGCCGATCGTCCAGCCAACCGACATTGTCGCGGTCACGCCCCGCGTGAGATAGCCGTCATAGGGCCGCCCCGGCGCGAGCACGCCGCGTCCGCCGACGCCGTAGCGCGCCTGCAGCAGGTCGCGCCAGGCGCCGGTCACGGCATCGCCGGCGGTGTGGCTGTCGCCGATCTGGAGAATATGGACCGCGGGACCCTGGCCCCGGCGCGCGGCGGCCAGCTTGCTGAATATCGGAGCCAGCCGCTCGCCGTCGCAAACCGGGCCGACACAGCGTGCCGCCAGTGCCGGTGCGGGCACCAGCGCGGCAAACGCGGCGATCATCAGCGGGATATGTTTCATGCAGGCTTCTTCTTGGTCGGCTGCACCGGTGGGGCAACGCCGGCCATGGTGCGCACCGTGCCGACATAATTGCGGATCCGCGCCGCGAGATCGCGCGTAATCCATATATAGCCGGTCATCGACATATGGATACCGTCGCCGACGCGGATCAGCGTACGCTTGCCGTCGCGCGGATCGTCGAGATAGGGCGTGAACTGGCCATGCGCGTCCGACGATACGGGTCGGCTGTCGAGAAACGGCACGCCGAGCCGGTCCATCTGCGCATGATAGAAGTCGTTGATCGCGGTGACGTCGCGATCGAGGCCCGGATCTCGCATTCGCGGCAGACCGACCCAATAGACCAACGCCTTGTGCGCCCGCAAAATCCCGACATAGCGTTCGATCCGACCGCCCAGCTGCTGCTGCCACAGCGGCCCCATAAAGGGCGCATAATGCCCTTCCGGGGTGATGATGCCCTGCGCATCGTTGGCGCCGAACGAAATCACCGCAATGTCGAGCGTGTTCGATCCGAGCTGCTCGGCGAGATGTTTTTCGAGATTGAGGCTCTTGTAGCGCGTGAAGCCGGTCGCCTCCTGGCCGTAATCGGCGACCTCATAGCCGGCCTTGCTCGGCAACTGGCTGAGCAGGCCCGACCACACCCCCTTGCCGAAACTGTCGCCGAACACGCCGATCCGCACCCGGCCGCCGACCGCCGCCGTGCTGGTCAGTTGCTGGCGTAGCTGGAAGGATGGCGCGCATCGCTCGGCAAAGCTCGCCTCGGCGTTCGCCGGCATCGCCGCGACCACCGGAGCGGGATGCGCGGGAACCGCCGCCGCGGCGGCCGACGAGGAACCGCTGTCGCCATGAAACGCGAACCCGATCGCCGTGCCGACGAACACGCCGATCAGCAGGACGGCGGCGCGATCCAGCCCGAGCGTGAGCGGCGCATGGGTGCGCGCGAACTGGCCCAGAAAGACGCCGCATTCGCGAAGAAACTCAAAAACTCGCATACAGCCCCGCCATGCGCCGCACTGTGCGCGATCGAAAAACAACCCTGTCTGAATGCCCCCGCAATCCAACTGTATGCGGCACCGAATCGGCTGTCCATATGACCGGCGGGCTCCCGAAAAATTCTTTTTTTGCGCGCTGGCTGGCAGGTGGCGCGTCCCGACGGTCGATGGCAGGATGGCGCCATGGCCCTGCCCTTCCCTTTCTTCACGACATGGCGCGCGACGAAGGCAGCCGGCGCGCTGATGATCGCCATGTTCGCGCTGACGAACTGCGACCGGCGCCCCGATGAGGGTCCGGTGGTGGTCAGCGCGATCGGCGGCACGATTGGCTTTTCCGATCCGGCGCGCGGCCCGCTTCCCGATGGCGATCGGCTGCTGCTCGGCGCCACCGCGCAGGGGCTGGTGGGCTTCGACGAGGGCGGCCAGGTCGTACCCGGACTGGCGCAAAGCTGGATCGTGTTCGATCACGGCATGAGCTACCTGTTCCGCCTGCGCGACGCCGAATGGGACGATGGCGACAAGGTCACCGCCGAAGAGGTCGTTGCGGCGCTGCGGCGGCAGATCGCACCGGGCTCGCGCAATGCCTTGCTGCCCTATCTCAGCGCGATCGATCAGATCGTGGTGCGCACCCCCGAGGTGCTCGAGATCGAGCTTAAACGCCCGCGCCCGGACTTGCTCAAGCTGTTCGCCCAGCCCGAACTTGCGCTCTTCCGTGTCCGCAAGCCCGGCGGCAGCGGGCCGTTCCGCGTAGCGGCTGGCCACCGCAGCGACCATCTCCTGCTGCGCCCGGCCTTTGATCCGCACCGCTCGCCCGACGACGATGTCGCCGAGCCGGGGCCGCAGGACAATGTCGAACTGATCGGCGAACGCGCCGCGCGTGCTATTGCGCGCTTCGCGATGCGCCAGTCGGATCTCGTGTCGGGCGGCACCGCCGCCGACTGGCCGTTGGTCAACGTCGCCGGGATCGCCCCGGCCAACCGCCGCATCGATCCCGCCGTCGGGCTGTTCGGCTGGGCGATCGTCGACCGCAGCGGCTTCCTTGCCGCGCCGGCCAACCGTGCCGCGATCGCCCGGACGATCGACCGCCAGGCGATTGCCGGCGCGTTCCTCAACACCTGGCAGGTCACGACGCAGATCCTGCCCGAAGCGCTCGATTCGGCCGCCCCCCCGGCCCAGCCGGGATGGGCGGGCGCTGCGACGCCGACCGCGCCCGATCCCGTCGCCGCGTGGCGCGCCGCGCATCCCGGCGACCTGCGCCTGCGCCTTGCGGTGCCGCATGGCCCGGGCGGCACATTGCTCTTCGGGCTGACCGCCGCTGGGCTGCGCCGGATCGGCATCGCGGCCGACCGGGTCGACTGGGATGCGCCGGCCGACCTTCGCCTGATCGATGCGGTCGCCCCCTATGACAGCGCGCGTTGGTATCTCGCCACTGCCTGCCAGCTGTGCAGCGACGAAGCCATGGCAGCGCTCGACGGTGCGCGCGACGCGCCGACCATGGCCTTGCGCGCCCAGCACCTCGCCGAAGCCGACGCCGCGCTGGCGGCGGACGTGGCCTATATTCCCCTTGCGCAACCGTTACGCTGGTCGCTCGTTTCATTGCGTCTGAAACAGTGGCAACCCAACGCCCGCGCCTGGCACCCATTGAATCGCCTGCGCGGCATCGCCAATTGAGGTAATGATGAGCAACCGCGCGACCCGCATCGAACCCGACACACTCGACCGGCTGGGCAGCTTCGTGCCGACCGGTCGCGATCCCGCCTCGGTACGCAAGCGGATCGAGGCGATGGAGCATCTGCTCGAGGGCCTCTTCAAGATCCCCGGCACCAACTACAAGATCGGGCTCGACGTGCTGCTCGACCTGATCCCGGTCGGCGGCGACGTGATCGGCTCGCTAATGGGTGCGTGGATGGTGTGGGAAGCGCGCAATCTCGGCATGTCGAAAATGCAGATGGCGCGCATGTTCGGCAATGTCGGGGTCGACTTCCTGCTCGGCCTGATCCCGGTCGTCGGCGCCGTGCCGGATGCGCTGTTCCGCTCGAACTCGCGCAACCTCAAGATCATCAAGCGCCACCTCGACAAGCACCATCCCGCGACAGCGCTGATCGAGAATTGATCGCCCGTCGAATCCGGCCGATCGCGCTTAACTTCTCTTCCCTTCCCCGGCGAAGGCCGGGGTCCAGTTGGGAGAGGCGGCGGCGGGCGTTGACGCGCATCATTTCCGCCATCCGGACTGAGCCTCGGCCTTCGCCGGGGAAGCCAGATCAGCCAGAAGGGAAGTCGGTTAACGCGATTTCGCAATGGGCACGGCGCATCACCCGCCCTTGACCGGCAGAGCTCACGAAACGACCCGCCGCAAGCCTAGCGCGCCTTGGGTCCGCGCCAGATCTTGATCGCGCTATTGCCCGGCACGCCGCCCGTCCCTGCCTTGCACCGCTCATAGGCGAATTGCTTGTCGAGGCAGAGCCACAGCTCGTCGAGCCACCCCTTGGCATTCTTCGTCACGCGGATCGCGCTTGCCGGGAGCCCGGGATTGGCGGAGGCGATCGCGTCGGCGAGCTTGCCCGCGGTGACCGGACCACGCGACAGCGCATCCATGTCGGGGAATTTGAGCTTGGCGAACATCCCCGTCGAGCGCGCAAAATAGGCCTCGGGGGTGGTCTGCATGCAGGTGCCGTGCTTGGCCCATTCGTGCTGCAGGAGCTGCACCGACGGCGTCGAACAGACATGCTGGCGGATCAACTTCTCGGGCAGCAGCGGCGTCGCCGCGCAATATTGCGGCCACTCCTTGCCGATCCCGTCAGGCCACAGGCCGTGCAGCGTGAAGCCGAAACGGTTGCCGCTGCCGCATTCGATTCTGGCGCCGGGGTCGCGGGCATGGGCGTGGCAGAATTCGGGCGCCCAGGTCAGCGCGAGGGTATAGCCGCCGATCGGCAGGACGCGCTGCGGTTCGCTCGCCGAAGCGATATCGGGCCGCGGCCGCGTCAGCGTGGCCGGCGCCGCGCAACTGAGCGTCTGCGCCTGCGCCACCACAGGCAACAGCAGTGCCGTCAAAACCGTTCCGAAAACCGCGCTCCGTCGCATCGCCCGCTCCCCGTCAGATCGTTTTGAAATCGAGGCCGATATCGGCCGCCGGCGCCGACTGCGTCAGCCGCCCGACGCTGACAAAGGTCACCCCCGTCTCGGCAATGGCGCGGATCGTGTCGAGCCGCACCCCGCCCGACGCCTCGGTCGGCACGCGCCCGCCGACCAGCGTCACCGCGCCGCGCAAGGTCGGCGGGTCCATATTGTCGAGCAGCAGATGCGTCGCGCCCGCCGCCAGCGCCGGCTCGATCTGGTCGGTGCGGTCGACCTCGACGATGATCCGCGCGATCCCCGCCGCCTTCGCCCGCGCCACCGCCTCGGCGACGCCACCGGCGACCGCGACATGATTGTCCTTGATCATCGCCGCGTCCCACAGCCCCATGCGGTGGTTGGTCGCGCCGCCCATCCGCGTCGCATATTTCTCCAGCACGCGCAGGCCGGGAATGGTCTTGCGCGTATCGAGCAATGTCGCGCTGCTGCCGAGCATGCGGTCGGCATATTGCCGCGTCAGCGTCGCGATGCCCGACAGATGCTGCACCGTATTGAGCGCCGAACGCTCGGCGGTGAGCAGCGCGCGCGCATTGCCCTCCAGCCGCATCAGGTCGGTGCCGGCCGCGACGCGTGCGCCATCCTCGACCAGCCGCTCAATTTTCACTGCCGGAACGAGCCGGCGGAAGAACGCCTCGGCGATCGGCAGCCCGGCAACGGTGATCGCATCGCGACTGTCCATCACGCCGGTGAAGCGCGCGTCCGCCGGGATCACCGCCGCGGAGGTAATGTCGCCCGCCTCGCCCAGGTCCTCGGCGAGTGTCGCGCTGACAAAGGCCTCGACATCGAAGCCGGGCAGGTCCCACCCCGCGGTGAGTTCCGAACCGCGATGGCGTTCTTCGATCGTGATTCCCGGAGCCATTTCGTGCCCTTGTCGATGAGGTCGCCGTGATGGCACAAAAACGGAACACATGGCAATCGTCCAGTGCGACGGCGCGTGCCATGGCGGATTACCGGCGGGATGGCTACACCACCACCGACAATCGCAAAAACGGGGTCCCTTTCGATGCGTTTCGCCCTCGCCCTGCTGGCCGGAAGCTCGCTGCTGCTCGGCGCGGCCGCGCCCGTCGCTTCGCGCACCGTTGCCGCCCGGCCGGCCAGCGCCGAGGCGCGCTTCGCCGCGATCGGCCAGCGCTATGTGCGGGGCATCGCGCGTTTCGCGCCGTCGAGCGGCACGACACTGGGCGACCACCGCTTCGACAACCTGCTCGACGAGGTCTCTGCGGCGGGGCGTGCGCGCCTGCTGGCGCACGACAAGGCGCTGCTCGCCGTGCTCGCCGGCATCGATCGCAAGGCGCTCAGCCGCGAAAGCCAGGTCGATGCCGCATTGCTCGACAATGCGCTGCGCTACCGGATCTGGCAGATCGAGACGCTGCGCAGCTGGTCATGGGATCCGCAGATCTACAACGGCATCGCCGGTGGCGCGCTGTACGGCCTCGCCGCGCGCGACTTCGCGCCCTGGCCGCAACGCCTCAGGGCGGCGACCGCGCGGATGGAGGCGATGCCCGCCTTCCTCGCCCAGGCCCGCGCGCAGATCGTGCCGGCGCGCGTTCCCGCGATCTACGCAACGACCGTGGCGAAGCAGAACAGTGGCGTGGTCGACATTGCCGAGACGATGCTCGCGCCGCATGCCGACACGCTGAGCGCGCCCGACCGCCAGCGCTTCACCTCCGCGCTCGCGACGCTGAAGCGCGCCGTCGCCGAGCATCAGCACTGGCTCGATACGGTACTGGTCCCGCAGGCTAAGGGAGAGCTTCGCCTCGGCGCCGAGCGCTACGACCAGAAGATGAAGTTCGCTTTGGTCTCGACGCTCAGCCGGCAGGAGATCAAGGCCCGCGCCACCGCCGCCGTCACCGAGACCCGCGCACAGATGTACGCGCTGGCCCGCCAGGTGCTCGCTGGCAAACCCGACGCCCCCGCCTTGCCCGACCTACCGAGCGATGCGCAGCAACAGGCCGCGATCGAGGCGGCACTGGCGCTGAGCTATCGCGAGCGTCCCGCCCGCGACGGCGTGGTGGCCAAGGCGCGCGCAACGCTCGCCCAGGCGACCGACTTCGTCCGCGCCAAGGGGCTGGTGTCGGTGCCCGACAGCCCGGTGAAGATCATCACCATGCCCAAGTTCCGCCAGGGCGTCGCGGTCGCCTATTGCGACGGCCCCGGCGCGCTCGAACGGCAGCTCGACACGCTGTTCGCCATCTCGCCGATCCCCGACGAGTGGAGTGAGGCGCAGGCGACCTCGTTCCTGAGCGAATATAACGACTATATGATCCAAGACCTCAGCATCCACGAGGCGATGCCGGGGCACTACCTCCAGATCGCGCACGCCAACCAGAACCACAGCGTGCTGCGCGCGGTGCTGTCGTCGGGGCCGTTCGTCGAAGGCTGGGCGGTCTATGCCGAGGGCATGATGGCCGATGCCGGCTACATGAACGGCGATCCGCTGTTCAAACTGACGGTGCTCAAGATGCGGCTGCGCTCGATCACCAACGCGCTGCTCGACATCGGCATCCACACCGAGGGCATGACGCGCGAGCAGGCGATGGAGCTGATGACGAAGACCGCCTTCCAGCAGGAGCGCGAGGCGGCCGGCAAATGGACGCGTGCGAGCCTCGGCTCGACCCAGCTGCTCAGCTACTTCACCGGTTATGCCGAGCACATGGCGATGCGCGACGAGGCCAAACGCCGGTTCGGCGCGCGCTTCGACCTCAAGATCTATAACGACGCCGTCCTTGCCCATGGCTCGCCGCCCGCGCGCTTCGTGCGCGAACTGGTGTTCGATCTGCCGATCGGCTGAGACAGGGAAGATGATGATCGACATTGCCGCCGCGGCGTCCGCGCTGAACTACGACCACATGCACCTGTCGCCGATCGCGCTCGATCTCGGCGTGGTGCAGATCCGCTGGTACGCGCTGAGCTATATCGCGATGATCGTGCTCGGCTGGTGGTATCTCGGCAAGCTGCTGACCCGCTCGGGCGCGCCGATGGCGAAGCGCCATGTCGACGACCTCGTCTTCTACGTCACGCTCGGCGTCATCCTCGGCGGCCGGATCGGCTATACGCTGTTCTACCAGCCCGGGCTGTGGGCGCACCCGCTCGACGTGTTCAAGCTGTGGCAGGGCGGCATGTCGCTCCATGGCGGCTTTCTCGGCGTGATCCTCGCACTGTGGCTCTTCGCGCGGCGCCACCAGCTCTCGCTGCTGCGCGTCTGCGACTATGTCGCCTGCGCCACGCCTTTCGGGCTGATCCTCGTGCGCCTCGCCAACTTCGTCAACGGCGAGCTGTGGGGCCGCCCCAGCACGTTGCCCTGGGCGGTGATCTTCCCCGACACGCATGACGGCATCCCGCGGCACCCGAGCCAGCTCTATGAGGCGGCGCTCGAAGGCGGGCTGTCGATGATCGTCCTCCTCTATCTCTTCTGGCGCACCGACGCGCGGCTCAAGCCGGGGCGGCTGCTCGGCACCGGCCTGTTGATCTACGGCTGCGCGCGCTTCGCGTTGGAGTTCGTCCGCCAGCCCGACGCCGGCCTCGAACATCTGTGGTGGGGCCTGACGATGGGCCAGACGCTCAGCATCCCGCTGGTACTGGCCGGGCTCTATTTCCTCGTTCGCTCGTCAACGGCGAAAGCCCAGTAGCACATTGCCCTCGGTCGACAGATAGTTGCGCTGGTAGTCGAAGCGCGGGGCGTCGCTGAACAGCAGCCAGTAATATTTCATCTGCTCGGACCACCAGTAACCCGGGCAATGATCGGCCTGCGCCTTGGTCGTCACATCGGCCATGTCGGCATAGCCATGCGCCGCCTTGTTCCAGCGCTTCATCGCCAGATAATGCGCGCGCCCGAGCATCCGCCATTCGAGCCTGCGGTCGAGCAGCCAGTGATTGAACGCGGCATCGACCAGTTCGGGGCGCAGCGCGTTGGTTACCGAGGTCGGCTTGCCGGTGGCGAAATCATAGCCTTCGGGCAGGATGCCGAACTGCGCCTGCACGCTCGCCCAGGCGCGCGTATAGGCCGCGCCCGTAGCCCCCGCCCCGCCCTGCGCCAGCAGCCCGCCATAGAAGGAGGCGAGCTCGTCCTGCTCGCTCGACAGCGGCGCGCCGGTTTCGAAATCGACATCGACCAACCACAGCTGCCCCTTCGCCCTGACCAGCTGATGGCGCAGGATCGCGACGGTGCAGCTGTCGTACATCGCCTTGCACTCGACATCGCCGAACAGCTGCCAGCCATCCCACAGATATTCGTAATAGCTGTTCGACGGCGGCCCGATCGTCGCGCGGCGGCTCAGCCATGCGCCGGTCGTCGCGTCGATCTTGTCGGCGAGCAGTCCGATCTTCGAGCGCCGTGCATACATCGCGACCAACGCGCGCTTGGCGACATCGCCATAACGCGGGTCGCCGGTCAGCCGGCTGAGCGTGCCGTACTCCGGGAGATAGGTCCCGACCTCGGCCGGGTTGGTCGCCGGGTCGCGCTGCGCGCCGGTCTTCAGGTTGATGTAGCGATACGGCATGCCGGTCGGTGTATCGAAGGCCGGCAGCAGGCGATCAGCCAGGTCGCGCGCCTTGGCCAGCAGTACCGGATCACCACAGGCATGATGCGCCGACAGCAGCCCGCCGACCAGCCGGATCGAGGTCTCGAACACCGACACCTCGCCGTCGACCGCGAAATCGGCCTGTGCCTTCACCCGGCCGAGCGCCTCGGCGAATTCGGCGTCGAGCCCCATCACCCACAAGGTGTCCATCGCCTCGATCAGCGACAGGCCGAGATGCGCGGTCTTGAGCGGGAAGCTCTCATTGCCGCCCGACACCGGCATGATCTGGTCCTTGCCCCAGGCGAGCCGGCGATACTCCCCCCACGCCCAGCGCATCTCGCCGCGCACGTCTTCGGCCAACGCGTGCCAGTCGACCCGGTCGCCCTTGCCGGCAAAGGCGGGCCCCGCGGCGATCAGCGCCGCCGACGCGATCGCACCGCGTCGGGTAAGGCCTGCGGCTTCGCGGCGCGACGTCACCGCTTGCCACCGGCCGATGTCGTTCCGATCGCTTTCCGATCACATGGCTCGTCCGTCGCGCTCTTTTCAAAACGCCATTTCCCGCCGGTGCTGATCACCCGGAAGTAGCGCCTGGACAGGCCGGCCATCACCGCGTCGAACGTGTTGAGGTCGGTAAGATCCCTCATGGCGGCCGCATAGACGTCGGAAGGGATCGACGAAAAAGCGACGCACCGATTGCCCTGCCAACCTTCGCTTTGCCACAATGCGCCGCGCGGCACGGCATCGGAAGCGAAAGCGGCGCGTATCACGGTCCGGTCGGGCATCACCTCCCAAATACCGATCGCGTCGAAATCGCCTTCCATGTCACCTTCCGGGACGAGCTGCACCGAGGCCAGCATCGTGCCATCCTCGGAGAAATCGGGGGCGTCGCCCGTTTCGATATCGATCTGGCCGACCCGGTCGATGAGACGATAGCCGAAAGCTTCGAAACCGCGGTGATAAAATCCCAGAAACCGTTTGTTATATGACCGGAAATCCGTGGCCTCGCCGACAAGTTCGCCGAGCTCCACGCAGACCGGTTTCTGGCCGAGACTCTGGATGGTCATCACCCGCCGCGTTGAACTGACGATATTCCGGTACGCACGCGGGATCGACAAAGGCGCAGACAGTGGCACCGCGTAATGCGGGTCATTCCTGGCCAGATGCGGTTCCGGGCACGTCTGGCGTGTGACTGTCGTTCCGGCAACCAATGTCGGGGCGGCTGTCGGTCGCGAACGGGCCGCGACTACGCCCGGCTTGCCTTGCTCGGCCTTGCCGGAGCCACAGCCCGTCGCCAGCGCCGCCACCGAAATCAGGGCCAGCCCCGCTCTCAATCCCCCGTTACCTTCACCGGGCCGAGGTCGCCCATGCCGACCGTGCCGCCGGCCATCGCGAGCATCGCATCGAGGCTCTTCTTGGCCTTGAGCCGCAGCCCCTCCTCGATTTCGACGCGCGGCGTCAGGTCGCGCAGCGCGAGGTAGAGCTTCTCCAGCGTGTTGAGCGCCATGTACGGGCAGATGTTGCAGTTGCAGTTGCCGTCGGCGCCGGGCGCGCCGATGAACAGCTTGTCGGGCACCGCCTTTTCCATCTGGTGGATGATGTGCGGCTCGGTCGCGACGATCACCACCTTGGACGGGCTGGCCTTGGCATAGGCAAGGATGCCGCTGGTCGAGCCGACATAATCGGCATGGTCGAGGATCACCGGCGGGCATTCGGGGTGCGCGGCGATCGGCGCATCCGGGTACTGCGCCTTGAGCTTCATCAGCTCGGTCTCGCTGAACGCCTCGTGGACGATGCACACGCCCGGCCACAACAGCATCTCGCGCCCGGTCTTGCGCACCAGATAGCCGCCGAGATTGCGGTCGGGGCCGAAGATGATCTTCTGGTCCTTGGGGATCTGCGACAGGATCTTCTCGGCCGACGAGCTGGTGACGATCACGTCGCTCAGCGCCTTCACCTCGGTCGAGCAGTTGATATAGGTCAGCGCGATGTGATCGGGATGCGCGGCGCGGAACGCGGCGAACTTGTCGGGCGGGCAGCTGTCCTCGAGGCTGCACCCGGCATCCATGTCGGGCAGCACGACGATCTTCTCGGGGCTGAGAATCTTGGCCGTCTCGGCCATGAAGCGCACGCCGCAAAAGGCGATGACATCGGCATTCGTCGCCTGCGCCTTGCGACTGAGGTCGAGGCTGTCGCCGACGAAATCGGCGAGGTCCTGGATTTCGGGCTTCTGGTAATAATGCGCTAGGATGACGGCATTGCGCTCCTTGCGCAGCCGGTCGATTTCGGCGCGCAGGTCGAGGCCGGTGAGGTTCTGGGCAATCGCAGTCATATCGGGTCTCCCGTTGCGCCGCAGATAGGCATTCGCGGCGCGCTTGTCAGCCATGCGTTGCCATGCCAGCTTGCCGCCGGATGACGTCCGCCACGAAATCCTCGCACCAGGCGGATCTGTGGGGCCAGCCGCGCGGGCTGTGGGTGCTCGCCGGGACCGAATTGTGGGACCGCATCTCGTTCCACGGCATGCAGGCGCTGCTCGTGCTCTACATGGTCGATACGCTGCTGCTGCCCGGCCATATCGAGCATGTCGTCGGCTTTGCCGGCTTCCGCGCCGCGATCGAGCATCTCACCGGCCCGCTGTCGGTCAAGGCACTCGCGGCGCAGACCTTCGGCCTCTATGTCGGCCTGGTCTATTTCACCCCCGTCATCGGCGGCGCGATCGGCGACCGGGTGACCGGTCGGCGTATTGCGGTGACGCTCGGCGCGCTGCTGATGACCGCGGGCCATTTCGCGCTCGCCTTCGACGCGTCGTTCCTGGTCGCGCTGCTGCTGCTGATCTGCGGCGCCGGGCTGCTGCGCGGCAATCTCAGCGCGCAGGTCAAGTCGCTCTATGCCGATGGCGACCGGCGCGAGGTCGATGCCTTCCAGCTCTATTATGTCGCGATCAACCTCGGCGCCTTCATCGCGCCGATCGCCACCGGCGCGCTGGCGAAATATTATAGCTGGCACGCCGGCTTCGGCTTTGCCGGGTTCGGCATGCTGATCGGACTGATCGTCTACGCCGTCGGCCAGCGTCACCTGCCGGCCGATGCCCGGCGCGAGGCGGCCGTCGTCACCGCCCCGCTGACCGCCGCCGAGCGCCGCCGGATCGCCGGGCTGGCGATGTTCTGGCCGCTCCAGATGTGCTTCTGGGTCGCGCAGAGCCAGGTGTGGAATGTCTACAATCTGTGGGTCAGCGATCATGTGAACCTGCGCGTCGCCGGGTTCGACACGCCGGTCGCCTGGCTGCAGGCGCTCGACGGGGTGTCGCCGATCCTCGTCATGCCGCTGATCCTCGCGCTGTGGCAGCGCCAGGCAGCGAAGGGCAGCGAGCCCGACGACCTCGCCAAGCTCGCCATCGGCTGTGCGATCTTCGCCGCTGGCGTGACGTGGCTGGCGGCGGCACCACTCGTCGCCGGGCCGGACGGGCGCGCGCCGTTGCTGTGGGCGGTGGCGTTCCATCTCATCTCCAACACCGGCTGGCTGTATTTCACGCCCGTCTCGCTCGCGCTCTATGCCACCAGGGCACCGCCGCAATATCGCGGCACGCTGGTCGGGATCAGCTACCTCGCGACCTTCGCCGCCTCGGTCACCAGCGGGCGGATCGGCGGGCTGTACGAAACGCTCTCGCCCACCGCCTTCTGGCTGATCCATGCCGCGATCGTCGGCGGCGCGGGACTTGGCATCATGCTGCTGCTCCGCCCGCTGCGGCGACGGCTCGGAGGCGAACCCGACGCGGCGATCGTCTAGGCGCGATTCGCCGGCAATTGAATCAGCGCGCGCCTGGCTTGAGCTTGAGCACTTCCTCGATCGACGGGCTGGCATCCCACACCGAATCCCCGTCCTTGGGCTCGTCGGCGAAGCGCACGCGGACCTTGGCATCGATCCCCGCCGCGCGCAGCGGCAGCGCGAAGCTGCGCTCGATCGCACGCCGCGTCGCGTCCCGGGCAAGGCCCATCGGCACGGCGCCATGCGCCTGCGCAACGAGCTGCTGCTGGCCGGCGGTGCGATTGGCGGTTTCGATCCTCGCGTCGGCATCGGTCAGCTTGGAGAGGATGCCGCCGGTGCCATATTCCTTGATCTGGTTGAGATCGATCTGCGGCTGCGACACCTCGATTTGCGGCAGTGTCACGCCGAGCGTCTTGCTGTTGGCGTCCCAGGTGACGTCCTTGGCGGTCAGCTTGGCGAGATCGACCTCGTAGCGCACCGTGCCGGGGGTGATCATCGTCTTCTGCGTGCTGAGCCCATATTGCGAGACGGTCGAGGTGGTCACCGCGACGAAGCTCGCCGCAAAGGCCGACAGCCGGTTCTGCTCGCGCAGGCCCGCTACCGAGCCGCTGGCGATCGTCACCGGATCGGGGCTCTTGAACTTGCCCCCGACATAGGCGCCAAGCGCCCAGAAGCCGGCGGCGATGAACAGACCGATCAACGCCAGCGCGGCGGCGAACTTGCCGATAAAGCTCATGCCGCCATCCCCCAAATAGTGCCGGCTTCGGTGACGATGCCGCGGTCGCGCAGGTCGATCAGATGCGCCAGCACCGAGCGTTCGGCGGCGGGCAGCAGGCGCCGGTCGAGCCCGACATACATTTTCTCGGTCATCGCCGGGATGTCGCTCGCCCCCGCGCCGAGCAACCGCAGGATCTGCCCCTCGCGCTGCTTGCGGTGGCCGAGCATGCCGCGCACCAGCCGCTGCGGCCGGTCGACCGGATCGCCATGCGCCGGGTAATAGATCCTGTCGTCGCGCTGCAGCAGCTTGTCCAGGCTCGCCATATAGGCCGCCATGTCGCCGTCGGGCGGCGAGACGATGCTGGTCGACCAGCCCATGACATGGTCGCCGGTGAACAGCGCGCCGGCCTCGGGCAGCGCGAAGCACAGATGGTTGGAGGTGTGGCCCGGCGTCGCGACCGCGACGAGCGTCCAGCCCTGCCCGCCGACGCTCTCGCCGTCGGCGAGGATCAGGTCGGGGGCATAATCGGGGTCGAAGCTGGCATCGGCGCGCGGGCCGAGATCGTCGAGCACGAGCGGCGCGCAGCCGACGATCGGCGCGCCGGTCGCACGCGCCAGCGCGCGCGACGCCGGGCTGTGGTCGCGGTGGGTATGCGTGACGACGATCGCCGCCACCGGCCGCCCGTCAATCGCGCGCAGCATCGCCGTGATATGCGCGGGATCGTCGGGACCGGGATCGACCACCGCAAGGTCGGTGGTGCCGACGAGATGCACCTGCGTGCCGGTGTTGGTGAAGGGCGACGGGTTAGGCGCGAGCAGGCGCGCCACCAGCGGTTCGAGCTGTTCCGGCACGCCGGTCGGTTGGTCGGCCATGGCGGTGAGATGGCGGCTGAACGGCGCGAACGCAAGGGCGTGGTGTGCCGGGCGATGTGGCGCGAATTCCCTGCCGGCAGGGAATTGGCAGGGAATTTTATCAATTTTTGGCGGCCGCGGCAGGGAATTTCGCGGGCCGCAGGGTTGCGGGCGGCGGCGGCTGGGCGGAGCGGGCATGGGCACGCTACAACACAGCGTCGCGCCGATTTGAATCAGATCATTGGCCCGCGCGATGGATGCCGTGCGGCAATTCCACGCAGATTGTGGTGAGGGCGATCCCTACTTCGACGGCTCCCAACCAAGTGCCTCTGCCTCTCCGAATGCCTTGGCATTGGCAGCGGCGAGCATCTGATAGCGCGGACGGAGCGCTGAGGGAATCAAAGCAGGGTTGGGATAATTGTCGATGAACTCTTGGTGCAGCAGACCCGCGAGCGCGCTGCCCTTTTTTACCATCGTATACGCATCGCGCGGCACAACAGCCAGGATCGCGTCAGCAACGTCGATGGCTTCCTGATAGCGGTGTTCGTCGAGCAGGTGATCCATAACAATCGTCGCCATTTCAGCGATCGTCTCACGCTTGGTCAGCGTTCGCATATAGGCGCCACTCTCGATCGCCCGATCGGTCATCGGCAGGTTCTCACGATACCATTCGGTGCGCGCTTCGTGTCCGCCGCTCGTCGTCTCAAGATTGTGATCCACGCCGTTTGGATCGGTGTAGCGGATAAAAAGATGCAGCGGCGCAGTCGCGAGATGGACATTCAAGCCGATCCTATCGGCAACGATCAGGAACAGTGTCGGCATCGAGACGCAGTTGCCTTTGCGGGTCTGAACATAGGTCGAGAGCAGCCGATTCTTGATATGCTGCCCGAGCGGATCGTCGAGATCGTAGCTGAATGCCCGATTGTAGTTCCATGCTCCGGCAACATAGATCGCCTGGCGCGTCGCCGAGAGCTTGTCGGAGTCGTTCGGCTTAGGGCCGGCCATCTGGCGAGCGGCGTCCACCAACCGGGCCACGGTCGGCGGCGTCCACCAACCGGGCCACGGTCGCATTGGTCGCGGCGATGTTGCTGCCTCTGTCGATCAGCCGATCAAAAGTCGTCGCGGCTTCGAGGTAGTCGAGGCTTGCGCTGGGCCGGTTGAGTACTTCTCTGACAGTTGCAGCTGCCTTCGGTCCCGATTGCCCGAATGCAGGAGACGAGCATATGGCAAGGCATAGGGCAGCGATTACACGCAATCGACCAGTCATCTGCCGAACCGAAGCCATCGCAACCGACATGCTCGCAAACGAATAGAAGTTACGGATTTCTGCAAGCCTGCGGTCAATAGTGCTCACACGCCGACAATCTCTTTGTGTTGAAAATTCCCATTTCTCCCCGCAACAAAAGAGAGTTGTGTGGTATACTTGCGGATAAATCATTCGTGTAGTTCAACGCCACCATCCCGCGACATTCATCGACAAGCATGTATGAGGGAACTTTTGCTCCATCAGAACGAGGAGGACCACTCGGAATAATTTCACGAAAAATGACCGCTGACTTACAATCTTGGAAGCATTTTTGTACGGTGAATATTGAACCTCGGCATTGATATTTTTCGCCGAGTTTGATCGGTCGCTTTATCGCAAACTCTTCACTGATCCCGGGATATCCGATCGAGAAACAGCTAATGCCTCCGGGTAGTTGAAGTGATTTTGCCGGGACGTTGGGATAGAGACCCTCCATCAATGCGTGCAGATCGCCGGTCCGAAAGGCATGTTCGGCAAAAACCATCACATGCGCATAGTCGATACTAATGTATACGGCCTGTGCCGCATCGCCATATTTGGCCCCTGCAGAACTCTTCGACCCGCAAGCCGCCAAAATGATTGTCAAGAGAAGCAAAATCTTACTTTGCACAGTCTTGCCCGCCAAGCAATCCGCAGGCCGCGTCATTATACTGCTGCCAATGATCGTAATTTGCCAGTGAGCCATTTTGAAGGTGGCCCGCAAATTCTTGGTAGGTGGCATGCATTCCGCCATCATGAACGATACTGCTTCCGCGAGCATTACTTAAACCGAAGTCATGGACGAATGTCGTAGCTCCCTCCACGCGACCCGTGAATTGGTTGTACCCACCAGCGGTTTGCATCGTCACGCCGGACGCACCTTTTCCGTCGTAAACGAATTGTCGACCGATCAAAGAGGATGCCGCCTGTCCAGCCGTCTCTCTGAATGAACCAAGACCATTTTTAAGTATTGCCGCTACCGTAACCGTCCTGTTCGGGTTTTGGGCGAGCTGATTCACGGCCGCCGTATATCGCGCATTGAAGCCCGCAAACCTTTTGTTTTCAGCGGCCGTTGGTGCTCGCGTTGTCCACTTTCCATCTTTTCCTTGAACAGCGACGCTATCGATATGGCACGAATAGGTGGTCTTGCCGTTACTCTCCGACCCCGTGCAGGTGGTACCGGTCGGATCGACCCCATCGATCGGATCGTTGTTGACATAGGCGTACAGGTTGACCTGATCCTTGTGGCCGACCGGATCGACCTGCAAGAAGCGGGCGTGCGCGGCACCACCGCCGAAACACCCAATAATAACGGCCGCCACATGGGCCATCACTGCCCGATTGCGCATCACTGCGTCTCCCGATCTGCCTCGACCGGTTGACCATCCAACGCGGAATGCGTCAACTGGAGATGGGTTCAGATCGGATCAATTACAGTGGCTTGGTCCAAGCGATGGGCGCGGTCGGCAAGATGCCTGCAGCGCGGAGCGCCATAGGCGCCCCGGACCTCGTTCCGGGGTCTACCTGCCGCAGATCCGCGGCGTGCGCGTTTGCGGGCCGGTGGCCCCCGGAACAAGCCCGGGGTGATGGTTAAAGGAGGTCGCTCACTTCTCCTTGGCGATGTCGCTTTCGATTTCGCTGATCGCCTCGTCGATCCCCTTGAGCGCCTGGCTGCGGGCTTCGGCGGCCATGGCCGTATTGCCGGCAACCGAGGCGCGTGCCGAGCGCAGGCCGGCCAGCGCGTGGGTGTAGGCGTTGCGTGCGATGTCGCCGCTGCGCGCCGCCATCGCCGCGCCGTCATGCGCCATCCGCTCGATGCGGTTGTGGCAGATGATGATGATGCGCTTGCCGTCCTTTTCGTCGCGGATCACCGGCGGCCGCGCGGTGTCGGGGCCGGCGCAGTCCGCGCTGCTGATCTTCGGGATGTCGCCGGTGAAATCCTCCGTCACGACATGGCCATCGCGGTCGCGCCGGATGATCCGCGTCATGGTGCGGGTGTGCATGCCCGGCACGGGGGGCACGGGCGGTACGGGCGGCACCGGCGCGACCATTGCGATGCCATCGGGCGCGGTTTCGCTGTCGGACTCGGTGACATGGCCGTCGCGGTCGCGAATGATGATCCGGTAACGATGCTTCATCGGCTTGCCGTCGGCACCGAGCGCCGGCGGCGCCGGTGGTGCGGGCGCGGCCGGCATCGCGCCGGGCGCCTCGGGTGCGGGCGGTGCCGGCGGCGCCGACTGGAACGCGACGGGCAGGCGCAGTTCGTCGAGCTTGACGCCGGTGGCCTGCTCGACCTTCGAACGGACGCGCTCGGCGGCCTGGGTGCCCGAGGCGGTGGTGCCGAGGCCGACCAGCGTCAGCAGGGCGACGGTGCCGACGCCGCTGATCAGCCGCGCACGCGATGGACGATGGGTGGTAAGCATTTTCAGTCTCCCCTTCAGATCTTCGATGGTGTGGAGGTGGCAGGCGGCGGAGACCGCCCCACCATGGGCGGCCTTGACGATCGCGCAGGCATAAAGGTGGCGCGTCACCGCATCGCGCCCGGCCAGGACGCGCGCGTCGTTGGCGATTTCCTGGTCGGCGCGGAAAGCGCGAAAGGCGCGCCAGGCGACGGGATTGAACCAGTGCAGCGCAAGCACGGCCAGCGCCAACCAATTGGCGATCAGATCACCACGGGCATGATGGCCAAGCTCATGCGCCAGCGCGAGATCGCGCTCGTCGGCGTCGTAGCGCTCGGTGAAATCGCGCGGAAAGGCGACGTAGCGGCGCCAGATGCCGAAGGCGAGCGGGCCGCGCGCGGCATCGGTCTCGATGACATGGACGCCGTCCGCCATCGCCGCGCCGCCATGTTGCTGGGCGAGCATGCGGCGGCAGAAGCGGGCATGCGCCAGCGAATGCCACAGCATGAACGCCGCCGCGCCCGCCACCCAGAGCATGATCAGGGCTGGACCAAGCAAAGGGGTTTGTGGGGCGGACGCGGCGGCTCCCCCGCCCAAACCGAGCGGCTCGGCGACGAGGATGGTGATGGTTTCGCTGGCGCGCGCGACCGGCGCGACGGCGGCTTCGTGCCAGCCCTGCGGCAGCGGCGGCAACAACAGACGCAGCAGCGGCAACAGCCACAGCGCATAGGCGACATCGGGGCCGAAGGCGCGCCGCACATGGCGGCGCAGCACCAGCACGAGCAGCAT
Organism: Parasphingomonas halimpatiens; assembly: GCF_036663795.1. Taxonomy (NCBI): domain Bacteria; kingdom Pseudomonadati; phylum Pseudomonadota; class Alphaproteobacteria; order Sphingomonadales; family Sphingomonadaceae; genus Parasphingomonas; species Parasphingomonas halimpatiens. The sequence goes on from NZ_JAXOJP010000010.1 coordinate 145,837, forward strand.
CAGCACGGTCGAGGCGATCAGCGCCTCGATCGCCCAGGGCAGCGGCGCGCTCACGACTTGAGCCCCTTGAGCAGCGCCTCGATCTCTTCGATGTCCTGCGCGGTGAGCTCGTCGCGCTCGGCAAGGTGGGCGACCAGCGGCGTCAGCTTGCCGCCGAACAGCCGGTCCATCAGCTTGCGGCTCTCGCCCGCGACATAATCCTCACGCGCGACGAGCGGGCGGTAGAGATAGCGCCGGCCATCGGCGACATGCGCGATCACCGACTTGGCGAGCAGCCGGCCGAGCAATGTCTTGACGGTATTGGCCGACCAGTCCTTGCCCGAGGCGAGGCGCTCGGAGACATCCTGCGCGGTGAGCGGGCTATCGTCCCACAGCACCTCCATCACGGCATGCTCGGCATCGCTGATACGCTCGGCCATTTCGAATCGCTCCCGTACTGACTACGCCTGTAATCTTGATGATTACGTTTGTAGTCAAGCAGGTGAACGGTGGATGAATGGCGTCGGGTTCAGCGCGTCGCGCGGATCAGGGTGCGTCACCCAATTCCGGGAAGAGCTTCTCGATTTCGGCCTGCAAATCGCTCGGTCCCGGCAGCAGCTCGAACTGATCGAGCACACGTTCCACGAGCCGGGCGCGGTGCGGGCCGATACCGGGCATGGTTTCGAGGCCGGGAAAGTCGGGATCGGCGAGCCGGTCGGCAAGGTCGCCGAGCGTTTTGTAGCCCGAGGCGACCAGCCGCTTGCGCAGGCCGGCGGGCAACGCCGAGCGGCCGACCGGCAGGTCGCGATCGGTCGCATCCGGCTTGCCGTTCAGCAATCGCGTGCGCCCGGCCTTTTCGCGCTTGAGCGTGCGGCGGATGTGACCGAGCTGGTTCGAGGTGAGACGCAGACGGCGGCCGATGTCGCGATAGGACGCACCGGCCGCCCGCAATGCTCGCGCTTCCTGCAGGTTGAGATTGGCCTGGTCGAGCAGGCTCAGCATGCGGGGCGCGAGATCATGGCGCCGGCGACGCTAGGGTAACGACCGGGTGCGGGACAAGCGGCATGACGGGTTTGGCCTGCCCTAGCCGCGCATTACCTGATCGTGGCGAGCGTGGCTTTCTCAAGCCTCTCCCCTTCAGGCTACCCTATTCACACATCACGCGAGATGGCACCGAATCCCTTCTCCCCTTGTGGGAGAAGGTGGCGCCTAGCGCCGGATGAGGGGGAGTCCAGAACGAGACATCCGCTTCAGTCCGCGTCAGTCCCCCTCACCCTTCCCATCGCTACGCGATGGGCCCCTTCCCTCTCCCACAAGGGGAGAGGGAGAGTCATGCCGCCACAATGTGTGAATCCTGTAGCCTGAAGGGGAGGGGCTAAGGTGCTGATCCGCGAGACGCTGTCCAAGATCCGCAGACCTCCGTCCCCGCCGGGCTTGTCCAGGAAAAGCGGTGCTTCGACAGGCTCTGCACGAACGGGTTGTAATGGTGCTGGCATCTCGCGCCGACCGCAATCGATCAGCCCAGCAACCGCCGCGCGGCATCGTCGATCACGCGCTGCAGCACGGCGATACGGGCATAATAGCTCTTGCGGAGACAGACCTTGTCGGCGTGGCACGCGCGCCGCGTCGCGAGCCAGGCGACCTGGTCGTCGTGCAGCGCGGCGCGCGCGCCCATCAGCATGAAATGGCCGTCGGTGTCGTAGAGCGTGGTCATCTTGACATCGAGATCGTTGAGCGTGCGGTCGGCACAGATCGCCTTTTCGTCGGGCGCGCTCGCCCGGGCGCAATCGAAACTCGCCGCCTGTGCGGCAGCCGGCGCGAGGGTCGCGCCGGCGATGGCCAGTGCCAGCATCATCATCGGCTTCATCATCGGCTCCTCGTCCTGATCGATTGTCGAGGCGAGGCTAGTCGGCGGCCGGGAGCGTGTCCACATCAGGCGGGCCTCCCCTGCCCCGATATCCCGCTCGACACCCGCCACGCGGCGCGGCAAAGCATGGCGCAAAATGGCGAGGATGACCCGATGACCACGCTCACCCCCATGGCGACCGGCCTGCGCTTTCCCGAAGGCCCGGTGGCGATGCCCGATGGCAGCGTGATCCTGGTCGAGATCGCCGCCGGCCGCATCACGCGCGTTTCGCCCGAAGGCGACAAACAGGTCATCGCCACGCCCGGCGGCGGGCCCAACGGGCTGGCGATGGGCCCTGACGGCAAGCTTTATTGCTGCAACAATGGCGGGTTCAACTGGGTCGAGAGCGCCGGTTTTCTCGCGCCGCACGGCCAGGCCGATAATTATTCGGGCGGGCGGATCGAGCGCATCGACATCGGAACCGGCGCGGTCGAGATCCTCTACAAGGATGGCGATTTTGGGTGCTCGTTGCGCGGCCCCAACGACATCGTGTTCGATGCGCATGGCGGTTTCTGGTTCACCGACCATGGCAAGAACCGCCCGCGCGAACGCGATATCACCGGGATCTTCTATGCCAAAGCCGATGGCAGCCATCTCGAAGAAGTGATCTTCCCGAGCGAGAACCCCAATGGCATCGGTCTCTCGCCCGACGGAACGCGGCTCTATGCGGCGGAAACCTATACCTGCCGGCTGACCGCCTTCAACGTGATCGCGCCGGGCAAGGTCGATGACAGCGCCGGGCCGGGTGGCCCCGGCATCCCGCTCTATCGCCCCGCCGGCTACAAATTCTTCGACTCGCTCGGCGTCGAGGAGTGCGGCAATATCTGCGTCGCGACGATCGGCGAGAGCGGTATCTCAGTGATCTCGCCGACGGGCGAGCTGGTCGAGTTCGTCGCCACGCCCGACATCTTCACCACCAATATCTGTTGGGGCGGGCGGGATCGGCGCACGGCCTATATCACGCTGTCGGGTTCGGGCGTACTGGCGCGGATGGACTGGCCGCGCCCGGGGCTGAAACTGGAATATTGACCGCATGATTCGCCACCATCACGAAAAGCATCTCGTCCAGCGGATCGGCTGGCTGCGCGCCGCGGTACTCGGCGCCAATGACGGCATCCTGTCGACCGCCAGCCTGATCGTCGGCGTGGCCAGCGCCGAGTCGAGCCGCAGCGTCGTGCTGCTGACCGGCATCGCCGGGCTGGTGGCCGGCGCGATGTCGATGGGCGCGGGCGAATATGTCTCGGTCAGTTCGCAGTCCGACACCGAAAATGCCGATCGCACGCGTGAGCTCGCCGAATTGAAGGAAGATCCCGAATCCGAACGCCGCGAGCTCGCCGCGATCTACCGCACACGCGGGGTCGATGCCGAGACTTCGCTCAAGGTCGCCGACCAGCTGATGGCGCATGACGCGATCGGCGCGCACATGCGCGACGAGCTCGGCATCCACGAGGCGATGGTCGCGCGGCCGATCCAGGCGGCGCTGACCTCGGCCGCGAGCTTTGCGGTCGGCGCGATCCTGCCGGTGCTGAGCGTGCTGGTGTTCCCCGAGAACCGGCTGGCAGTCGCGATCACCGCGGTCTCGCTGGTGCTGCTCGCGATTCTCGGCGCGCTCGGCGCGCGGACCGGCGGCGCGAGCATGGTGCGCGGCGTCACCCGCGTCGTCTTTTGGGGCGCGCTGGCGATGGGTGCATCGGCGGCGGTCGGCGCTTTGTTCGGGGCGCATGTCTGAGGGGTGGCGCGATGGAATCGCCTTCCCCGGCGGCGGTCGGGGTCCAGTTGAGGTGAAAGAGGTTTGCTACCGCTGCGCTTCGTTACAACGACCTTTCCAACGGGGCCCCGGCCTGCGCCGGGGAAGGGCAATAGAAGAATAACCGAGGGGATGGAGCCATGAACCGCTGGGCAATCGGCATCGACCGTGACGACATCACGCAGGCGGCGGTCGTCGCCGTGCCCGAGGCGGCGCTGCCCGACGGCGCGATCGAGGTCGCGGTCGATCTGTTCGCGATGACCGCCAACAACGTCACCTATGCCGCGCTGGGCAAGCCGGTCGGGCTGTTCGGCCCCGATGGCGGCTATTGGGATTTCTTCGCCGACCGCGATGCACCCGGACGGCTGCCGGTATGGGGTTTCGGTACCGTCACGCGTTCGGCGGTCGAGGGCGTGGCTGTTGGCGAGCGGCTCTACGGCTATTGGCCGATGGCGAGCCATGTCACGCTGTTCCCCGGACGCGTCACGCCGGGCGGCTTCGTCGACACGCTGCCGCGCCGCGCCGGGCTGCCGGCGGTGTATAATCGCTATCAACGGCTCGCCGCGCTCGACGATTACCGGGCGGAGGACCATGACTGGTGGCCGGTATTCCGCCCGCTCTACATGACCGGCTGGCTGATCGCCGATCAACTCGACGAGCATGGCGATTATGGCGCGGCACAGATTCTCGTCTCGGCAGCGTCGAGCAAGACCGCGCTCGGCTTTGCCCATGCCTATCGCCAACGCGACGCGCGCCCGACCCTGGTCGCGTTGACCTCGCCGGGCAGCGTCGCCTTCGTCGCGGCTACCGGCCTGTACGACCGGATCGTCACCTATGACGCGATCGATACGCTCGACGCGACCCTCCCGACCGCGCTGATCGACATTGCCGGCAACCCCGGCGTGACGCGCGCGGTGCACACGGCGTGCGGCGAGCAGCTCGTGCTAAGCCTCGTTGTCGGCAAGGCGCATTGGGACGCCGCCGCCTCGGGCGGGCCGCTGCCCGGCCCGCGCCAGAGCGGCTTCTTCGCACCCGGCCGGATCGAGAAGCGCGCCGCCGACTGGGGCGGCGACGGACTCAGCCGCCGGATGGGCGCCGGCTGGACAGCGTTCATCGCCGACGTGCCGGCGTTCACCAGACTCGACCGCCGCCACGGCGGGGACGGCGCGCTGGCGGCATGGCACGAGGCGGTGGCCGGCAGCGCCGATCCGCGCGCGAGCGTCATCGTCGACTTGACCGGCAGCGCCTGATCGGCTGCGTTACGCCGCGCAAGCGTGTAGGCGTGACTTGCAATTGACGAACGCGGCGACTCGGTTAATCGGCGCGCCACGACCTGGAGGGGCCCTGAATGCAGAAACTCTATCCCGATGCCGCCGCCGCGCTCGATGGCGTGTTGTTCGATGGCATGACGATCTGCGCCGGCGGCTTCGGCCTGTGCGGCATCCCCGAGCGGCTGATCGACGCGATCCGCGATGCCGGGACGACCGGCCTGACGATCGCCAGCAACAATGCCGGGATCGATGGCGAGGGGCTCGGCAAGCTGCTGCGCACGCGCCAGGTTAAGAAGATGATCTCCTCCTATGTCGGCGAGAACAAGGAGTTCGAGCGGCAATATCTCTCGGGCGAGCTCGAGGTCGAATTCTGCCCGCAGGGCACGCTGGCCGAGCGCTGCCGCGCCGGCGGCGCCGGCATCCCCGGTTTCTATACGAAAACCGGCGTCGGCACCCAGGTCGCCGAGGGCAAGGAAAGCAAGACGTTCGACGGCGAGGAATATATCCTCGAACGCGGCATCCGCGCCGACCTCGCGATCATCAAAGGCTGGAAGGCGGATGCCGCCGGCAATCTGATCTTCCGCAAGACCGCGCGCAACTTCAACCAGCCGATGGCTACTGCCGGCAAGGTCTGCATCGCCGAGGTCGAGGAAATCGTGCCAGTGGGGTCGCTCGATCCCGATGGCGTGCATTTGCCGGGCATTTATGTGAACCGGCTGATCCTCGGCGCGCCGTACGACAAGAAGATCGAATTCCGCACCGTGCGCGAACGGGTGGCGGCATGAAGCGCGCCATCGCCACGCTCGCGCTGTGCAGCACCGCCTGGACGATGTCGGGCTGCGTCGCCGCGATCGTTCCGATCGCCGCTGCGGCGATGATCGGCAAGAAGCAGATCAAGCACAACACGGCCCCGGACCTGCCCGGCGCTCCCGCCGAGGCAAGCGCCACGCCACCCGCCGCAACCGCACCGACCGCGGCGGCAGCACCTGTCATGGCGTCGGCACCTCCTCCCCAGGCCGCGCCGCCGGCCGCACCGGCGCCGGCCGGCATTACCCCCGGCATGCAGTTCCTCTATGGCTCGGGCGAAGGCGCCGCGCTCAGCGTCCAGGCCTATCGCGGGCTGATCGACATGATGATCGCGCGCTCGAGCGACCGTGCGGTCGGGCTCAAGGTATGGTCGGCGGTGTTGACCCCCGAGGCGACGCTCGCCGCACCGAAGTTCGAGCCGTGCGACGACAAGCCGCTCGCGGTGGTGCTCGATGTGGACGAGACCTCGCTGCTCAACCTCGGCTACGAAGCCGATGAGGCGCAGCGCAGCGGCAGTTACGATCAGGCGCGCTGGGATCGCTGGGAGAAGACCGGCATGCACGCCGTCGCCGCGACCCCCGGCATCCTCGAAGCGGCCAAGATCGCCAAGACCAGCGGCGTGACGATGGTCTATAATTCCAACCGCCTGGCGAGCAACGCCGCCGAGACCGCCGCGGCGCTCGACGGTGCCGGGCTCGGCCCGGTCACGCATCTCGCGAATCTGTGGCTGCAGGGCGATGCCGGCGCCGGCCCGGGCAAGGACGCGCGCCGCCACGCCATCGCCGCCAAGTTCTGCGTCATCGCAATGGTCGGCGACCAGCTCGGCGATTTCTCCGACCTGTTCAACGGCCCCGCCATGACCCCCGCCGCGCGCCGCGCCGCGATCGACGGCGACGCGCTGCGCACCATCTGGGGGCATGGCTGGTTCATCCTGCCCAACCCGGTTTACGGCAGCGGACTCAAGGGCGGGCTCGACGACGCCTTCCCGGCCGACAAGCGCTGGACCGACCCCGGCCCTGCGCCCGCGTCGGGTGCGGCGCCGCAATAACCACAGCCGTCATGCCGGACTTGTTCCGGCATCCACCGGCCCGCTAACGCGCGGATGGTTGCTCACGCGGCACGGTGGACCCCGGAACAAGTCCGGGGTGACGAAAAGAGAAACGAACATCAGGCTGGAGCCGAACAATGACCTGGACCCGTGACGAGATGGCGGCGCGTGCCGCGCGCGAGCTGAAGGACGGTTATTACGTCAATCTCGGCATCGGCATCCCGACGCTCGTCGCCAACCACATCCCGACCGGGGTCGAGGTGACGCTGCAGTCGGAAAACGGCATGCTCGGCATCGGCCCCTTCCCTTTCGCCGGCGAGGAAGACGCCGACCTGATCAATGCCGGCAAGCAGACGATCAGCGAGCTGCCGCAATCGGTCTATTTCTCCAGCGCCGACAGCTTCGCGATGATCCGCGGCGGGCATATCGACCTGACCGTGCTCGGCGCGATGGAAGTCGCCGAGAATGGTGACATCGCCAACTGGATGATCCCGGGCAAGATGATCAAGGGCATGGGCGGCGCGATGGACCTCGTCGCCGGCGTGAAGAAGATCATCGTCGTGATGGAACACACCAGCAAGAACGGCGACCCCAAATTCATCCCGGCGTGCACGCTGCCGCTGACCGGCAAGAACGTCGTCGACATGATCGTCACCGACCTCGCGGTGTTCCAGCGCCCCGATCATGCCTCGCCGTTCCGGCTGCTCGAAACGGCGCCGGGCGTGACGGCGGAGGAAATCGCCGCCAAGACCACCGCGCATTATATTGTCTGACGGCGTGTTGCCCGACGCGGCCCGCCCCGCCCGCCACCGCACCGCCATGCGCATCGCGCTGACGGTCGTCGCGCTGCTGCTGGCCGCACTGCTGATCTTCTCGGCGGCGTCCGAATATATCATCCGCCGCGACCATCGCATCGCCCCGGTCGCCATCGCTGTGCCGCACGACGCCGCGTCGATCGCCGAAGGCGCGCGGCTCGCCACATTGCTCGGCTGTCCGAGCTGCCATGGCGATGGCAAGGGCGCGGTATGGACCCCGGTCGATCGCTGGTATGGCCAGGTCGCGCCGCCGGCGATCGCGCGGCGGCTGGCGGATTATTCCGACGCCGAGGTTGCGCGCCTCATCCGCCACGGCGTCACCCGTCGCGGCGCCACGTTGTTCGTCATGCCGACCTGGTCGGAGCGCAACCTTGCCGATGACGATCTCGGCCGGATCATCGCCTGGGCACGCACGCTGCGCCCGGCACCCGACGATTCGCTGGCTGATACCTGGTGGGGCCCAGAGGCACGCTGGCAGATGCTCGGCGGCGATTTGCGCCAGAGCGCGGTCGCGGAAAGCGTCGCGCCGAAAGCACGGCCGGCCGACTCTGGCAGATATTTCACCCAGGCGCTGTGCGCCGAATGCCACGACCTGCACGCCGACCGCACGCATGACAGCGAAACCGTGCCGGCGCTGGCCCCGATCGCCGCCGCCTATAGCGATGCCGACTTCCACCGCCTGCTGCGCACCGGCGTCGCCGCTGGCGGACGGAAGCTCGGCCTGATGGCGACGATTGCCGGCGAGAATCTCCACGCGCTGCACGACGACGAGATCGCGATGATCCACCGCTATCTCAAGGCCGAGGCGTCGAAGCAGCCATGAGGGAAGAACCGACAGCGATGCGCTATGTCCTGATCACCGCCAATCGCAACTATTCGAGCTGGTCGCTTCGCCCGTGGCTGTTGATGAAGGCGCTCGACATTCCGTTCGCCGAACGCATCGAGCCCTTCGCTGCGGCCGACAATCATGCCGCCTTCCGCGCCTTCTCGCCGACCGGCCAGGTGCCCGTGCTGATCGATGGCGAGCGGACGATCTGGGATTCGCTCGGCATCACGCTCTATCTCGCCGAGCGCCATCCCGGCGTATGGCCGGCGGACGAGGCAGCGCGCGCCTGGGCCTATGCCGCGACCTGCGAGATGCATGGCGGCTTTGGCGCGCTGCGAGGCGATTGCCCGATGAATGTCGGCGTCCGCATAACGCCAAGGCCCGCCTCCGCCGCGCTCGAACGCCAGGTCGCGCGGCTTGCCGAGCTATGGGCGCAAGGGCTGGCGCGCTTCGGCGGGCCATGGCTCGCCGGAGACAGCTTCACCGCGGTCGATGCCTTCTACGCCCCGGTCGCCTTCCGCGTCCGCACCTATGCTCTCGATGTCGGCGCCGCCGGCCGGGCCTGGGTCGACCATATCCTCGCCCACCCCGCGATGCGCGCATGGGAAAGCGCCGCGCTGGCCGAGACATGGCGTGAGGCCGAGCACGAAGCCGAGCTCGCCGCGGCGGGCAGCATCACCGCCGATTACCGGACATGATCCGCCATGCCATCACCGTCGCGATCGTCGCCATCGTCGTCCTTCTCGCCGGCGTCGGCCTGATGCTCGCCTTCGTTTCGCCGCCGGGCCAGCTCAGCATCCTCGATGCCGCGATCGGTGGCGGCATCGGGACCCAACGGCCGGGCAGCGCGATCCCGTTCGGCAACCACGGCCAGACACTAGACGTATGGCGCCCGGCTGGCGCGCTCGCCACCGGCAACCCGGTGCTGATCTTCTGGTATGGCGGCGGCTGGGTCGATGGCGACCGCCGCGCCTATGCCTTTGCCGCGCGCGCCTTCGCCAAGGCCGGCTTCGTCGTCGTCGTGCCCGATTACCGCAAGGTGCCGCAGATCCACTTCCCCGCCATGCTGCAGGACGGCGCCGAGGCGGTGAAATGGACCCGCGACCATATCGCCGAATATGGCGGCGACCCGGCGCGGATCGGCGTGACCGGTCACTCGGCCGGCGCCTATACCGTGGCGATGCTGACGCTCGACCCGCGCTGGCTGCGCGCCGAAGGCGTCGACCCGCATATCATCCGCGCCGCGGTCGGCCTGTCGGGGCCTTATAATTTCTACCCCTTCACCTCAAAGCGGGCGATCGACGCGTTCAGCAACGCCGCCGACCCGGCGATGACCCAGCCGATCACCTTCGCCAGCGCCGCCGCGCCGCCGATGCTGCTCGTCACCTCGACCGCCGACACCACGGTCAGGCCGCACAATGCCTATGACCTCGCGGCAAAACTAACCGCGCTGGGCACGAGGGTGAAGGTGATCGACTATCCGGGCCTCAGCCATGAAAATGTAGCGATGGCGCTGTCGAAGCCGTTTCGGGGCAAGGCGCCGGTGTTGGGGGATAGTGTGGCGTTTTTGCGGGGGCACCTCAAACCCTGATCCGACTCCTCTGCCATCCGCTCCCCGGCGAAGGGCGGGGTCCAGTTGGGAAGGCCGTTAGATGGGCGCAGTGGCGCGTTACTGCCGCCGCCCAGACAGAGCTTGAGCAATGGGTCAACATCAACGCACACGACCATCACGACCAGGAAAGCTGATCCCTCGGCAACCGCCCGGTCGGATCATGGACGATCACCCGATGCGGCAGATCGGCTCCCCAGCGCCACAGCACCAGATTGTTGTTCTCGCTCGTCGCACCCGGCACGAAACTCGGCACGAGGATGCCACCATAGCCCGCTTCTTTCAGTCGGTCCGCGACGCGCCATGACGGCGCATCGCGACCAGCGCGCAGCGCCGTTAGCCAGGCACAGTCGAGTTCGTCCCACGTCACACCCAGCGCAACGCGCCCGGCATCGTCGCGCAGATCGGCGATAGCGTCGCAATCCACGTCATATTCGCACATCGTGAGTGGCAACAGCCGCTGGCTGAAGCCTTGCGTGCATTCGCCGATCGCGGTCATCACATCGAGCGAGAGATGGAGCGTTGGCTCCCCCTTGCGGTTGAAGCGCCCGCCGGTGAAGGCCGCGCCGCCGCCGGAAAGCGGCGAGAACGACCACGCCGGATCATGGCCGCGATAGCAGCGCCCGACAAATCTCAAGCAAAGCCGCCCAGCGCCATATGATCGAGATAGTCGCGCACGGCGCCAGCCTGACCCGCCTTGACCAGCGCCTCGGGCGTCCGCGAGTCGAGCGCGGGGATCGGCTGCGAGCGATACCACGCCATCGCTTGCGCCTCGCCGCCGGCCCATGCGCGGACGCGGCTGATGATCTCGAGCATTTCGGTGACGCGCGCCTGCGTGCGCGGCGACGCCTTGCGATCGGTCTTGGAGATGGTCGCGGTGGCAAGGCCCGCTGTCTCGGCCAGTTGCCCCTTGGTCATGCGGAATGCGGTCGCGACACGATCGACATCGACCAGCCCGCCGTTGTCCATGAACTCCATCACGAAGTGGCTAGCGAGGGCGATTGGAGGCGTATTTCCGACTGCGGCCTTCGCCGACAAACGCCCGTCATGGCCCTGCGCGCGGATCGATGCGCCTTTGTCGGGTGTTGGTTCGGCGCTAGCCATGTCCCATTCTCCGTCCATATTCTGGACGTTAGATAGGACATGGGTAGAGACAATTCAATGCTCAAGGTCGGCGAAATTGCCTCACCGTGGCAAGTCGATACACGGCGTGCCAATAGGGTTGAGGACTTTTTGCGCGTCAAGAGGTCTCGACGGCAGCTCAAAGCTCCACCATGTATTCCCAGCGAATAAATAGAGGGAAGATCATGCCGCGCCGGCCACGATCGCACCAGGTCGAGGACATTTCTATAAGGCGCTTCGAGGACATGCTGCCGCGCGCGTGGGTGTCTCGCATAGTAGTACCTGACTACGGCGTCGACCGAGACGTCGAAATATTCACCGCAGCAGGAGAGTCGACAGGCCTCAAGTTCGCCGTGCAGTTAAAAGCCACTGACAACGTGACCTACGCCGATCGCGTTAGGAGGCGTTGACAAATTGGCGCATCCACAGCCGGATTGAGACGAGGTGGATGAAGCCGAGATAGCTATCGGCGGTTTTGTCATATCGGGTGGCGAGCCGCCGGGCGTTTTTGAGC
>NZ_JAXOJP010000011.1:0-137374 GCF_036663795.1 Parasphingomonas halimpatiens
CCAGTCGCGTAATCGTGATCCCAGACATCTCCGCCTCCAATCCAACACTTCCGCATCGAATCAGAAAATCAACCTCTTGGGAATCCCCGCAGAGTCAGTCCTTTCGCCCGCTGGTATTACTCGAAGATGCGAGAACGTTCAATATTGCGCATATCATGCGCAAGTTAAGGATGCGTGACGGGAATTAGCGCTCGGGAGCTTCAGCTTCCGACCCATCATTCATCTCCTGCACGGAGTCTGGCGCAGCGGAACTCGGCTCATGCTGTCGGTCCGATGGGATCAGGCCCGCTGCGAACGCGATACGCAGGGCCTCGGACAGGCTACGGGCATCCAGCTTGTTCATCATGTTGGCGCGGTGAATTTCGACGGTCCGCGGACTTGTGCCCAAATCAAACGCGATCAGCTTGTTGGCCCGTCCTTCGACGAGGCCGATCAGAACGTCTCGCTCGCGCTGGCTCAGGCCGGCCACGACGGCACGCGCACGCTCGGTCAGCGCGATTTGCTGATGGTCTTCCTCGATCGTCGCGAAAGCGTTCTGGACAACGGCAATCAATGAACTGGGGTCACAAGGCTTTTCGAGGAAATCGAGTGCGCCCAATTTCCATGCCTGGACGGCGATGGAGATCGCTCCCTGTCCGGTAAGGATGATCGCGCCGAATTTTCGTGGCAGGCGGGCCAGGTGCCGCAACACGTCGAGACCATCACGCCCCGGCATGTTATAGTCGAGCAGGATGCAACCGGGTTGAAGCTCTGCAGCGGCGGCAAGGAAGTCGTCGCCCGAGCGATAAGAAAAAATCATCAGGTTTGGCTGCGTCGAAAGCAGGCTCTGCAGGGCCGACCTGACCGATTCATCATCGTCAACGATGTAAATGTTGCGCGTGTTCACCATTCTATCAATACCCTACGCATTCATGCTCGGTAGCGTGAACCGAAATATCGCCCCGCCCTCAGGATTGTCTGCCGCATCGAACGTTCCGCCATGCGTTTCGATAATGCGGCGGCAGATCGACAGCCCGACGCCCATACCCCTGTCCCCCTTGGTCGAGACGAAGGGCATGTGAAGCCGGTCGATGATCAGCGGGTCCAGCCCGGGCCCGGTGTCGGCCACGCTGAACTCGATCGTGGCGGCATCGAGGACCCTGGTGCCGATCGTGATCCTGCGCTTGTCGGCCGGGCATTTTCGCAATTCCTCGGCAGCATTGCGAAGAAGATTGACGAGCACCTGCTGAATTTGAATCCGGTCGGCCAACACGAAGGGCGCCGCTGGATCAAGGTCATAGTGCAGGTCGATGTCGAATTGCCTGCCGCCCACGAACGTCAGCGAGACCGCATCCTCGATGATGCCCGCAATCGGCTCGACATGTGCTTCGACATCCTCCTTGGTCATGAACTTGCGCATCCGGCGAATGATTTCGCCGGCCTTGAGCGCCTGTTCGCTCGCCAGTCGGACAAGTCCCTGCCCGCGCTCCCTATTGGCTTCGTCGCCCAACAGGAGGTCGGCCGCGCCGAGAAAATAGACCGCGGCGGCGAGCGGTTGGTTCAGCTCATGGGCCAAACCTGCGGCTAACTCCCCCATCGCGCTGAGTCGCGACACGTGGAGCAATTCGTTGCGCATGTCGGTCAAGCGCTCTTCGGCCGCCAACCGCTCGGTAAGATCTTCACAGAAACAGGTGAACAGTCGGCTGTCACCGATCTGCATGTCGCCCATCCAGAGATCGATCGGGACCAGGCTCCCGTCGCGACGTCGCGCCTGGAGGATACGCGACCCGTCGGTTACGTGGCTCACACCGCCGGCGATATAGCGTGCGACAAACGAGTCGTTCTGGTGGCGGACCGGATCCGGCGTGAGTATTTCAATGTCGCGCCCGATCACCTCTTCGGCGGCATAGCCGAACATCCGTTCGGCCGACGCGCTGAATGCCTTGATGATGCCGAGGTCGTCGATGATCACCATCGCGGTCGGCACCGTCTTCAGAACGGAGCGGAATTGTTCCTGTTGCGCCAGCAACGCCGCCTCACGGGCGTTGCGATCGGTAACGTCGATGTTCAAGCCCATGACCCGGGCCAGCTTGCCGTCGGCGCCGTAGTTGAAGCGACCTGATCCTTCGATCATGCGCACGCCGCCATTGGGGACGTTGAAGCGATACTGGAAGCGGTAGTGATCGAGATGCCGGTCGCGCGCATCCTGTATCGTCTCGTAGATCGCCGCCATGTCGGCGGGATCGACCAGCGCCAGCCATTGGGCAAAGGTCTCCATCTTGCCCGGTTGAAGGCCAAGCCGCTGTTCCGTGCCCGGGGACCAGGTAATTTTTCGCGACGTCGCGTCCCAATCGAACGTACCGATATGATGTGACTCGAGCGCGAGGGACAGTGTGGCTTCGCTTTCCCGCAACGCCGCCTCGACCGCGACGCGCGCGGTGATATCGGTCATCGTATGGACCATGACAGGCGTGCGCCCTTCGGCCTCGACCAGCCGCACCCGCTCGATCACGTTGACCGTCGTTCCGTCGCGGCGCTGCTCGACCAGCTCGCGATCGGCATCGCGAACATCATCGATGCGCCGCAGGGGTAGCGACGTCGCGGCATCACGTGTGCACAACACGTCATATTTGCGGCGGCCGACGATCTCGGACGCGGGCCAGCCGTAGAGTTCCTCACAACCCCGCGACCAATGTTGTATCTCGCCGCTGAGCGAGGTCAGCGCGATCGGCGCCGAAGCCATGGCGCGGGTCGTTTCCGAAAGGGCGCCGTGCTCGGCCGAGATCCGCGCCATCGCCCAGAAAATCAACGTCGCGAAGATCGCGATATTGAGCGATGCCGCCATGAAATCGAGGAGCAGGGGGGAGACCATGTCCTCAAGGATGATTTCCAACAGCGCGGTAAGCGCCGGGACGATGACCACGATCGGGAAGGCGCGCCGCATCAACCTGGCATGTGGCGTACCGCTGCTCAAAAGTTCGGGCCAGCCGAATCGCCCGCGCCACGCCAGGAGCGCGATGGACAATGCGAATACCTGTATCGCGCCCGGCAAGGATGGCAGGAATGCCAACGAGCCGTCATCCGGTCGCCTCAGGTTGAGCAGGCCGACGACCGTTGCGATGAGCGACACACCCAAGGTAACACTGGCCAGTGCCGCGACCGCCTGACTGATGCGGCGGCCGCGCCGATCGGTGATCGCCACGGCGATGGTCAACATCACCATCGTAACGATCGTTGTTAGCCGCAGGCCAGCAAACCCGGCCGGCACCTGACGGGTGAATGTCCAGTGGCCGACACCTGCTTCAACGCCCACCGCTCTCGCCACCACCGAAATCGACACGAGAAAAAACACGACGGCGAGCAGCACCGTCTTCAGCCTTGTCATCGAACGCATCGAGGCGAATAAGGCAGCTGCAATGGCCATATAGCCGATCGCCGCGACCGATTGGCCGGCCGGCGGCACGCTGGAAGCGCTCCCGACCAGGGAGCTTGAGAAAGCCAGCCGCAACAGCTCGGATGCGGACAATAAAAAAGAAACTAATAGTAGTAAGCGTGCGGCGCGATCATAAAATATAATGTCGCGAACCTTGACACCGAATTCCGCTTCTTTCGCAACATTCATCGCGCTCGCTGAATCATCGGCCAAAGGTGGAAAGGCAATATTCGAAAATTTATACCACATCGTTGCGTTGGACCGATAAACCGCAATTGATGAAGCTACATGCTCATGCGAAAGTTATCAAGAACGCAACATCGACAAAAACGTATAAATAAGCGATATTAATAATATGCATTGAATCGGCGCTTGTTCGCAGACATCGCCCTCGCCCGGCGGTTTGCTCGATTTCGTCGCCGAATCCGATGCCTATCGCCCAGGACGGGGTTTCACAGATCGGCGCACGACAACGCCCGTAAAAGGGGTTTCCCCGCCAGCTGCGAGACGACCTGATCGCGGTGCGCGGGCACTTGGCACGTGCTCTTTGGGTCTGCAAACAAGCGTCGAGTCGTGGTCGATGGGCGATCGAGCCGAAACGACATCAATGCCGGGCCAGGCCACGCCTTGCGGCGCCGGGAAAGTGAGCAGGTACGGCAATGTCCGACACCCGCTCCCCGATACCAATATTACGTGCCGGAGTGAGACCATGCAAAAGGCAGTGGAGCATTGGCGCCACTCCGGCAATGTAACGGGTCAGTCTTCCGCGCCGGCGATCCGCGTGAGATAGCGTTCCATCTCCGCCCGACCGCGCGGCGTCAGCATCACCAGCCCCCGGCGTCCGTCCCTGGGATCGTCCTGGCGTATGACGAGGCCGATCCTTTCGAGCTTGGCAAGCCAGCGCAGTCCTGTCGTCTGCGCGACGTCGGCCGCCAGACAGGCCGTGCCGACGCACATCGCCCGGCCGACCGTATCGGCGAGATAGATTTCGAGCAGGATGTCCCAGCCCGGCTCCCCGAAAATCGCGATGGACTGCGAAAACGCCTGGAGCCGTGCGCGTCGCTCGCGGTAAAGCCGATAGGCCGTTGCGATGTGGTCATTGGGCACGTCGGTCGCGCCGGTCGCGCGTGCGGCGATCGCCGCCACGTGATCCCCAAGGTCCGTCACCGGGCGCGGTGACGATGTCATGTCGAGCGACATCAGCTGTCTCCCTTCGTCAGCGATCCAGGGCAAGACTCCAGGCGCGATCTTCGCCGAACTGGGCCAGCCGCCGCTGGTGACGCATCGTGGCGACGGCGAGGATCACCTGCATGGGATAGCTCCACATCGCGAGCATCAACGCATAGGTAATCCCTATGAGATCGGGGTCGAAAATCTTCAGGATATGGGCGGCCGTGTTGTCGAGCTGCATCGCTGCGAGCACCAATGGCCAGAATCGGTCGGCCTTGAGGGCAATCACCACCAGCCCTGCCAACAGCGCGAGGTCGATCGCGAAGAGACCCACCTCGACTTGCTGGAACATTGCTTGCCGCCACCCGGTGAAGAGGGTCAATCCGGCGGCGGCCATCAGTAGCCAGCCGGTCAACCTTTCCGGCGTACCGCCCCGCAGGATTGCGTAGCCGCAAGTGCCCAGGAGCAGGATGTTGAAAAGGATGATCCGGGTCATGGATTGATCCAACATGATCTGTCATCGCCGTCAATATAGAGGGGCCGGTCATGCAACCACCTTCAACGGCACCTTCATCGGGAGCTCGTCGGAGCCCGTTGTAGGCGGGCAAGGGTTCTCATCGCCGTAAGCCCGCAACCCGAGCGAGCCGAGCACCTCCGGGGTGAGCCGATGCGCTTCGATAAACAGTTCGCGTGCCTTGACCTGGGCCGAAAGTGCCTCGGTGAGCATGCGGATCATGTCGCCGCCGGTGCCGATCGGCAGGTTATTTGTCGCGCGAACCCGCAGCATTTCGGCGATGCAGGCCGCGGCATCCGCGGCGGCGATGTCGGAAGATTGCTCCGCCTGGCGGAACAAGGGAGTAACCTTCGATACGGCGTCGAGTCGTTCCTTGCGCATTATACCCTCCCATTGCCGCGGCAACGGGGGGCCGCGGCTATCGTCGATAGGCCGAATCCGAAAGATCGATCTTGTGGCTCACCAGGACCTGGCTGACGACATGGGCGCCCATTGCCAGCGAACCTGTCAGCGCGATCACGCCGACGGCGATGCCAACAATCAGACCCAACCGTTCCAGTAAGTTGAGGTTGTATCGGTTCTTTCGGATCCCCGGCGCAGCGTCATAAGCCTCGGCGGGGACGTCCGACACCATGGCGATATTGCCTTGCCGGGTTACCCCAACCGGCTCGTACCCAATCCGATTGTCCCGTTCATATTCGACCAGCATGCGGGCGGCATGCATGCTGCGCGAGGCACCGAGCACGCGCCGCGCGTCGCGCAGATGCTCGACGACGGTATGCGGCGACAGCCCGAGTTCGCGAGCGATTTCCTTGGCTTCGAGGTTGCGGTAAACCAGGCGCAGGCATTCGCGCTGCCGATGATTCAAACGAGATAACGCC
The DNA here is from genome assembly GCF_036663795.1 of Parasphingomonas halimpatiens. Lineage (NCBI taxonomy): Bacteria > Pseudomonadati > Pseudomonadota > Alphaproteobacteria > Sphingomonadales > Sphingomonadaceae > Parasphingomonas > Parasphingomonas halimpatiens. The sequence continues at coordinate 5,978 of NZ_JAXOJP010000011.1, forward strand.
AGATCATCCATTTCGGAGCAATTTATCAGGGTCTTCGCGACAAGAGTCCAGAGGATATCGGACGTCGCGCCTCGCGCGGGTGTTTTATGTGCGCACAGCAGCAATGCTCGGCTCCCCGGCCGGGCCGATAGCGCTATCGTAAAGCGCGTCGTTTCGCCCATGTGCCTGGCGGCATCGACTCACACATCATCGGCGGGAAACGGCGATTGCCATCACAACGCGCCGAGGCACCGATCATGAGGCAAATTACGACAGCGCGGCGCGCAGCGTCGCGCGCACCCCGCGATGGCCCGAATCATATTCGATCGCGGCCTGCAGGCTCTGGCCCATCGCGCGGATCAGCTTGGTGCCGACGCCGGTGCCGCGCGCCGGGGCATCGACCTTCATGCCGATCCCGTCATCCTCGACGACCAGTTTGAAATGCTGCGTGCCGTCGCGGTGCAGCGCGACGCGCACCTCGCCGCCCATCGCGTCGACATAGGCATATTTGCACGCATTGCTGACCAGCTCGGTGACGATCACACCCAGCGATACCGCGCGATCGGTCGGCAGCAGGATCGTCTCGGCGTCGAGCGACAGGCGACGCGGCGCCGCCTCGGTCGACCATGCCTCGCCCAGTTCGCCGACCAGCGCGCCGAGATAATCCGCCATGTCGACCTGCTCGACATTCTCCGAGGTGTAGAGCCGGCGATGGACCTGGCCGATCGCGTCGATCCGCCGTTGCGTATCTTCGAGCGCGGCGCGTGCCGCCGGATCGTCGAGCGCCGAGGCCTGCAGCCGCACCATCGCGGTCACCAGCTGCAGGCTGTTGGCGACGCGGTGGTTGACCTCGCTGAGCAGCGCGGCAAGCCGCGCATTGCTGTCGCGCAGCCGTGCTTCGGTCGCCGCCTTGTCGCGCTCCATCGCGCCGCGGATCCGCACCTGCTCGAAGGCGCTGGCGAGCAGGTCCCAGAAATCGGTTCCGACCGATTTGACGACATAATCCGCCGCGCCGGCCTTGAGTGCGGCGACCGCGATGCGGCTCTCTTCCGACCCGGTCACATAGACCACCGGCGGTGGCTCGGGCAGCGCGCGAAGTGCCTCCAACGTGGCGAGGCCGTCCATGCCCGGCATATAATGATCGACGGCCACCACATCGAAGGTTGTGGCGGCAGCCAGGGCCAGCCCCTCGGCGCCGGTTGCGGCGACGCTGACCTCGTAACCGTGGCGCATCAGGACGCGCGCGGCGAGCCGGCGCAGGCCGTCGTCGTCGTCGATATACAGGACGCGCAAGGGCGCGGGCTCGGTCAAGCGCCGCCCTCGATCTCGGGCACCTGGATCACCGACAGGAACAGGCCGAGCTGGCGAATCGCCTGGGCGAAGCTTTCGTAATTGACCGGCTTGGTGATGTAGACATTGCAGCCGAGATCGTAGCAGCGCTGGATCTCGACCTTGTCGTCGGTGGTGGTCAGCACGACGACCGGCGTGCGCCGCAGCGGGCTGTCCTCGGCCTTGATCTTCATCAGGATGTCGGTGCCGCTCATGTCGGGCAGGTTGAGGTCGAGCAGGATCAGCGCCGGTCCGTTGAGTGCCGGCCCGTCCTTATGATTGAAGAGATAGTCGAGCGCGCGCGTGCCATCGAGAAAATGCGTGATGTCGTTGAGAATGCCCGCCCGGCGGATGTTCTTCTCGATCAGTCGGGCGTGGCCCTCGTCATCTTCGATCATCACGATCGTGACGGAGCGGTGGTCGTTCATGCGTGCTGCTCCTGCGCTTCGGTCAAACGTGCCGGCAACGATAGCCGGAAGGTCGTGCCCGTGCCGAGTTCGGAACGGACGTCGATCGTGCCGCCAAGGCGATAGGCCAAGGCGCGGACATGCGCGAGCCCGATCCCTTCGCCCGGCTGGTCCTGCGTGCCGGCGCGGCGGAACAGGTCGAACACCCGGCTATGGTCCGCCGCCGCGATGCCGCGACCATTGTCCTCGACCTCGAAGGTCACGCGCTGCCCGGCCTTCGCGCCGCGCACGACGATATGTCCCGGCCGCCCGGGCTGGAGATATTTGACCGCATTCTCGATCAGATTGGACAGGATCTGCTCGATCGCCAGCCGGTCGCTCACCACCATCGGCAGGTCGCCCGCCACCTCGAGCACCGCGCCACGCTCGTGCAGCGCGTGTGTGAGCGAACCGCTTATGCCGTCGACCATCGCCACCATGTCGATCGGCTCGGGCGAAAGAACCCGCCGGCCCTCGCGCGACAGCTTGAGGATCGCGTTGATCAGCCGGTCCATCTTCTGCGTCGAGCTGCGGATGAAGCGGATCGCCTCGGGCAGATCCTCGCGCGCGGCGAGACGGGCGTCGTCGCTGACGATGTCGGGGGCCTGCGCCTCGGCGCGATCGATCAACGCCGCGATCGTTTCCGTCGCGGCATCGAGTTCGGCGGTGAATCCCATCACATTGACCAGCGGCGCGCGCAGGTCGTGGCTGACGATATAGGCGAAGCGCTGGATCTCGTCATTGGCGCGCGTCAGGTCGGCGGTGCGCTCGGCGACGAGCTCCTCGAGCGATTCGGCGAAATCCTGCAGCGCCGCGCGCGACCGGTCGAGATCGCGCGTGTAGCGCAGCAGCGTCAGCATCGTGGCGATCCCGACAAGGACCAGCAACAGCCCCGCGATGCCGAGGATGACGTAGAAGGCGTTGAGGCTTGCCGCGAGCTCGGCGTCGCGGCTGCGCATCAGCCGCTGTTCTTCGCCGGTCATGCGCTGCGCCAGATCGCGCAAGGCGGCAATGCGCTGCGCGCCGTTTTCGCGCACGAAGGTGCGGATCGCCTCGTCGCGTCGCCCGGCGGAAACGAGCGCGTTGGTCGCAGCGCGCTGCCGCTGAAGATCGTCGGTAATCACGCGCAGCCGGGCGAGGTTGCGCTGCTGGACCGGGTTGTCGCGCGTCAGCGACGTAAGCCGCTCGATCAGCTCCGGCAGGGTCTGCGCCGCCTTGTCGTAATTGCGCAGCGCCAGCGCATTGCCCGTCAGCATGTACCCGCGCCGCGAGGCCTCGGCCTGCTCGGTCGCATTGCTGGCACGAACGATCGCCAGTTCCACCTCATAGGTGTGCTTGACCGCATCGGTATGGGCGATGTTGCGCGTCGCCACCCAGGTCGCCGCCACCCCGGCCGCGACCAGACAGGCAAAGCCCAGCCCCGTCGCGGCGATCAGGAAGCGACGAATGGCGAGATCGGTGGGGCCGAACCAGCGCAACAGGATTGAATTCATTGGCGTCGGCGTAACGACCGCACCCGACAAAGGCCAGCATGCGGTGATTGACTTCGATCAAGCGCGGCGTGGCCTCGGGCTCGCTAAAGCAGCGATCCCTGCAGCGTCTGCCGCCCGATCGATCCGCCGCCGCGCCGCCGCGCCAGCTCGGTCTCGGCGGTGAAGCGCACGTCGATGTCGCGGTCGCCGAGAAAGCCGATCAGCACCTCTTCCTCGATCTCCTGCCAGCTCTTGCCGCGATCCGGACCGAAGCGCACGCGCGGCAATATGCCGGGGACGTTCGACCAGGCGATCAGCTGCGCCGCGCCGACTTCGTTGAGCATGTCGCGCAGGTGGAAGGCGGTGACATAGGCGTCGGGAAAGGCGCGATGCGCCGGCAGGCCGCGCTCATGTTCGATCCCCACCGGCTTGCGCCAGTAGCGCAACACCTGGTTGGAAAAGCTCGGCGAGTCGGGCCACATCCGCAGCGCGCATTTCCACGTGCAGATCCAGTCGGCGCCATGCGTGAGCGACGCGGTGCAATATTGCTGCTCGAAATCGGCGCGATGCGCGGCGAGCGCGACGCGGCGCGGCCACGGGTCGAGCACCGGGCGCGCCACGTCGTGCCAGAAGGGCGCGTCGGCGACCTGCTCGTCGAGAATATGGTGGATCGCCTGGGTGATCGGCGGAATCGGCCGGCCGGGATTGACGTAACGCTGCCCGCCTTCGCCCCAGATGTCCCATCGCCCGTCCTCGCCCAGGGCGACGTCCTGCCAGCCGATCTCGCACACGCCATGCGTCGGCGGCGCCTGGCCGGTGGTCTCGAGGTCGATGACGCGAATGATCTGGGTCGGGCGATACACAAACCCTAAGTGGCCGCACTCCGCACAGATTGCCAGCCCTTCTCATACCTCCCCGGCACGGGGAGGGGGACCGCCGAAGGCGGTGGAGGGGGCGGCCGGCACACGAAGCGCCCATGGCGCTCCCGCCCACACCTCCCTGCGCGATGCAGTATCCACCCCCGGTTCCGGGGAGGGGTTTTCAGTGTCCGGCCTGCGGTCCGCGCTGCAAGCCGCTCAGCGCAAGCTGCTCGTCGATCTGCGCGAGTAGCCGGTCGAGCCCGGCCTGGTCCTTTGCCTCGGCGCGCGCGACCAGCACGTCCTGCGTGTTCGAGGCCCGCAGCAGCCACCAGCCATCGGGCGTGTTGACGCGCGCGCCGTCGGTGCGATTGACCTCGGCGCCCGCGGTTTCGAGCCGGTCGAGCACCTCGACGATCACCGCGAACTTGCGGCTTTCGTCGACCTGGAAACGCATCTCGGGCGTGTTGACCATCGCCGGCATCGCGCCGCGGATCTCGGTCATCGACTTGCCGATCATATGCACCGCACGGATCAGGCGGACGGCGGCATATTGCGCGTCGTCGAAACCGTAAAATTCATGCGCGAAGAAGATGTGCCCGCTCATCTCGCCGGCCAGCGGCGCGCCGGTTTCCTTCATCTTGGTCTTGATCAGGCTATGGCCGGTCTTCCACATCACCGGCTTGCCGCCCAGCTCGGCGATGCGGTCGTACAGCGCCTGGCTCGCCTTGACGTCGGCGATGATCGTCGCGCCGGGCAGTTCGCGCAGCACCGGCTCGGCAAGGATCGCGAGCAACTGGTCGCCCCAGATCACCCGGCCGGTCCCGTCGATCGCGCCGATCCGGTCGCCATCGCCATCGAAGGCGAAGCCGAAATCGAGCTGCTTGTCGGCGACCAGCTTCTTGAGGTCGGCGAGGTTCTTTTCCTCGGTCGGGTCGGGATGGTGGTTGGGGAAGGTCCCGTCGACATCGGTGTAGAGCAGGTGGTGCTCGCCCGGCAGCAGCTTGACGAGCTTCTCGATCACCGGGCCGGCCGCGCCGTTGCCGGCGTCCCAGCCGATGCGATAGGCGCCGCCGGCATAGCCGGCGAGCAGCCGCCCGACATAATCGTCCATGATGTCGGCATCGGTCACGCTGCCGGGCGTCTCCGCCGCTTCCCAGTCGCCCGCCTCGGCCATGCGCCCGAGCAACTGGATGTCCTCGCCGAAGAACGGCCGGTGCTGCAACACCATCTTGAAGCCGTTATATTCCGCCGGATTGTGGCTGCCGGTGATCTCGATGCCGCCATCGACCTCGAGCACCGCCTCGGCATAATAGAGCATCGGCGTCGGCCCCATGCCGACGCGCACGACGTCCACGCCCGATGCCGTCAGCCCGGCGATCAGCGCCCGCTCCAGTTCGGGCGAAGTGGTGCGCCCGTCATAGCCGACCGCCACCCGCGTGCCGCCGGCGCGGCGCACCACGGTGGCGAAGCCGCGCCCGATCGCCGTCGCATCGGCAGTGCCGAGCGTCGTGCCGACAATGCCGCGGATGTCATATTCGCGCAGGCTGGTGGGATTGAAGCTGTGTGTCATGAGGCTTCCTGTCGTGATGCTGACCGCCCAATCGATGAGCGGGCGGAATGTTCAATCCGGGGAACCGCGCCTGAGCAACAGGTCGCGCGCGGCGTTGACGCGGCGCGTCAGCTCGGCCGAACCGCCATGGTCGGGGTGCACTGCCTGGAGCAGGCGACGATGCGCAGCGCGGATCTCGTCCGCGCCGGCGTCATGGTCCAGCCCAAGCACGGCCAGCGCGGCGCGCTCCTCGCTGGGGCGGGGCGGGGGCATCGGCCGGGGTTTGTGCTTGGGTCCCTGCCACAGCCACCAGCCGATATAGGCCACCAGCACCGCGAGCAGCAGGCCCTTCATCCGGCGGCGAACAACGGCATGGCGGGCTCGGGCAGGCCGAGTGCCGACATCATCTCGCGCAGCTCCTGCCGCGCCGCGACATGCGCCAGTCCCATCGCGCCGAATTCACGCGCGTCGAGCATGGTCAGCCCCTTGGGGAACAGTTCGCGATAGATCACGCGCTCGCCGAGCCCGGGAATGATGCGGAATCCGACGCGCTTGGCGAGCTGGTCGAGCGCTTCGGACACGCGCCGCATATTGCGTGCCTCGACATGCTGGACGCGGTTGCGCAGCACCACCCAGTCGATCGTCGAGCCATCGGCCTTGGCGCGCGCCTTGCGCGCATCCCAGATCAGTTCGGCATAGAAGCTCGGCCGAGTCACCTTGTAGGTGTCGGGATCGACCTGGCCGATCAGGTCGAAATCGACGAAACTGTCGTTCATCGGCGTGACGAGCGTGTCGGCGCGCTGCGCGGCAAGCCGCGCGAACGGGTCGTCGCGACCCGGCGTGTCGATCACCAGATAGTCGGCATCTTCGCCCAGGGCGGCGAACTGCGCCTCGAAGTCGTCGAGCGTTTCGCCGTCATGCGTCGCGTGGCGCGGAATCGGCAGTTCGGCGCCGCTGCGCTTGAGCGTCTCGGCACGATTGTCGAAATAGCGCCCCAGCGTGCGCTGGCGATGGTCGAGATCGAGCGCGGAGACGCGCGCGCCGCGCGCCTGCAGCGCGATCGCGACATGCACCGCCGTGGTCGATTTGCCCGTTCCGCCCTTTTCGTTGGCGAAGACGATGACATGCGGCTTGCCAGCCCCCATCGGTTCGTAGAATCCCATGTTGATCGTGCGTCCCGCCCCCCATAGAAGGCCCGCCCGTCCTTGTCGAAGGGTCTGTTTCGTCCGTGCACATTGTCCGTACCATTGCCGAACTGCGCAGCGCCGTCGCCGCTTTCCGCGCCGCGGGCGAGCGCGTCGCATTCGTCCCCACCATGGGCGCCTTGCACGCCGGGCACATGGCGCTGGTCGAGGCCGCGAGGCGGCCCGGCACGCGCACCGTCGCATCGATTTTCGTCAATCCCATGCAGTTTTCTGCCAACGAAGACCTCGGCCGCTATCCCCGCAAGGAAGCCGCCGATGCGCGGATGCTCAGCGATGCTGGCTGTGACCTGCTCTGGTTGCCGCCGGTCGAGGCGATGTATCCCGACGGGTTCGCGACGACGGTGTCGGTCGCGGGGGTCAGCGACGGCCTCGACGGCGCCGCGCGCCCGGGCCATTTCGATGGCGTTGCAACGGTCGTCACCAAATTGTTCAACCAGGTCACGCCCGACATCGCCTATTTCGGCGAGAAGGATTTCCAGCAGCTGGCGGTGATCCGCCGCATGGTGGCCGATCTCGACATGCCGCTGGAGATTGTCGGCGTGCCGACGCAGCGCGACGATGACGGCCTCGCGCTGTCGTCGCGCAATATCTATCTCGACGAGGCCGAGCGCGCCAGGGCCGTCGCCTTGCCGCGCGCGCTCGGCGATGCGGTGCGGGCGATCGAGAAGGGCGCGGCACCCGAGGCGGCGGTCCTCGCGGCGGAGGATGCGCTGATCGACGCCGGCTTTGCTGTCGATTATATCACGCTGGTCGACGCCGAGACGCTGGGCGAGCACCCGGACCCGACGCGGCCGCGGCGCCTGCTGGCTGCCGCGCGGATGGGCTCGACGCGGCTGATCGACAATATCGAGGTGCCGGCAAAACACGGTTAACCGTGTTAACCATTTGTTGAAAACCTTCGGCCCAAGCTCCGTCCTACAGTATTGGACCGGGGGTTTCGTGACATGGGCAACAGCCTGAAAAGTGCGCAGTTCCTCATCGACAGCCGAATGGCCGATGCGGCACGCGGAGATATCGACGCCTATTATGATCTCGGCATGGTCTATTCGAGCGGTGCCGCCGGAATCGATGTCGACCTGATCGAGGCGCACAAATGGTTCAATCTCGCGGCCGTCGCCGGTAGCGAGGCGGCGCAGGCCTGCCGCAGCGAAATCGCCGAGGAAATGACCGCGCGCGAGATCGCCGAGGCGCAGAAGGCCGCTCGCGCCTGGTTGCAGATGACGAGCCTGCGCGCGGCCTGAAACAAGGTTCGACGTCGTCGACGCAAAGGAATATCGCCGCCTCTCGAAATGAGGGAGGGGACCCATGCACCTTACCATAACCGCGCTCATGGCCGCGGCGCTCGCCTTGCTGCTCGTGGCGCTGGCGATCAACACCATCCGCCTGCGGATGAAGCATGCCGCCTCCTATGGCGATGCCGGGCAGCATGGCCTGACCGCCGCGATCCGCGCGCATGGCAATCTTACCGAATATGCCCCGCTCGGCGTGGTCCTGGTCGGCTTGCTCGAACAAGGCGGCGCCAACCGCACCGCGCTCGCCATAGCCGCCACGGCCTTTGTCGTCGCCCGCCTGCTCAACGCGATCGGGCTCTTCAATCCGCCCGGACCACCCCGACCCGCACGCTCGATCGGCATCGTTGCGACGCTGGCCATCCTGGTCTGGCTGGCGCTCTGGCTGACGATCCGGGTCGTTTCCCCCGATCTGGGCTGAGCGGTTCACCGGCGCTGCAGGGCCTCCCCGGCGGGCGCTGGCCGGGGAATATTGCACCCGATCGGCGAATCACGTCGCCGCCGCCTTTTTCGGGGCCGCCTTCTTGGCGGGCGCCTTCTTAGCGGGCTTCTTTGCCGCCGGCTTCTTGGCGGGTGCCTTTTTGCCCTTCTTGACCGGTGCCGCTGCGGCGCGCGCGTCGATCAACTGGGCAGCTTCCTCCAGCGTCAGCGCGTCCTTTTCCAGTCCCTTGGGCAGGGTCGCGTTGGTCGTGCCGTCGGTGACATAGGCGCCGTAGCGACCCTCCATCAGCTTGAGCTCGAGCTCGGTGCGCGGATGCAGGCCGAGCACCTTCAGCGGCTCGCGCGAGCCGCGCTGCGGGCGCCCGCCGCCCGCCGCCGCCTCGGCCAGCTTGACCACCGCCGCGTTCATGCCCGTTTCGAACACCTCGGCGGTCGACTGCAGCCGGGCATATTTGCCGTCATGCGCAAGATAGGGGCCATAGCGCCCGATCGACGCCATAATCGGCTTGCCGCTCTCGGGATGCGTGCCGACCTCGCGCGGCAGTGACAGCAGCTTGATCGCCCATTCGAGGTCGAGCGCGGGGATATCCTTGGGGATCGAGGCGCGCTTGGCCTCCTTGCCCTCGCCGAGCTGGATATAGGGGCCGAACCGCCCCGATTTGCGCTCGATCGGCAGGCCGCTCGCCGGATCGTTGCCCAGCGTCTCGTTCTCCGCGACCGCTTCCTCGCTGCCGCCCTGGCCGAAGCGCCTCGTATACTTGCACTCGGGATAGTTGGAGCAGGCGACGAAGGCGCCGAACTTGCCGCCACGCAACGCGAGCCGGCCGACGCCGCAATTGGGGCACAGCCGCGGGTCCGCGCCGTCGGCCAGCGCCGGAAACAGATAGGGTTCGAGGAACAGGTCGAGCGCCGCCGTCACTTCCGACGGCTTCTGCTCCATCACCTCGTCGGTGCGCGGCTTGAAGTCCTTCCAGAAGCGCTCGAGCACCGCCTGCCATTGCGCCCGGCCGCCCGACACCTCGTCGAGTTCGTCCTCAAGGCCCGCGGTGAAGTCGTACCCGACATATTTCTCGAAGAAGCGTTCGAGGAACGCCGTCACCAGCCGCCCGCTCTCCTCGGCGAAGAAGCGGTTCTTCTCGATCTTCACATAAGACCGGTCCTTGAGCGTCTGGATGATCGAGGCATAGGTCGAGGGGCGCCCGATGCCGAGCTCTTCGAGGCGCTTGACCAGCGACGCTTCGGAAAAGCGCGGCGGCGGCTGGGTGAAATGCTGTTCGGCATCGACCGACTTCTTGGCCGGCGCATCGCCGTCGCGCATCCGCGGCAGACGGCGGCTCTCCTCATCGGCGCTGTCATCGCTGCCTTCTTCGTACAGCGCGAGATAGCCGGGAAACAGCACGACCTGGCCGGTGGCGCGCAGCCCGTGGCGGCCGGTGCCGTCGGCCAGCTCGACCGTGGTGCGCTCCATCCGCGCCGAGGCCATCTGGCTGGCCAGCGCGCGCTTCCAGATCAGCTCGTAAAGCCGCGCATGGTCGCCGCCCCCGGCGCTGTTCTTGCTGAAATCGGTCGGGCGGATCGCCTCATGCGCTTCCTGCGCATTCTTCGCCTTGGTCTGGTACTGGCGCGGCTTGTCGGGGACGTAGCTCGCATCATAGCGATCGGCGACCGCCTTGCGCGCGGCGGAAATGGCGCTGCCGTCCATCTGCACGCCGTCGGTGCGCATATAGGTGATCACGCCGTCCTCGTAGAGCCCCTGCGCGATGCGCATCGTGTGGCTCGCCGAGAAACCGAGCTTGCGCGCCGCTTCCTGCTGCAGCGTCGAGGTGGTGAAGGGCGGCGGCGGGTTGCGCGAGGTCGGCTTGGTCTCGACCGACTGCACGGTGAAATGCCCGGCTTCGACATCGGCCTTGGCCTTCAGTGCGTCGCCTTCGGCGCCGATCGTCAGCCGGTCGATCTTGTCGCCGTTCCAGCGGATCAGCCGCGCGACGAACGGCGTGCCGTCCTGCTCCATATTGGCCGAGACCGACCAATATTCCTGCGCCCGGAAGGCCTCAATCTCGCGCTCGCGGTCGACGATGATGCGCAGCGCGACCGACTGCACGCGCCCGGCCGACTTTGCCCCCGGCAGCTTGCGCCACAGCACCGGCGAGAGCGTGAAGCCGACGAGATAATCGAGCGCACGGCGCGCGCGATAGGCGTCGATCAGGTCGGTATCGAGCTCGCGCGGATGCTTCATCGCCTCGGTCACCGTCGCCTTGGTGATGGCGTTGAAGGTGACGCGCTCGACCTCCTTGGGCAGCGCCTTGCGATTGCGCAGCACTTCCTGGACATGCCAGCTGATCGCCTCGCCCTCGCGATCCGGATCGGTCGCGAGGATCAGCCGGTCAGCGGTCTTGGCCAGGTCGGCAATGGCTTTCAGCTGCTTCGCCTTGTCGGGATAATTCTCCCACTCCATCGCGAAGCCGTCATCGGGATCGACCGATCCGTCCTTGGGCGGCAGGTCGCGGACATGGCCGTAGCTCGCGAGAACGCGATAGTCGGAGCCGAGATACTTCTCGATGGTTTTCGCCTTGGCGGGCGATTCGACGATGACAAGCTGCATAAGCGGTTGTGGGTGTCCTTACGTGTACGCGCGAGGATGAGGGTGGTTGGCGGGCGCCGTCAACGCCTGTTGGGTTACAGCAGGCTTACCCGTCCGCCGGCATGGCGCTCGATGCGACCGGCCAGCTCGAGTTCCAGCAACACCGTCTGCACGATCGCCGGGGTCAGTCCGGACTGACGAATGAGCTCGTCGACCGCGACGGGGACAGGGCCGAGCAGTTCTTTCACGACGAGGCGCGCGGCATCATCGGCATCGTCGGGCGGCGGGCCGTCGAATACCACGCCCGGCGCGCGTACCATGCGGGCGTCGATCGGCCGGATCGTCTCGAGAATGTCGGCGGCGTTCTGCACCAGCGTCGCGCCGTCGCGGATCAGGCCGTTGCACCCCTGTGCGCGCGGGTCGAGCGGGCTGCCCGGCACCGCCATCACCTCGCGGCCTGCCTCGGCAGCCAGTCGCGCAGTAATCAGCGAGCCCGATCGCGGGGCTGCCTCGACCACCACCGTACCCAGCGCCAGCCCGGCGATGATGCGGTTGCGATGCGGGAAGTGCCGCGCGCGGGGTTCCACGCCCGGCGGCTGCTCCGCGATCAACAGACCTTCGCACGCAACACGTTCCTGCAGCGCCGCATTTTCCGGTGGATACGCGACGTCGATGCCACCGGCGATCACCGCGATCGTCCCGCCGTCGAGCGAGCCGACATGCGCTGCGGTATCGATCCCGCGCGCCAGTCCCGAGACGACGCTGACCTGTTCGCGCACCAGTTCGGCGGCGAGTTGTCGTGCGAAACGGCATGCCGCCGCCGAGGCATTACGCGCGCCGACCATCGCCACGACCGGTCGCGCCATCAACGAGTCGTCGCCGCGCACCATCATCACCGCCGGCGCGTCATCGAGTTGGGCGAGCAGCAGCGGATAGTCGGCATCGCCGAGGAACAGGTGGCGTGCGCCGAGCCGGGCCGCCGTGGCGAGTTCACGCTCGGCAATTGCGGGCGCGGCGACGACCGGCGCGCGCCCGCCGCCACGCGCGGCGAGCTCGGGTAGGGCCTCGATCGCGCGTGCCGCGTCGCCGAAGCGCGCGATCAGCTGGGCATAGGTGACGGGGCCGATCTGCGGTGTGCGGATTAACCGCAGCCGGGCGATCGCATTGCCGTCGGCCATCGCTCAGTCGCGCTTGCTACCGACACGCGGCTCCGTGCCGGCCATCAGGCGCGCCATATTGTCGCGGTGCTTCCACAGCACGAGCAAGGCGAGGACGATGAGCAGCGCGACGATATCGAACTTGGCGAAGAACGCCGCGCTCATCGGCGCGCTGACCGCCGCGGTCATGCCGGCCAGTGACGAGATACGCACGAAGCCGAGCATGCCGAGCCACACTGCGGCATAGACCACCGCGCAGGGCCAGTGCAGCGCCAGCACGATGCCCATCAGCGTCGCCACACCCTTGCCGCCGTGGAAACGCAGCCATACCGGGTAGAGGTGGCCGACAAAGGCCGCAAAGGCGGCAAGGACGCCGAGTCCGGGATGCCACGCCTCGACCAGCGCCACCGCGACCCAGCCCTTGGCCGCGTCGAGCAGCAGCGTCGCCGCCGCCAGCCCCTTGCGCCCGGTGCGCAGCACGTTGGTCGCGCCGATATTGCCCGAGCCGATCTGGCGCAGATCACCCGCGCCGGCCAGCCGCGTCAGGATCACGCCGAACGGGATCGAGCCGAACAGATAGCCAAGCATCAGCGCAAGCGCGGCCGCTTTGGAAAGATATTCGCTCGGCAAAATCCTCGCCCCCTGGTTCCCCCGTCGAACATAGTGGGTACGCGCCTGCGAACAAGGCGATTCCGCTCGCGTTTCGGTTGGTGTGGGGCGAGATTCACGGCCGATGGCCGTCCGGTCGCGCGATTTCGATCGACTGGGTCGGCACGCTGCCGGCGCGATTCACCGCGTGCTGTGCGCGTGGCATTTTCGCCGTTCACCGCGCACAACGCACCCGGTCAACGCCGTTGGATTTCCCCACCCGGGCCCGCGAGCAGAAAAACAGCCCAAATGCCAAATATTCACATAAGTCGTCGAGAAAAACCCAGTCACCACGGTGCCGGCCACGCCCTGCCGCATGATGTCAACCAGTCCTCATCGTTGGAACAGTGCGTCAAGTCTCGGCTGGTTCAACCACGCCGGCGTCGCTCATCTATGACCCGACAACGCCTAACTCGTGCCGCAAAAGCCCCGCTTTACTTGCTGACTTGTGAGAGGTTTACGTCGCGGATACTTGCCAACGTCACCGACACGGGCACGAGACCTTCCCTCGGGCACGTGTCCGTGTCCGCGCCAAGCCGGGCATTGAGCTTGCCCGCGCACCCGCTTACGGGCCGGACATGAGCGATGCCCGCCCTGTCCTGTTCTTCGATTCCGGCGTCGGCGGGCTTTCGGTGCTCGCCCCGGCGCGCGCACTGCTGCCGCACATGCCGGTCGTCTATGTCGCGGATTCGGCCGGTTTTCCCTACGGCACCAAGAGCGAAGCGCAGATCGCGGCGCGGGTTCCCGCGCTGCTCGGTCGCCTGGCCGAGCGCTTCCGGCCGCGGCTCATCGTCATCGCCTGCAATACCGCCTCGACCATCGCGCTGGCGACGGTGCGCGAGGCGCTCGACCTGCCGATCGTCGGCACCGTGCCGGCAATCAAGCCCGCCGCGCTGGTCAGCGTCACGCGCACCATCGGCGTGCTCGGCACCGAGGCGACGGTGCGCCAGCCCTATGTCGATGATCTCGCCGCGCGTTTCGCCGGCGACTGCACCGTGCTGCGCCACGGCTCGGCCGAACTCGTCGCGCTGGCCGAGGCGAAGCTGCGCGGCGAACCGACACCCCCGGCGCGCTACGCCGCGATCCTCGAAGGGCTGTTCGGTCAACCCGGCGGCGATGCGATCGACACGATCGTCAATGCCTGCACCCATTTCCCGCTGGTCGCCGACGAACTGGCCGCCGCCGCGCCGCGTGCGCTACGCTTCGTCGATGGTGGCCCCGGCATCGCCCGGCGCATCGCCGACCTGACGGCGGGGCAGGATTGGCCGACCGCACCGGCCGCCGGCATCGCGGTGTTTACCCGGCGCGACGCGGCGAGCGACGCGCTGGCCCCGGCGCTGGCGCGCTACGGTCTCGACGCGATCGAATCCTTGTAACGCCTAGGCGGCGTGCATCAACTCCGCGGCCAGGGCGGCGCGGCGCTCGGCATAGCGCTGCGCCAGGTCGAGATGGACGCGACGCGCGCAAGGATCGGTGGCGCCCGCCGCCCGTGTCAGTTCCTCCGCCTCGCGACGGGCGAGATAGTCGGCGGTCTCGTGCAAATCGGCGCGCATGGAGCAACTCCTGCAAACGAACGGAAGCGAGGGACTCCCGAGTCGACAGCGTGTTTGACCCAAGCCTGCCGATGAAGCGACAATAACACGCCCCGCCGAGTCGCGCCTTGATCCAAATAAAGGCGCGCGGCATCGATCAGTCTGAACGATTTCGGGTGCTGGAAATCGCCACAATCTCGCGCTAAGGGCGCGCGATGGACGCGGAAGCCACGGCGCAGGCGGGGGTCGACTACTCCCGCATCTTCACCCAGGCGATCGACCGGCTGCATGCCGAGGGTCGCTACCGGGTGTTCATCGACATTTTGCGCAACAAGGGCGCGTTTCCCAACGCGCGCTGTTTTGCCGGGCATAACGGCCCCAAGCCGGTTACCGTATGGTGCTCCAACGACTATCTCGCCATGGGCCAGCATCCGGCCGTGATCGCGGCGATGGAAGAGGCGCTGCACGATGTCGGCGCGGGCTCGGGCGGCACGCGCAACATCGGCGGCAATACGCATTACCATGTCGATCTCGAGGCCGAGCTGGCCGACCTGCACGGCAAGGAAGCCGCGCTGCTGTTCACCTCGGGTTATGTCTCGAACGATGCGACCCTGGCGACATTGGCCAAGGTGCTACCGGGCTGCATCGTCTTCTCCGACGAGCTCAACCATGCCTCGATGATCGCCGGCATCCGCAATGCCGGCTGCGAGAAGCGCGTGTTCCGCCACAACGACCTGGCGCATCTCGAGCAACTGCTGGCCGAGGCGGATCCCGCCGCGCCCAAGCTGATCGCGTTCGAAAGCGTCTATTCGATGGAAGGCGATGTCGCGCCGATTGCGGCGATCTGCGACCTCGCCGACAAGTACAACGCGCTGACCTATCTCGACGAGGTCCATGCCGTCGGCATGTACGGCGCGCGCGGCGGCGGCATCTCGGAGCGCGACGCAGTCGCGCACCGGCTGACGATCATCGAGGGCACGCTCGCCAAGGCGGTCGGGGTGATGGGTGGCTATATCGCCACCGACCGCACGATCATCGACGTGATCCGCAGCTACGCCCCCGGCTTCATCTTCACCACCAGCCTCGCGCCGGTGCTGGTCGCGGGCGCGCTGGCCAGCGTGCGCCACCTCAAGGCGTCGAGCGCGGAACGCGACGCGCAACAAGCCGCCGCCGCGCGGCTCAGGGCGATGCTGGTCGAGGCCGGCGTGCCGGTGATGCTCGGCGACACGCACATCGTGCCGGTGATGGTCGGTGATCCGGTCAAGGCCAAGAAGATCAGCGACATCCTGCTCGCCGAATATGGCGTCTACGTCCAGCCGATCAACTATCCCACCGTCCCGCGCGGCACCGAGCGGCTGCGCTTCACCCCCGGCCCCGCGCATGACGAGGCGATGATGCGCGACCTGACCCGCGCGCTGGTCGAGATCTGGGACCGGCTCGACCTGCGCCAGGCCGCCTGATCACAGCAGGGCGGCGACCATCGTCAGCGCGCCGAGACCCAGCGACAGCGGCAGGCGCAAGCGCAGCCAGCCGGACGGCGCGATCGCCGCGCGCACCAGCGCCCGGTCGACCGCGAGCGATCCGATCAGCGCAACCCCCAACAGGATCAGCGACGGCGCCGGCCATGGCTCGCCGACCGCCCATGGCCAGGCGCTCGCCAGCGCGATCAGCGACGGCGCGACCGCTGCGAACCACAGCCATGTCGGGGGTCGTTCGGCGCGCGCGGCAAGCCCCCACCACAGCCCGCCAAGAAAACTCAGGATCAGCGCGGCATAGGCATAGGCGATCGACAGCGCGATGAAGCGCTCGTCGAGCCGGCCCTGCAGCAGCACCGCGACCATGGCGAGTTGCGGCAACAGTCCGGCATAACCGAGCCGGCGGGCAATGGGGGGAAGTGGCTGTAACGTCGGCATCGGCCGTCAGCCATGCAGCAGCCGTCCCGACCACGCAAAGCCCCGATAGTGCGGGGTGATCTCGGCACGCAGCCCGGCATTGGCCGCGACCTCACGCAGCGCCTCGGGCAGCAGCGCGCGCGGCGCGACCTCGAACTTTGCCAACCAGGCGAACAGCAGCGTGCGCCACCAGCGCGGCAGGCGCTCCTGCTGGCCGAAATCGACCACCGCAAGTTCGCCACCCGGCGCCAGCTTCGCCGCACCCTCGCGGATCGCGCCATGCCAGTCGGGGATCATCGACAAGGTATAGCTCTGGAACACGCGGTCGAATGTCGCGACACCGAACAGCGCGGCGGCATCGAAGCCGGTGGCATCGCCCTGTGCCAGCGTGATCCGTCCGCTCAGCCCCGCGCGCGCGACCTTGGCGCGCGCCGTCTCCAGCATCGCCTCGGAGATATCGATGCCGTAGAGCCGCGCCTCGGGCCATGCCCGCGCCGCCGCGATCAGGTTGCGCCCCGTGCCGCAGCCGATTTCGAGCACCGTCCCGCCGGGGGGCGGCGCCAGCGCTCGGATCAACCCGTCGCGTCCGAGAAGATAATATTTGCGCGTCAGATCATAGAAATGGCGCTGCGTGCGGTAGATCGCGTCCATCCGCCCGGCATGACTGTCCACGCTCAGGCGACCGCGCCGAGGACGTAGAGATGCACGCCGCCATAGATCGAGGAGCGATCGCGCCGCGTAAAGTCGAGCGACTCGTCGTTACGATAATCCCAGCGCGCGAGGATCGGCGCCGGCACCCGGCCGGGCAGGATGCTCGGCGTTCCCGCGGTGCGGAACAGCACGCGCGCGCCGGGGCGAGCGGTGCGCGTGATCTCACTCCACAGCTCGGTCAGCTGGGTGTCGGTCATCCAGTCCTGCGCATCGAGCAGGACGTAGCGGTCGAGCGACGCATCGGGCCGCGTGCGCAGATAGTCGGTGAAATTGGTGTGCCGCACCTCGACGCGTTCGGCGCGTTCGACCACCGCCGCATGATGCTCCTGCTGCAGATAGGGCGGCAGGGGCGCCTGCGGCCCCGCGCCATAGCCGCGGCCGAACGCCTGCCAGGCGAAATAATTGTCGCGAATGTCGAAATCGCAGGCGAGCTTTTCGAGCCGCGCGCGCAGCACCGTCGCCATCTTCTCTTCGCCGGCCAGCGCTTCATATTGTGCGGGCGGAATGCCGAGCCCGAACAATGAGGCGGGCTGGTCGGTCAACCAGCGAACGAAGCCCTTGTCGAACAGCGGCGCATAATCGCGGTCGAAGATCGCGCGCTGCTCCTCGATCGACGTCGCGCGCAGCACCGCGCCCGGGTCGATGCCGTTGAGGCGCGCGAGCAGATGCGCCGCGCCGATGAAGCGGCCGAGCAGCCCGCGCTTGTACACGCCATGCGCAAAGCCGCCGATGCGACGGCGGCCGATCAGGTCGCGCCCTTCCCAATAACGCAGCGTCGGCTCGTCGAGATGCGGGCGGACATGGTCGCGATAGGCGGCGATGTTCGCCTTGCTGTCGGCGCGCGCGAAGAAGCGGTGGAAGCTCGCATAATCGGGGAGATGACGTGCCGCGGCGAGCTTGAGCCGGTTGAGCGCGATATGCGCGGTGTTGAGGTCGACCGCAGTGATGGCGCGCGGATCGGCGGTGAGATAGCTCAGCACATTGCAGCCGCCCGAGGCGATCGTCACCACATGGCAATCGGGCGTGATCGCCAGCGCGTCCATGTCGACCGCCGGATCCTCCCAGATCTGGGCATAGACCAGCCCGCGAAACGCAAAGGTGAAGGCGCGTTCGAGCAGCCCCTGGCGCGAAAGATGATCGTGGCGATGGACCGCGGCGCGCAGCGCGCGATTGCGGGGCGGGCGTGGGGCGAGAGCCATGGCGTTCTCCATCGCGGCGGACGCCGCACCGTCGCCCTAGGCGGCGGCGATGACTTTTCTGTGACAGAGGCGGGTGGACCTGTCGGCTCTTGGGGGGCGCCGACAGGTCCGTTACGCGGGGAGCGCGGTAAAGGAGGGTCTCCGCGCCCCGGTTACGCGTCCGTTCTTCTCGAGAAGGACGGAACAGCTACGCGGCGAGGCCCGCGATGGTTGCATCGCCGCGCGATATTTTTCGGGCGCGGCCGAAAATTACGGCAGCATCACCGTGTCGATGACGTGGATGACGCCGTTCGACTGCATCACATTGGCGATGGTGATGCGGCCGGTGTCGCCCTTCTGGTCCATGATCGTCCAGCCATTACCCGCCTTCTTGAACGACAGCGTGCCGCCCTGGACGGTGGTGTAGGTCGCGGTGCCGTGATGCGCCTTGGCATTGGCGGCGATCTGCGCCGCGGTGATCCGGCCGGGCACGACGTGATAGGTCAGCACCGCGCTGAGCTGGCCCTTGTTTTCGGGCTTGAGCAGCGTGTCGACCGTGCCGGCGGGCAGCTTGGCGAAGGCGGCGTTGGTCGGCGCGAAGACGGTGAACGGGCCGGCGCCGCTGAGCGTGTCGACCAGGTCGGCGGCCTTGACCGCGGCGACCAGCGTGGCGTGATCCTTCGAATTGACGGCATTCTCGACGATATTCTTGGTCGGGAACATCGCGGCGCCGCCGACCATCGGGTTCTTGGCATAAGCGAGCGGGGCAACGCCGACCATCAGCGCGGCGGCGAGCGTGATACGCAAGGTACGAGTCATCGAAATAGTCTCCTGAAGACGCCTTCGTGGCGTGCCGGAGCTACGGTCGATGAACGGTGGCGGATGCGGGCGCGATCGCGTTTTCTTCCGCGCACCGCTGCAAATGGCGCGTCGGACGGGCTTGGGTCAAACCCGTGCCAGTGCGCCCTTGGCCACGACCGGTCCGGTCGGCGCGCCGGTCGGCGACCCGCCAATCGGTTCGAGCGTCACCGCCAGCGTTGCACCCGTTGCCATCCGCGCGCGGTTCGCGTCGCTGACCGACATGCTGCCGCCGCTCGCCGGCAACACACCCAGCGAGTGCGGCACGCCATCGCCGGCGATCACCCACAATTCGGCGCTGCGCCGGGCATCGGCGAGCGCCTGCGGCGTGATGCGCATCCCGCCCGAACCCGGGTCATATACTGCGGTGACGGGCGCGCCACCGCCTGTCGGTGCTATAGCCGCGACCAGCATCGTCGATGGCGCCGATGCGGTTGCGACGGGTGTCGGGGCCAGCCTCACCGGCTGTTCCGGCCGGGTCACCAGCACGAGCAACAGCGCGGCGGCGGCGAGGCTCGACAGCCCGGTCATCGCCGGCCACAGCCAGCGACGTGGCGCTGGCGCATCGGTCGTCGCGAGTGGCGCCAGCGGCGCGTCGAGGCTCCGTTCGATCCGCGCGAGCAGGTCGTCCGAGACCTTCACCTCGGGCCACAGGTCGAACAATTGCGCGAGATGCCCGCGCCAGCTTTCCACCGCGACGGCAAAGTCGCGGTCGGCGAGCACGCGGCGGAGCGCGGCGGCGCGCTCCGCGCCGTCGAGCAGCCCCAGCGCCAGTTCGGCGGCGGTCATGTCGGGGGCCTCGCCGGGCGCGATGGGAATCTCGTCGCTCATCGCTCGAGGCATTCCTTCAAGCGCGCGAGACCGCGCCGCACCCAGCTCTTCATCGTGCCGAGCGGCACCGCCTGGCGCTCGGACAGCTCGGCATAGGTTACGCCCTCGAAAAAGGCGGTGCGAATCGCCACGCGCTGGTTGTCGTCGAGCCCGTCGAGGCACTGCGACAGATGATGCGCGGCCTCGTCGCTCTCCATCGTCTCGCTCGCCAGCGGGGCTGCGTCGGCGATGTCGGGCGCATCCTCGATCGGCGCGTGGCGGCGGATGCCCTGCGCGCGGCGCCAGTCGATCGCGCGGTTGCGCGCGATCGTTGCCAGCCAGGTGATCGGGCTCGCCCGGCCGGGCTCATAGGCCCCTGCGCGCTTCCACACCGTGAGATAGACTTCGTGCAACACGTCTTCCGCTGCCTGCCTTTCACCGCAGATACGCAGGCACACGCCAAAAAGCTTCGCCGAGGTCAATCGATAGAGATCGCGAAAGGCGGCGCGGTCCTCCGCGCCGGTTCGAACCAGCATCTCGGTCAGGTGCGCACGGGCGTCGGCAACAGGATCGCTCACGACCTCGATTCGTAACGACTTGGGGCGGGGCGGGCAATGCTCCCGATCGGACAGTCAGGGCGCTCGCCCCTGATTCAACGGTCCCCGCGCTGACACATTCACTCATGAGAGAATTAGTGTTGTTTCGGTCGTCGCTTTGCTGCATCTTGGATCACCGGCGCCGAAGAGCGTGAGGATCGACCAAGGGAGGGGTATATGAAGGCCTGTGCATTTCTGCTGAGCGCATCGGCGCTGGCACTGGGTTGTGGCGGCACGGCGACCGCGCAAACCACATCACCGCCCGCCAAGAGCGACGGCGCGACCGACACCACGGCCGACAGTACGCCGGACATTGTCGTGACGGCGCAGCGGCGTAACGAAAATCTCATGACGACCCCGGCCTCGGCGTCGGTCCTCAGCGGCACCGACCTCGCCAACAAGGGCGTCGTCAACGTCGATGCGCTGCAATTCGCCACCCCCAGCGTGGTGGTCAACAATTTCGGCCAGGGCAACGATTTCAACGTTCGCGGGATCGGCAAGGCCGAGCACAATGCGCAGACGACGACGGGTGTCATCGTCTACCGCGACGGCGTGCCGACCTTCCCCGGCTATGTCCAGGGCGAACCCTATTACGACATCGCCAACATCCAGGTGCTGCGCGGGCCGCAGGGTACGATCGTCGGGCAGAACGCCACCGGTGGCGCGGTGTTCGTCAACACCAACGACCCGATCATCAACGGTGGCACGCACGGCTATTTCAACGCCAATTACGGCAATTACAACGACGTCGGCGCGCAGGGCGCGATCAACCTGCCGGTGAGCAGCACCTTCGCCGCGCGGATCTCGCTCTATGGCGAGCGGCGCGATGGCTTCTTCCACGTCACCGGCCCCGCCGGCGCGGCCTATAACAGCCACAATGGCGACCTCGCCATGGCCGCCGGGCGCATCAGCCTGTTGTGGAAGCCGAGCGAGAATTTCTCGATCCTGTCGAAGACCGACCTAGGCTACATGGATTTCGGCGGCTATCCGGCAAGCCCGGCGACCGATTTCTACCAGACCATTCCCGGTGCGAGCGCGCCCAACCCCAAATATCACGATCTGTTCAACATCACCGCCAACGCGCCGATGGAGGCACGCGACAAGTTCGTCCGCTCGATCCTCAAGATGGAATATGACACCGACAGCGGCATCAAGTTCCGTTCGATCACCAGCCTGCAGAACGCCAACATTCGCTACGGCACCGACCTCGACGGCACCAATTCCCCGACCGGAACCAATAACTATTATTTCTTCGACAACGTCACCGAGACGCAATTCTCGCAAGAATTCAATATCATATCACCGGATCATCAGCGCTTCACCTGGCTGGTGGGCGCGTTCGGCCTGTGGAACACCTATTTCTACCTGCATCCCGATACCAACTTCGTGATCGACGTTGCCTATCCGTTCAATCTCAATGCGGCGCAGTACCGGCTCGCGGGGCGCAATCCCGAGCGCTCGCTGGCGGTCTTCGGGCAGGTCGGCTTCAACATCACCGACAATTTCAAGGTCGAAGTGGGCGGCCGCTATACCGCGAGCCAGTCGACCAACCATGTCGATGTGATGCAGTACGGCACCTATCTTCGCGACGACCAAACGACCAAATCGGACAATTTTTCCTACAAGGTTTCGCTCGGCTGGAAGGTCAATGCGAGCAATTATCTCTACGGCTTCGTGGCGACGGGCTTTCGTCCCGGCGGGCTGAACGTGCCGGTCGGCCTCGGCCTGCCCGTGCCCTTCGAGCCGGAAAAGGTGAAGTCGTTCGAAGGCGGCTGGAAGAGCAATCTTGCGGACAACCACATCCGCCTGACGATCGACGGTTTCTACAATGATTATCGTAACTTCCAGGTCATCATCGGCTATCCCACCTTCCCGACCTTCGGGATCGAACTCAACGTGCCGCACAGCACAAAGATCTACGGCTTCGAGGCCAATGCCGATTTCCACTTCGGCGCCTTCTCGCTCGATGCCGGCATCAACGTGCTGCATAGTGAGCTTGGCGAGTTCTATGCCAGCGATCCCCGCGCAGCGACGACCACGGCGTGCAACCCGCTTACCGGGCCGGTGAGCGGCACCTGTATCGCGCTCAAGGGGCGCGAGCAGACCTACGCGCCGAACTTCACCTTCAACATCGGCGCGCAGTACGAGATCAAGGTCGGTGATACCGACACGATCACTCCGCGCATCAACTATGGCCATATCGCACCGCAATGGGCGACCTTGTTCCAGAATGCGGCGCGTGGCGACCGGCTCACCGACCGCAACGTCGTCAACGCGCAACTCGCTTGGCAACATGGCAGCTGGACGCTGACCGCTTACGGCACCAACGTCACCAACCAGCATTATCCGGCCTCGCTCAACAGCGGGCTCTATTTCGCCGGACCGCCGCGCCAGTACGGGCTCAAGGTGCTGAAAACGTTCTGATCCCCTTCGACGCCGGTCGCCGCTCCCCGGGGCGGTGGCCGGTGCCCTTTTCCAATCTCCCAATCACGAAGGTGTCATGCAGCCCTACGGCCTGACGGTAGACAAGTTCCTGGATCATGCCGCGAAGTGGTTTGGTGACGCGCAGATCGTCGAGGCAGACGCCGGCGTGGCGCGCGGCCGCATCGGCTATGCAGCGCTGCGCGCGCGCAGCAACCGGATGTCGGGTGCGCTGGCGGCGCTCGGGCTCGCTTTCGGCGACCGGATCGCCACGCTCGCCTGGAACACCCAGCACCATCTCGAGATCTATTATGCCGCGATGGGCGCCGGGTTGGTGTGTCACACGCTCAACCCGCGGCTGACGGTCGCGCATCTCGCGGCGATGGTCAACGAGGCGGACGACCGCATCGTCGCCGTGTCGAGCGATCTTCTGCCCTTGCTGCGCGAGATGGCGCCCTTTTGCCCCGGCATCGAACACGTCATCGTGCTCGACGCGGCACCGACCGATCTCGAAAGCCTCGCGCCGCACCGTGCGCGGCTCTGGCCGTTCGAGCCGCTGCTCGCGGCGCATGGTGCCGACAGCCTATGGGGCGGTTTCGATGAAAACGCGGCGGCCGGGCTGTGCTATACGTCGGGTACGACCGGCAGCCCCAAGGGCGTGGTCTATACCCACCGCTCCAACTATCTGCACACGCTGCGCGCGCTGCAAGCCGATGCGGTCGGTCTCACCAGCGAGGATGTGCTCCTGCTCGCGGTGCCGATGTTCCATGCCAATGGCTGGGGCCTGCCGTTCGCCGCGCCGGCGGTCGGCACGAAGCTCGTTCTTCCCGGGCGGGCGATGGACGGGGCCGCGCTCGCGCGGCTGATGCGCGACGAGGGCGTCACCGTCGCGGTCGGGGTGCAGACCGTGTGGCTCGGCCTGGTCGATCATCTTGCCGCGACCGGCGAGACCTTGCCCGAGCTGCATCGCGTGCTGATCGGTGGGTCGAGCTGCCCCGATGCGTTGATCCGGCGCATGGAGGAGCAACTCGGCGCGCGCGTCCAGACTAGCTGGGGCATGACCGAATTGTCGCCGATCGGCACCATCGCGCCGCCCGCCACGATCCCCGACGAGCCGCGCGCCTCGGGCCGGCCGCCCATCGGTATCGACCTCAAGCTTACCGACGCTGCAGGGAACACGCTCACGCCCCAGCGCGACATGCTCGGCCACCTCAAGGTCAAGGGTGCCAGCGTGATCGATCGCTATTTCATGGCGGACGACGACGCGCTCGATAGCGAGGGGTATTTCGACACTGGCGACCTCGCGATGATCGACGCGGCGGGCAATCTGACGATCTGCGGGCGGGCCAAGGACCTGATCAAGTCGGGCGGCGAGTGGATAAACCCGAACGAGATCGAAATGATCGTCGGCCGCCATCCGAGTGTGCGCCATGTCGCGGTCATCGGCCGGCCGGATGTCAAATGGGGCGAGCGTCCGGTGTTGATCGTCGAGCGGCACGGCGATCGCGATGATCCTCAGGCGTTGATCGCGCTGCTGCGCGGCAAGGTCGCTGACTGGTGGATCCCCGATCAGGTGGCGGATATCGCCGCCATGCCGCTCGCCGCGTCGGGCAAGATCGACAAGAACCGGCTACGCGCCGACTATGCCGAAGGCAGGATCGACGCGCGCCGGGTAGCCTGACAAGGCGCGCTTCATCCCACCGCGAGGGGTGTCACGGGCACCCGGCGGCGGCCGGCGGAAGCTTCGGCGCATATAGCCCGACATTCCAGTTCCACCCGGTCTTGCCAGTTGCCTTGCGGCGGCACATCACTGCTTCATTCAGCGCGTACATACCCGGCATCAGCTTCGTCTCGGGGTGGGGTGCGTCGGTAAAGTGCATGTAGGACTCGCTCGCTCCGAAGCTGGGCCAGGCGGGTGCGCTGCCCGCCACCGGGCGGCCGTCGCGCGCGAAGCTCGTCCAGTAATCGGCCATCGCGTCGGACAAGGCCCGCTCGGTAGGGGTGGCCGGAATGCGCGGCCAGTGCGGCGGTGTGCGATCGAGCGTGCCGAACACGAAGGGCAATTCGCTGGCGTGGAAGGCGTGCAGGCCGGCATCGTCGGCGGCCGGATAACCATGGTCGAACAGATAGAGATAGGCCGGCTGGCCGAGCGCGGTCTGCTTGCGCGCCATGCGCTCCGCGGTCCAGCCGTACAAGGCGTCGCGGGTCGTCGCGAGGATGCTCTCCTTGTAGCTGGCGGTTGGGTAGAGGCGGAGGAACGCCTCGGCGAGATCACCATAGCGCTCGCGGATCGTCGCTTCATAGGCGGCCGGCGTCGCCGGCGCCTTGGGCGCGAGGATGGTCAGCGAGCGGATCTCGCCCTGGTTGAACCCGATCAGCAGCGGCACCGGGGCCTGCTTCCCCTCGTCGAATGCCGATACCATCTGTTGCGGCAGCACCACGCCATCGACCACGCCCTGCGGCGCAAAACCTAGGCCGGCGGCGCTGTTGGTCAGCGTTTGCGCATCCATGCCGCGCAGGGTGGCGATGTCCGGCGCCTGCAAGGCGGCGGCGAGCAACTGCCCGGCACCTTCGCCCGAGGGTGCGCCGAATACGCTTTTTTTGAGATCGGGCATCGAGATCATATAGCCGCTCTCGCTGATCGCCTTGGCGAACAGCCCGCGCGCCGGCGGCGACTCCAGCAGGTACATCACACTCAGCCCGCCGGCCGATTCACCGGCGATCGTTACATTGGCCGGGTCGCCGCCGAACGCGGCGATGTTGGCGCGCACCCAGCGCAAGGCAGCGATCTGGTCGAGCAGGCCGTAATTGCCCGACAGCCGCTGCGGCGATTCGCGGCCCAGCTCGGGATGGGCGAACCAGCCGAGCACGCCGAGCCGGTAGTTGATCGACACGACGATAGCGCCGCGCGCGGCCAGTTGCTTGCCGTCGTATAGCGCCTCGCGGCTCGAGCCGCCCGCGAGCGCGCCGCCGTGGATCCAGAAAAACACCGGGGCGTTGCGGGCATTGGCGGGTGCCCAGATGTTGAGCGTCAGGCAATCCTCGCTCGTCGGCAGCACCTCGCCCGAATAGACCGAGACGGTCTTGCTCTGCGGCTGGATACAGGCCGGGCCGAATGCCGTGGCATCGCGTGCGACGGGCCAGCGCGGCATCGCGACCGGCGGTTGCCAGCGCCGGCCCTGCACGGGCGGCAGGGCGTAGGGAATGCCCTTGAACATGCGGCTGTCGCCCTCGGCCTGCCCGCGCACCGCGCCGGCCGGAGCATCGACCATGGGGGCGGCGGTTTGCGCGGCGGCCGGGCTTGCCAGCGCGACACAGGCAGCGGCGATCAGGCGGCGGAGCGTCATCATGAAGCCTCTCCTTCGGCGCGGAGGATGCGTGCCAGCCCGAGGAACAGCAGGATGGCGATGAGATAGAAGGGGGTGAGCGAGAAGAGTGCGATCTGCAGCGCGTGCGCGTGGCCGTGCCGGGCGAACCAGTCGCTCGCCGCGCCGACATAGGTCGGCCCGAGCCCGAGGCCGATGAAGTTCATCACCAGCAGCAGTAGTGCCCCTGCGAGCACGCGCTGGTCGGGGCGCACCTCCTCCTGTACCAGCGCGACCGAGGCCGAGAGGTAGAAGTAATTGAGCACCATCACCACGGTCAGCAGGATCAACGCAAGCGGCCAGCTCGGTGCCCATACGAATGCGACATAGAAAGGCAGCGCGATGGCGAGCGACAGCACCGGCCCGGTCGCATAGATCTGGCGCGAGCGCTGCGACAGGCGGTCGATCAGGCGGCCCGAGATGATCATGCCCGATCCCATGCCGATCAGCACCGCCAGCGCGTACCAGACGGCGATCTGGTGAAAATCCATGCCCTTTTCGCGCATCAGGAACAGCACCGCGAAATTGCCTAGCCCATAGGTCACGAACTGCGTCGCGCCGCTGCCCAGCGCCGCGAGCATCAGCACCTTGTGGGTGAAGAACATGCGCAACACGCCCCAGAAGGCGACGCGGTCGACCGGGTGCGCGGGCACGGGATCGAACTGGCCGCGCACCGGCTCTCGCAGGAACAGTTTGACGAGAATTGCCGTGATGATGCCGACCGCGCCGATGCCGACAAAGGCATAGCGCCAGTCGAACGCGGCGGCGATCGAGGCGCCGAAGGCGATGCCCAGCGCCGCGCCGATCGGCGGGCCGAGATTGAAGGTGCCATAGGCCACGCCGCGCCGTCCGGGCGGGAAGCTGTCGGCGATGATCGCATAGGAAGGCGGTACGCCGCCAGCTTCGCCGAACCCGACCGTCATGCGCGCGAGAACGAGTTGCGGATAGGTCGTGGCGAGCCCGCAGCAGATCGTCGCCGCGCTCCAGATCGCGCAGGCCAGCGAGACGATGCCGACGCGATTGGTGCGGTCGGCGAGCCAGCCGACGGGGATGGCGATGAAGCAATAGAACATCGCGAAATACAGCCCGCCGATCAGCCCAAGCTGGCCATCGGTAATGTGCAGCGTTTCCTCGATCGGCTTGGCAAGGATGCCGAGCAGCTGCCGGTCGAGGAAATTGATCACATAGACGAAGGTCAGTGCGAAGAGCGTGATCCCGGCGCGCGGCGCGGTTGCGGTCGGCGCCGCATCGGTGGTGGCCTGAATACCCACGCATCCCCTCTATGTGCCTGTGTTGGCGTTGCCGGCACCATGCGAGCGCGATCGAGCGCTGTCAAACAAACACTCTCTCGCGCGTGAATATTATGTCGGCAACGGCGACATGGCTTGACGGTCGGCCAATCTGACTGAAAGGACAATGTCGTGACCCAGGATGTGAAACCGCCCCGCAAGCCGCGCAAGGCCGAACAGCGCGCCGAAACGATGGAGCAGATCCTCGACACGGCCGAAGATCTTTTTTCCAAACACGGCCTCTATGGCGTGACGCTCAAGGAAGTCGCCAAGCGCGTCGGCGTCCATCACACGCTGCTCAACTATTATTTCGCCGACAAGAAGGCGCTGTTCGATGCGGTGTTCGCACGGCGCGCCGTGGTGACCAGCGAACGACGCATGAAGGTGCTGGACGAATATGAGGCGGCAACGGGCGGCAAGCCGACCGTCGAGGGGGCATTGCGCGCGTTCCTCGACACCGATCTCGACCTTTATATCGAGAGCGGCGAGGGTTGGAAGAACTACGCCCAACTCACCGCACAGGTCGCCAACACCCCCGAATGGGGTACCGAATTGATGGACACGCATTTCGACCCCGTCGTGCTGCGGCTGATCGGCCTGCTCAAAAAAGCGCTGCCCGAATGTCCCGAGGAGCGGATCTTCTGGGGTTATCAGTTCGTCACCGGCGCGTTGATGCTGACGCTGGCGCGGACCGGGCGGATCGACAAGCTGTCGGGCGGCCTGTGCAAGAGCGAGGATTTCAGCGCGGCAAAGGAGCATATGGCGCTGTTCATGGCCGGCGGTTTCCTCTCGATCTGTCGCGGGCACACCAACTAGCAACACGACCTCGGCCGCCGCTTCGTCACGCCTCACGCAGCCGAGAGGGATTTCACTATATTGATAGTGAATGAATGACTGGCTATGCCTCCCGGCACGAAACAAGGGGAGGATCCGGATGTCACTCAATGGACGCGTCGCCATCGTCACCGGCGCTGGCGGCGGGCTGGGCCGCGAACATGCGCTGTTCCTCGCGCGGCAGAATGCGCGCGTGGTGGTCAACGATCTCACGCGCGACGCGGCGGAGCGTGTCGCCGCCGAGATCGTCGCGGTTGGCGGTGACGCGCTGGCGATCGCGGCCTCGGTCAGCGACGAAGCGATGGTCGGCACGATGGTCGAGCAGGTCATGGATCGCTGGGGCCGGATCGACATTCTGGTCAACAATGCCGGCATCCTGCGCGACAAAAGCTTCGCCAAGATGACGCTCGACGATTTCCGGCTGGTGGTCGACGTCCACCTGATGGGTGCAGTCGTCTGCAGCAAGGCGGTGTGGGACATCATGCGCGCGCAACGTCATGGGCGCATCGTCATGACGACCTCGTCATCGGGTCTCTACGGCAATTTCGGCCAGGCCAATTATGGGGCAGCGAAAATGGCGCTGGTCGGGCTTATGCAGACGCTGGCGATCGAAGGCGAGAAATACGACATTCGCGTCAATTGCCTCGCCCCGACGGCGGCGACGCAGATGACGCAGGGCGTGCTGTCGGAAGCCGGCCTTCACCTGCTCGATCCGGCTCTGGTGAGCCCCGGCCTGCTCGCGCTGACCGGCGCCGACGCGCCGACGCGCGCGATCCTCTGCGCCGGGGCGGGCCATTTCGCGTGCGCCAGCGTGACGCTCTCGTCGGGTCTCCAGATCGGCGCCGACGCCGACGCGGGCGAGCAGGTCGTGCGGCACTGGGATGCGATCAGCGACCGGCACGGCGAGATCGTCCCGGCCTATGGTTTCATCCAGGCCGACCGCGAACTCGCCAGCGCCGGCATGGCGGAACCCGTCGCCGCGGTACCGCGCTGACCGGCGCGACGAACCGCTAGTAGCGGATGCGCCACAATCGCAGCGGCGACTTCGCCGGCATGGCGATCGGCTCGAGCCAGCCCGGCACCTTGTTGTGCGCCAGCTGGTCATAGAAGCCGCCGGGATTGCGCGCGCGGTAGACGGTCGATTCCGCCATGTTCGGGCACACCAGCAGCAGCGTCGCACCGTGGCGATGCGCGATCGCGCGGAACTGATCGGCGCTGCCCGAAAAGGCGTGATGCACGTCGAGGATCGCGTCGCCGTTGCGGTGATAGGGGCCGGCAACCGCATTGTGGTGGGTGACCGTAACCAGGCGCGGGCCGAGATCGACGAAGGTGAAGATCGTCTGTGCCGGCAGCCGGTCGAGCGGCTGCAGGGCGGGGATCGTCGGGCACAGCCCGCTCGCATTGTTGACGCGCTGGATATAGGCGCTCGGCCGGTCGGGCGGTTGATAGCCGAAGTTCCGGCCGAACAGCCGGATATTGAACGGCGTGAAAATCAGGCCGGCGAACAGTCCGGAAATGGCGAGGAACGCGCCGACCGTGCCGAACACGCGGATCAGCATCGAGCGGCTGCCGAGGCACCAGGGCAAGACGATCCACGCCAGCGCGGTCGCGCCGGGCACCGCGAGCAGTTGCGCTGCCGGGGCGGCGCGCGCCTGCCACAGCAGCATCGCCGCGGCGAAGGTGCCGAACAGCAACACCGCCGCCCAACCGGTCTGGCGCGGCGTGCCTCGCGCACGCCACGTTGCCAGTACCGCGCCGAGCAGCCCGATGATCGGCAGCGTGACGATCGGGAAGGCAGTGCGGAACGGATGCTTGTAGATCGGCTTGGCCTCGCGGACATTGTCCAGCCAGGTCCGCACCAGTTCGGGCGAGACCTGTTCGGGCCGGCCGAGGCATTGCGGAAAGACCAGCGCAAAGCCCGCGACGATCACGCCGCCGGCGAGCACCGCGAGGCCGAGGCGAACCTCACGCCGCGCCGGGTTCAACCGGGCAAGCGCGAACAGCAGCAGTCCCGCCACGACCATCACCGACAGCCACACCGGCGTCAGCGCGTCACAGCGCAGCACGCGGTTGGCGTTGGAGGCGAAGGCGGCGTAGCCGATGCTGCTGCCGCCGGCGAGGGTCAACGCATAGACCGTCAGGCGTTGTGCCTCGGTGCGATCCCAGATCCATTGCAGCGCGATGATCGCGCCGGCCATTGCGGCATAGGGCAGCATCTCGAGGCCGATCGTCAGCGACACCGCGGATGCAGCGCCGACGATCGCGCCGCCGCGTGCCGCGCGCGGGTCGCACAGCCCGGCGACGGTCAGGCTGAGCATCGCGAGCTGCCAGCCATGATGATCGATGCGATCGGGCATGAACATCAGCATCGTCGCGGTGCAGCCGAGCAGGAGCACGATGGCGAGTGGCCAGGCTAGCGGGTGGACGAGCCGCCGCGCGGTCGCCGCGACGCCGAGCATCGCCAGGCTGAAGGGCAGCAGCGGCGCGATGCCGCAGGCCAGTCGCTCGGCTTCGGGCGTGCCGACGAACGGCTTTAGGATCAGGATCAGGCCGGCGATCGGCAGGTCGACGATACGGCTCCAATGGATGTCGAGACCCACCGGCGGGTTGAGCCGGTAATTGCGCAGGTCGTACCAGCCCTGCCCGTTCAGCAGCGCGCGGACCTGCATCAGCCGCATATTGTCGTCGGTGTCGCCGAGCGACAGCCAGTGGATCGCGTTCCAGCGCTCGAACACATAGAAAGCCGCGATCACCGCCCAGGCGATCAGCGTCAGCTTGACCCAATCCTGTTCGATTTCGCGGGCAAAGGGAATGGCATGCCCGGTGCTTTCGCCGCGCGGCATCGTTTCAGGGGTGTCGTCCACGCGTTCCGTCCCAATCTTGCCGGAACAATCCGGTTTCACTCCCGACCGACTTCCTCTAGTGCACCACCCGCAAAGGGCAAGTTAAGGCGTGACGGCAATTCTCAAGCAAGTGGTGCATCTGCGGACGAGCGGGCTGCTCGGCCAGCTGATCCGTTTCGGCATCGCCGGGGTGATCGCCAGCGCGATCTATTCGGCGGTCTATCTGCCGCTCGCCAACCATGTGTTCGCGAAGGGCCATGCCGTGTTCGCGGTGCCGTTCGCCTTTGCCGTCGCGGTGACGGCGGGGTTCTTCCTGCACAGCGCGTGGAGCTTCAAGGGGCATGGCACGCGCGACCAGAGCGGGCGCCAGCACGTCAAGTTCGTGTTGGTGCAAGGTTTCGGCCTGCTGCTCAATCTCGCCTTCACCTGGATCATTACGGGCCCGCTGTTCCACGGCGCAAACTGGATCCCGCTGATCCCGGCCTTCACGGTCATCCCGGTCGCGACCTTCGCGCTCAACCGGCAATGGGTGTTCGGCTAAATCTATGGACCGCATCGTCTATGACCGCATGGCGGCGCACGATTCAACGCATTGGTGGTACCGCGCGCGGCGCGACATCCTCGCCGACTATCTGACGCGCGAGGGCAACCTGCCCGCACAGGCGCGGATCCTCGAGATTGGCTGCGGGACAGGGCACAATCTGCCGATGCTCGGCGCATTCGGCACCGTCGACGCGATCGAGATCGACCCCGCCGCGCGCGCCATCGCCAGCGAGCGGCTCGGCCGGCCGGTCAGCGCGTCGCCGCTGCCCGCGCTACCGGATGTGCCGCGCGGCCATTACGACCTGATCGCCGTGCTCGACGTGGTCGAGCATATCGAGGACGATGTCGCGGCGCTGAAGGCGATGGCGGATTGCCTCGCCCCCGGCGGCAAGATCCTCGTGACGGTCCCGGCGCATACCTGGCTGTGGAGCGCGCATGACGTCGTCAACCACCACCACCGGCGCTATTCCAAGACCATGCTGGCCGCCGCGATCGCCAAGGCCGGGCTCAGCCATAACGGTCTGCGCTATTTCAATTCGCTGCTCTTCCCGCTGGCAGTGGCGGCGCGGATGATCGGACGGTTGACGGGCAAGGACGACAGCGACGATTCACCGCCGTCGCCCTTCCTCAACGCGATTTTCGAGCGCATCTTCCGCGCCGAGCGTCACCTCGTCGGGCGCGTGCCGCTGTCGCCGGGGGTCTCGATCGTCACGCTGGTCTCGCCTTCGGGCTCCTCGGCGCGATAACCGAGCGTCGCGCGGCCCAGCACCGGGCCGACGACATCGCCGACGAGATAGAGCGGGCGCCGCTTCGATTCGACATAGAGCCGGCCGAGATATTCGCCGATCATGCCGAGCACGAACATCTGCACCGCACCGAGGAACACGACGACGAGCATCGTCGAGGTCCAGCCCTGCACGGCATGGCCGAAGAAGAAGCCGAACGCGATATAGACCAGCAGCAGCAGCGACGCCCCGGTCAGCGCAAGCCCGGCATGGCTGGCGAAGCGCAGCGGTGCGGTCGAGAAACCGGTGACAGCGTCGAAGGCGAGCCGGATCATCTTGCCGAGCGGATAATTGGTCTCGCCGGCATGGCGCTCGGCGCGGTCGTAGAGAAACGGCACCTGGCGGAAACCGACCCAGGCGACCATGCCGCGGATGAAGCGCGCCTGTTCGGGCATCGACAGGAAGGCGTCGAGCGCTCGCCTGGACATCAGCCGGAAATCGCCGGTGTCGAGCGGGATCGGCGTGTCGGTCAGCCGGTCGAGCATGCGGTAGAAGATCGCGGCGGTGAGCTTCTTGAAGATCGTCTCGCCGGCGCGCTTGCGGCGCACGGCATAAACGACATCGGCCTGTTGCTCGGCCATCGTCGCGCGCATCTTGGTGAGCAGTTCGGGCGGGTCCTGCAGATCGGCGTCGATGATCAGGATTTGCTGGCCGGCGCACAGGTCGAGCCCGGCGGTCAGCGCGAGCTGGTGGCCATGGTTGCGCGACAGGTTGATCGCGATCAGCCGCGGGTCGGCCGCGGCGAGGCGCTGCATCGCCGGCCAGCTGTCGTCGCGCGAGCCGTCGTTGATGAACAGGATCTCGTAATCGTCGCCGACCGCCGCCCTGGCCGCGCCCGAGACGCGGGCGTGGAGCAGTTCGAGACAGGCGGCCTCGTTGTAGCAGGGGATGACGACGGAAAGCGCGGGACGATGCATGGGCGCGGTGCATAGCGGGTCGCATGCGCGGCGTCATGTGCGATGTTGCGCGGGCGCCCGCCAAATTCCGCCGGTGGCGCTGCAACAGCCTGCGCTAGATCCGCTCGACATTGTTAACCGCATCGGCAGCGCGCAAGGCGGTCATCAGCTT
The DNA here is from genome assembly GCF_036663795.1 of Parasphingomonas halimpatiens. Classification (NCBI taxonomy): domain Bacteria; kingdom Pseudomonadati; phylum Pseudomonadota; class Alphaproteobacteria; order Sphingomonadales; family Sphingomonadaceae; genus Parasphingomonas; species Parasphingomonas halimpatiens. The sequence goes on from NZ_JAXOJP010000011.1 coordinate 39,659, forward strand.
GCTGAGATGCTGCAGGTCGTGCACCTCGACGTCGATCGTGTTGGTGTGGAAGCCGCTATCCCGGTTGTCGAGCCGCATGTTGACGATATTGGCGCGTTGCTGGCCGATGATCGTCGCGATCACGCCGAGCGCGCCGGGCTCGTTCTTCACACCGACGGCGATCCGCGCGGTGGCGCCCTCGGCCTTGTCGCCCCAGGAAAGGTCGACCCAGTCGGCATCGTCGCTGTTGGCGAGCGAGGGGCAATCGATGGTGTGAACCTCGATTCCCTCGTTCGGGCGGCGCAGGCCGACGATGCGGTCGCCGGGCACCGGGTGGCAGCATTCGGCGAGATCGAACGCCACGCCGCGCGCCAGGCCGCGGATCGAGATCGCCCCGGCCTGGTGCGGCATGGCACGCTCGGGCGCGCCGGCCGACGCGCCGGCCCCGGGCATCAGCGCCTCCATGACATCGGCATCGGCCAGCCGGCGACGCGCGACCGCGGCAAGCAGCGCCGCCTCGTCGGGCAGTTTCAGCTTCTTGAGCGCCGCCTTGAGCGCCTCCGGGCCGATCGGCACCGGCAGCCGCGCGACGATATCGTCATAGAGCTTGCGGCCGAGCTTCTGCGTCTCCTCGCGCTCCTTGATGCGCAGGAAGCGTCGGATCGAAGCACGCGCCTTGCCGGTGATCGCGAAGTTGAGCCACGCCGCCTGCGGCACCTGCGCCTTGGAACGCAGGATCTGCACCTGGTCGCCATTGCTGATCTCGGTACGCAGCGGCACGACACGGCCGTTGATCTTGGCGCCGACCGCCTGGTCGCCGAGATCGGTGTGCACGGCATAGGCGAAGTCGATCGGCGTCGCGCCCTTGGGCAACTGGTACAGTTCGCCCTTGGGTGTGAAGGCAAAGATGCGATCCTGATACATCGCCATGCGGGTATGTTCGAGCAGCTCTTCCGGACTCTCGGCATGGTCGAGAATCTCGACCAGATCACGAATCCACGACACCTGCGTCTCGGGGCGGACCTTGTTCTGCTTATAGGCCCAGTGCGCGGCGAGGCCGAGCTCGGCCTCTTCGTGCATCGCCTCGGTGCGGATCTGAATCTCGACGCGGGTATTGTCGGCATGAATCACGCTGGTGTGGAGCGAGCGATAGCCGTTGCGCTTGGGGGTCGAGATATAATCCTTGAAGCGCCCCGGCACCATCGGCCAGCGCCGGTGGATGATGCCGAGCGCGCGGTAGCAATCCTCCTCGGTCGGCACGATCGCGCGAAATGCCATGATGTCGGACAATTGCTCGAAGCTGATGTGCCGCTCGGCCATCTTCTTCCAGATCGAATAGGGGTGTTTCTCGCGGCCCGAAATGTCCGCCTCGACCCCGGCGCGCGACAGCAGCAGCTTGAGGCCCGAGCCGATCTTGGCGATGCGGTCGCCGCCGCCCTCCTTGAGCTGGGTGAGGCGCTTGTCGATCGACTCATAGGCTTCGGGCTCGAGCTCCTTGAAGGCGAGCGTCTGCATCTCCTTCATGAACTCGTACATGCCGATCCGCTCGGCGAGCGGGGCATAGATGTCCATCGTCTCGCGCGCGATGCGCCGCCGCTTCTCCGGCTTGGGGATGTGATGGAGCGTGCGCATGTTGTGCAGCCGGTCGGCGAGCTTGACCAGCAGCACGCGAATGTCGTCCGACATGGCGAGCAGGAACTTGCGCAGGTTCTCGGCGGCGCGTTCGCTTTCGGTCTGCGCCTCGATCTTCGACAGCTTGGTAACGCCGTCGACCAGCCGCGCGACATTGGGCCCGAACACGCGCTCGATCTCCTCCGGCGTCGCGACAGTGTCCTCGACGGTGTCGTGGAGGATCGCCGTCGCGATCGTCTCCGCGTCGAGATGGAGGTCGGTGAGGATGCCGGCGACCTCGATCGGATGGCTGAAATAGGGGTCGCCCGATGCGCGTTTCTGGCTGCCATGTGCCTGTAACGAAAAGACATAGGCGCGGTTGAGCAACGCCTCGTCGGCTTGCGGATCGTAGCTCAGGACGCGATCGACGAGTTCATATTGACGCAACACTTGGCCAAGATGGCGTTCGAGGCTGCTGCTTTGCAACAAAATAGGGGCGGTCACATGAAAAAAGCCCCCTCCGCGCGCGGCGGAGGGGGCTCAGTAAAGCCTCGTGGGGACGAGGTAGCTTACTTGGCGCGGGCGTTGCACTTGGCGAGCGCGGCGTCATCGAACGCCTGGCCGCCGGCCGAGAAGCTGGTCAGCTTGCCGACGCGCTTCACGACCAGTTCGCACAGGATGTTGGGGCGCTCGGGCGCACGGTTGGCGGTGTAGGTCGCGTCGTGCAGCGTCCACAGCGTCGCATTGGTAATGATGGTCGCGTTCGTCGGCTGGGTCGCCGGGGTCGCGGCGTAGAAGCCGGCCGGGCCCTGGGCGTTGGCTGCGATCGGCGAAAGCAGGGCGGCCGTGGCGATGGCAGCGGCGATGAGAGCGGTGGAACGGATCATGGGGACCTCCTGTTTTATCAGTTGCGAATCACTACCTAGTATATTAGGTTGCTCGTTGCAACTAGAAACTTATATTTCATTCCCATGACGGCGGGAAATTTGATAGGCTGAAAAAATGGGTAGAGGATTGATGGACGAGAAACTCCGCGAGCCCTTGCGCGAACTGGTCAAGTGCAGCTTGCCCGCGGCGCTGGAGGCGATGGGCGAACGCTGGTCGTTCATGATCCTGCGCGCCGCGTTCAATGGCCTGCATCACTTCGAGGAATTTCAGTCCGAACTGGGTATCGCGCGCAATATCCTCGCAAATCGCCTGGCTCGGCTGGTCGAGCACGGCATCCTGACGCGCGAGGCGATGCCCGATGATCGTCGCAAGATCGAGTATAATCTGACGGAGAAGGGCATGGCGCTGCTCCCGACGATGGTCGCGCTGCGCCAATGGGGCGAGCGCTGGGAAACCGGCACGCCGGCGAGCCCGGTGTTGGTCGATGCGCGCGACATGCGGCCGGTGGCGCCGGTCGCCGTGACCTCATGGGATGGCCGCGTGCTCACCAAACACGACATGCACTGGGCATTGCGCGAGGATGTCAGCGATCACGCGCCGGTCGCGAACGCGGCCGAATAGCGTTACCCGATCAGGCGCTCGAGGAAAGCGCGCACGTCGGCGGCAAGCGGTGCCGGCTGGCCGGTCGGCAGATGCACATTGACGATCACCATTTCGATGACGGTATGAAGCGCACCGCTTTCGCCGTGACAGAGTTCGAACCGCTGCGTGAGGCTGGAATTGCCGAGCCTGGTCACGGCGACGAACGCTTCGACCGTGTCGCCGAGCACGAAGGGTTTGAGATAGTCGATCTCGGTGCGGCGGACATGGAATTCGGTCTCTTGCCAGACAGGACCGAGCGCCGCGGCGATTCCCGTCCAGTCCCAAAATTCGGTGACCGCGACATCGGCATATTCGAGATAGCGCGAGTTGAAGACGACCTTCTGGCCGTCGATCTCGGCATAGCGGACCTTGAAGCGGGTGGAGAAGGCAAAGCCGGGGCGGGTGGTCATCGCGCGTCGCTAGCCGCCTCGCGGATCGCTTTCCACTGCAATCCGCGTTCGACCGGCGGCACCGCTGCGATGGCGTGAACCATCGCTTCGGCTGACTCGCCGTACACGTCGTTCAGGGCGCGATCGGCGCGCCTTCTCCCGACTGGTCCGGCGTCGGCGCGTCGAAGCGATGCCCCCAGCGCACCAGCGACCAGATCCGTTCGTGAAAATAGAACAGGAAAATCTTGGTGATCACCTCGGTGCCGGCGATCGCACCGGCGATCTTGCCGTTGCCGCCGGTGAAGATCATGCCCAGCACGAAGGTATCGATGCTGCCGAGCGCGCGCCACGACACCGCCTTGACGAACGACCGCGGGTGGCTCTCGACGCCGCGCAGCAGGAACATGGCGGCTTAGCCGCTCTGCTGTGCGGGGGTGTTGACGCCCATGCTGGTGAGATAGCGCTTCACGTTGCGTGCGGCCTGCCGCAACCGCTGCTCGTTCTCGACCATCGCGATCCGAACATAGCCTTCGCCATTTTCGCCATAACCCACGCCCGGTGCGACGGCGACCTTGGCATGGGTGAGCAATTGCTTGGAAAACTCCAGGCTGCCGAGATGCTGCAGCGCCGGCGGCAGCGGCGCCCAGGCGAACATCGACGCGCGCGGTGAGGGGATTTCCCAACCGGCGCGGCCGAAACTCTCGACCAGCACGTCGCGGCGCTGGCGATACAGCGTGCGATTGGCCTCGACGATGTCCTGCGGGCCGTTGATCGCGGCGACGGCGGCGGCCTGGATCGGGGTGAAGGCACCGTAATCGAGATAGGATTTCACCCGCGTCAGCGCGGCGATCAGCTTCTGGTTGCCGACCGCAAAGCCGATCCGCCAGCCGGCCATCGAATAGGTCTTGGACAGCGAGGTGAACTCGACCGCCACGTCCTTGGCGCCCTTGACCTGCAGGATCGAAGGGGTCGGCTGGTCGTCATAATAAAGTTCGGAATAGGCCAGGTCGGACAGCACCCACAGCTTGTGCTCCTTGGCGAAGGCGACGACGCGCTCGTAAAAGGCGAGGTCGACGACCTCGGCGGTGGGGTTGGACGGATAGCCCATCACCAGCACGCTGGGACGCGGCACCGTGAACGCCATCGCGCGCTCGAGCGATTCGAAATAATGCTCGTCGGGGGTGGTCGGCACGCTGCGAATCGTCGCCCCGGCAATGATGAAGCCGAAGGTGTGGATCGGGTAGCTCGGGTTGGGCGCGAGCACGACGTCGCCCGGCGCGGTGATCGCCTGGGCGAGATTGGCGAGACCCTCCTTCGAGCCGAGCGTCACGACGACCTCGGTCTCGGGGTCGAGATCGACGCCGAAGCGGCGGCCATAATAATTGGCCTGCGCCTTGCGCAGCCCGGGAATGCCCTTCGACGCGGAATAGCCATGCGCGTCGGGTTTGCGTGCCACTTCGCACAATTTGTCGATGACATGTTGCGGAGGCGGCAGGTCGGGATTGCCCATGCCGAGATCGATGATGTCCTCGCCCGCCGCACGCGCCTGAGCCCGCATCGCGTTGACTTCGGCGATGACATAGGGGGGCAGGCGGCGGATGCGGTAGAATTCGTCAGACATGGGTCGATCTTGCCTTCGGCTGTGGTCGCCAACGCGGCGACGCCGCGCTATGTAGCACGAAATTCGCCGCTGCGCCGCCCGGGAGGGAAATTGATGATCAGGGTCCCGATCGCCGCTGCGTCCTGCGCACCCGCGCCGGCTTGTCGCACCATAGAAGACGGGCGGGGATTTTGATGTCCGAGCGTGATGATCAGCTTTCGGCGATGCCGACGCTTGAAGAGATGCAGCGCTGGACCTTGCTGCTCGGCCGGCTGCAGCAGCAGGTGATGGAACAGGGACTCGAGTTGCCGGCCGTGACCGAGGCGCTGCCACCGATCCCCGGCCTGACCGATCCCGCGACGCTCGCGCGGACGCGCGACTTCTGGAATCAAAGCCTCGGCCTGTGGCAGCGCATGATCGATCCGACGCATGCGCCCGATCCGACGCCGTCACCGCATGACGGCGACAAGCGCTTCCGCGACCCGCGCTGGCACGAGAATCCTGTGTTCGACTGGATCCGGCAAAGTTACCTTCTCGTCTCCGATTACATGCTGGACAATGTCGCGTCGCTCGACGGGCTCGATGCCAAGCAGAAGCAACAGGTGGAATTCGCGATGCGCGGCTTCATCGATGCGATGAGCCCGTCCAATTTCCCGACGACCAACCCGCTGGTGCTCGAAAAGACGATCGAAACTGGCGGCGAGAATTTGCTCACCGGGCTGAAGCGCATGCTGGCCGACATGGCCAAGGGTCAGATGACGCAGACCGCGCCCGATGCATTCGAGGTCGGGCGCAATCTTGCCACGACCCCGGGCAAGGTCATCCGACGCACCGATCTTTACGAACTGATCCAATATGCCCCGGCGACCGAATCGGTGCTGGCGGTGCCGCTGGTGATCTTCCCGCCCTGGATCAACCGCTTCTACATTCTCGACCTGACGGCGGAAAAGAGCTTCATCCGCTGGTGCGTCGATCATGGCATCACCGTGTTCATGGTGTCGTGGCGCTCCGCCGATGCGTCGATGGCGCATGTCGTGTGGGACGATTACATCGCCGCGCAGCTCGACGTGATCGACATGATCCGCGATCTGCTCGATGTGCCCGCGGTGCATGCGATCGGCTATTGCGTCGCGGGCACGACACTGGCCGCGACGCTCGCCGTGCTCGCGGCGCGCAAGCAGGCCAAGAAGGTCAGGAGCGCGACTTTCTTCACCGCGCAGGTCGATTTCGACCAGGCTGGCGAGTTGCTGCACTTCGTCGATGACGAGATGCTGGGCGTGCTCAAGTCGCTGTCGCCCGACGGCTTTCTCGACGGGCGCTACATGGCGATGACGTTCAATCTGCTGCGCGGGCGCGACCTGATCTGGAACTACGTCACCAACAATTACCTGCTCGGCCAGGATTATGCGCCGTTCGACCTGCTGCACTGGAACAGCGACACGACCAACCTGCCCTCGGCCTGGCACATGAGTTACCTGACTGACCTGTACCGCGACAATCTGCTGGTCAAGCCGGGCGCCCTGTCTGTGCTGGGCACGCCGATCGACCTGACCAAGGTCAAGACGCCGTCCTATGTCCAGGCCGGCCGCGAGGACCATATCGCGCCGGCCGAAAGCGTGTGGAAGATCACCGACCAGTTCACCGGACCGATCAGGTTCGTGCTCGCCGGCTCCGGCCATATCGCTGGCGTGGTCAATCCCCCGGCGCTGGGCAAATATCAATATTGGACCAACCCGGCGCCGGCGAAGACGCTCGCGGAATTCTTCGAGGGTGCGACCGAAACCAAGGGTAGCTGGTGGCCCGACTGGCTCGAATGGCTGACCGGACAGGACCCCGCGACCGTGCCCGCGAAGGGCGCGCGCATACCCGGCAAGGGCAAGCTCAAGGCGATCGAGGATGCGCCGGGGAGTTATGTGAGGGCGCGGTAGGCCTCATTCCAACCGTCACCCTGACTGGTTTCAGGGTCCATACGCGGTCGGTGGTCACAGGCGCGTCGCTCCTGGCTCGAGTGACCGTGTATGGATGCTGAAACAAATTCAGCATGACGAAGAAGGATCGTTCACCGTGGCGCGATGCCGCGCTCCAGCAAATCGGCGGCGACATCGGCGATCTCTGCCGGCGCATGATCCTCCGCCCAGACGCCGTAGCGCAGCCCCAGAAACACGTTCATCCCCATCATTGCCCAGGCATGGACCTCGGAAATATCGGCGCGGATCTCGCCGCGCTCGGCCGCCGCCTTGAGGCGTGCGGCGATACGATCGGCGGTGGTGCAATAATGCAGCTTGAAACTCTCCGGATCGACGAATTCTGATTCGTCGATGATGCGGTAGATCTCCTTGTGCCCCTGCACAAACTGCAGGAAGGCGAGCAGGCCGGCGCGCTCGGCGGCGATCTGTCCCTGCACCGCGCGCATCGCCGGGGCGACCTCGTCGCGCACCCGGTTCGACATGTCGCGAACGAGCGCGCGGAACACCGCATCCTTGGAATCGAAATAGGTGTAGAAGCTGCCCAGTGCGACGCCGGCGCGGCGCGTGATCCCGCTGATCGAGGCCTCGTGGAAACCGCGTTCGCCGAATTCGATCGCCGCAGCGTCAAGGATCGCGCGCAGCGTCTTGCGCCCGCGCTCGGTGCGCGGCGCCTTGCCTTCGCTCGCTGCCATCGCCTCGGTACGACTGCCCGGCGTTGCCGATGGGACACGCTCACCGACCATTTTTCGCGTCCTCCCCAATCCCAAGTTGAAACCTGGTTCAGGTTTCAGTATAGCGACTTCAACTGGCGCACAACCCGGTAACAGACCGGGAACCACCATGTGGCGCTGCAGGAGGGGAGATCTACCATGTCACGCCCGAATTCCACGCGCGCCGTGCTCTGCGCCGGTGCCGCGTTCGCCGCCCTGATGGCCGCGCCCGCGCTCGCGCAGGACGCGCCTGCCGCACCGGCGCCCGAACAGGCCGCTGCCCCGGACAATGGTGACATCGTCGTCACAGCGCGCCGCCGCGCCGAGTCGCTGCTGCAGACCCCGATCGCGGTCACGGCCTTTTCCGCCGACAAGCTCGCCAAGTCCGGCGCGATTGACTTGACCGACATCCAGACGACGACGCCCAACATCACGCTCAAGGATGCGCGCGGCACCAACTCGACGCTCGCCGCCTTCATCCGTGGTGTGGGCCAGCAGGATCCCGTCCCCGGCTTCGAATCCGGCGTCGGCATCTATCTCGACGACGTCTATCTCAACCGCCCGCAGGCGGCGGTGCTCGACATCTATGACGTCGAGCGGATCGAGATCCTGCGCGGGCCGCAGGGCACGCTTTATGGCCGCAACACGATCGGCGGCGCGGTGAAATATGTCACACGGCGCCTGCCCGATCATACAGAAATCAATCTGCGCGGCACCTATGGCAGCTATAACCAGGCCGATGGCGTGGTCAGCGTGTCGACCCCTATCGGCAGCATGTTCAAGGTCGGTCTGTCGGGCGCGCGGCTGACCCGCGACGGCTTCGGCCGCAATCTCAATCTCGGCATCGACAATTACAACAAGAACATCTGGGCCGCCCGCGGCACGATCGAATTCGCCACGCCGGACTCGCGCATGTCGATCCGCATCACCGGCGATTACACGCATGACAAGTCGAACCCGCGCAACGGCCACCGCCTGATCCCGGGTCTGCTTTCGGGTGCGCCGGTGCTGGCCAACGTCTTTGACACCCAAGCCGGGCTCAACAACCCGATTCAGGACATCTGGGCCGGCGGCCTTTCGATGACCGCCGAGGCGCAGCTCAGCGATCATCTGACGTTCAAGAGCATCAGCGCGTTCCGCAAGGATCGTACCTACACGCCGATCGATTTCGACTCGCTGCCCGCGACCGACGTTGATGTGCCCGGCCTGTATCGCAATGAGCAGACAAGCCAGGAATTCCAGTTCGCTTACAAGAGCGACAAGCTCAACGGCATCGTCGGCTTCTACTATCTCGGGGCCAAGGCATCGACCGGGTTCGGCGTGCTGCTCGGCACGACGTTCCCCGGATTCGATGCCTATACCGCAGGCGATGTGCGGACCGAGACCGAGTCCTTCTATGGCGACTTCACCTATGACTTCACCCCGCAGTTCAGCCTGTCGCTGGGTGGCCGTTACACCTGGGACGAGCGCAATTCGCATGTCTTCAAGGCCAACTATCTCGGCGTGCCGGCGGAATTCGGGGGCGCGCCGGTGCCGTTCGGCGCGACCGCGACCGACTTCACCGGTCGCGCGCTGTTCAAGCGCTTCACGCCGCGCGCCTCGGTTGCGTTCAAGCCCAACGACCAGCACATGTTCTATCTGTCCTATTCGGAAGGCTTCAAGGGCGGCGGGTTCGATCCGCGCGGCTCGGGTGCCTCGGCGCCGGACGTCAACCAGGACGGCGTGCGGAGCTATCAGGAAATCTACAACTACCTCCTGTTCCGGCCCGAATCGGTGAAAAGCTATGAAATCGGCTGGAAGGGCGCGGCGTTCGACCGCGCGCTGACCTGGGCGATCGACGGCTTCCATTCGGACTATACCGATGTGCAGATTCCCGGCTCGGTTGGCTGCATCATCAACGGCGCGCCCAATTTCTGCGGCATCACCACCAACGCCGCCAGGGCGCGGATCAACGGTGTCGAAGTGGAAACCAATGCGCGGCTGGCGCAGGGCTTTGCCGGTGCGGGATCGGCGATTACGCTCGCCGGTACGCTCGGGTACATGGACGCCAAGTACAAGACCTTCATCGGCCCGACCGGCGCCGATGTCGCCAATGCCCGCGTGTTCCAGAACACGCCGAGCTGGTCGCTGTCGGGTACGCTCGGCGCGGTGCTGCCGGTCGGCCCGGGGTCGATCAACGCCTCGACGGTGGTGTCATATCGCAGCCTGACACACCAGTTCGAGACCGCCAGCCCGTTCCTCGACCAGCCCGGCTACACTCTGCTCGATGCGCACATCACCTACAGCCTCGACGGTGGAAAATATTCGATCGGCGTGCACGGCAAGAATCTGACTGACGTTCACTACAAAATCGGCGGCTACCAATATATCAACGTAACGTCAGCTGGTGCCTACGTCCCGACGCTGGGCAAGGAAGGCATCGCCACCGCCTTCTATGGCAACCCGCGCCAGGTGTTCGTAACGGTCGCTGCCAAGTTCTGAGCCGCAGCCCTTCGGGGCAGTGGTAAAGGGGGAAGGGGACCGGGTGCTTCCATCGCGAAGCGCCCGGTCCTTTCCGATTCCGAGGGGAAAGATGTGACGACCGACAAGCCCGCCGCCACCGGCTACCGCAATTTCGCGCTGGTCATGCTGCTGCTCGTCTACACCTTCAATTTCGTCGACCGCCAGATTCTCGGCATCCTCGCCTCCGCGATCAAGACCGATCTCCAGCTCAGCGACAAGCAGCTCGGGCTGCTCGGCGGCCTCGCTTTCGCCTTGCTCTATTCGACGCTGGCGATCCCGCTCGCCTGGCTGGCCGACCGCACCAGCCGGACCTGGGTAATCACGCTCAGCCTCGCGGTGTGGAGCCTGTTCACCGGCGCCTGTGGCTTTGCCACCAGCTTCGGCCAGCTGTTCGCCGCCCGCATTGGGGTCGGTGTAGGCGAGGCCGGCGGCATCGCGCCTTCCTATGCGGTGATCGCCGACATGTTCCCGCCGCGCTCGCGCGCCCGTGCGCTGTCGGTCTATTCGCTCGGTATCCCGCTCGGCTCGGCCGCCGGCGTGCTGCTCGGGGGGTACATCGCCGCGCGGGTCGACTGGCGCACGGCGTTCTTCGTCGTCGGCGCGGCGGGTGTGCTGCTCGCGCCGATCTTCCGCTTCACGGTGCGCGAGCCGGTCCGTGCTGCGCCCGTCGCCGGCCGCGCGCCGGTCGGCCGGGTGTTCGCGATTCTCGCCGCCAAGCCGAGCTTCTGGCTGCTCGCGCTCGGCGCGGCGTCGAGCTCGATGCTCGGCTACGGCCTCGCCTTCTGGCTGCCCTCGCTGCTCAAGCGCAGTTTCCATCTCGATCTCGTCCAGACCGCGCAATTTTACGGCGCGATCCTGCTGATCGGCGGCGTGCCGGGGATCCTGCTCGGCGGCTATGTCGGCGACCGCTTCGGTGCGCGCGACCGCGCCATCTATGCCCGCGCGCCGGCGATCGCCTTCTTCGTCGCGGTGCCGCTGTTCGCCGCCGGCATCATGTCGGGCTCGACCGTCGCGGCGTTCCTGTTCCTGCTGATTCCCCAGGCGCTGGTCTATCTGTGGCTCGCGCCGGTCGTCACGGCGGTGCAGCATCTCGTGCCGGCGCATATACGTGCCACCGCCTCGGCGAGTTTCCTGCTGATCAATAATCTCATCGGGCTTGGCGCGGGCAGCTTCGTGCTCGGTGCGGTGTCCGACGGGCTGACCGCCAGATATGGCGACGAGGCGCTGCGCTACGCCATGCTCGGCGGGCTGTCGCTGTACCTGCTCGCCGGTCTGTTGATGTGGCTCGCGTCGAAGCCGCTGCGCGCGGACTGGGTCGAATAAATTCCCGTCATCCCAGCGAAAGCTTGGATCTCCCCGTAACGGAGCGTGCCCGTACGGCACGAGATCCCCGCTTTCGCCGGGGTGACGGCCGTGTGATCACCGCTCGCGCGTCGCCGCGAACTTCACCGCGGGATAACGCTCGACGAGGTAATTGACCTCCCAGGCCGATTTGGCGAGCAGCACCGGGTTGCCGTCGCGGTCCTTGGCCATGGCGCCCTTGTGCAGGTCGGTGAATGCCTTCAGCTCGGCCGGCGTCGCGGCCGACAGCCAGCGCGCGGTTTCGTACGGCGCCATCTCCAGCCCGGCATCGACCTTGTATTCCGCCTCGAGCCGCGACAGCAGCACCTCGAGCTGCAGCTGCCCGACCACGCCGACGATCCAGTTGGCGCCGATGTCGGGATAGAAGACCTGCGTCACGCCCTCCTCGGCCATGTCGTCCAGCGCCTTGCGCAGCTGCTTGGTCTTGGTCGGGTCCTTCAGCGCCACGCGGCGCAGGATTTCGGGCGCGAAATTGGGCAGGCCGGTAAAGCGTACATCGGCGCGCTCGCTCAGCGTGTCGCCGACGCGCAGCGTACCGTGGTTGGGAATGCCGATGATGTCGCCCGGGAACGCCTCGTCGGCGAGTTCGCGGTTCTGCGCGAAAAACAGGATCGGCGAGTGGATCGCGATCGGCTTGCCATGCCCCGTCGGGGTCAGCTTCATACCGCGCTTGAACACGCCGGAACACAACCGCATGAAGGCGATGCGGTCGCGGTGCTGCGGGTCCATGTTGGCCTGGACCTTGAACACGAAGCCGGTGACGTCGGGCCGGTCGGGCAGCACCGCTTCCGGCTCGGCCGGCTGCGGGCGCGGGCCCGGTGCGTAACGGGCGAGAGCATCGATCAGCTCGGCAACGCCGAAATCCTTCAGCGCCGATCCGAAATAGACCGGCGTCAGGTCGCCCGCGCGATAAGCCTCGACGTCGAACGCCGCGTAGCCGCCCAGCGCCAGCTCGGCCTCGTCCTGCAAACGTGCCAGCCCGTCCGCCGAAATCGTCGCGGCGAGCTTGGGGTCGTCGAGCCCGGTAAAGGCGACCGACGTGCCTTTGAACTCGCGCGATGGCCCCTCGGGCTGGCTCAGCGTATTGGCGTGGAGATCGTAGACCCCTTCGAAATCGCTGCCCATGCCGACCGGCCAGCTCATCGCCGTCACGTCGAGCGCGAGCATGTCGGCGATCTCGTCGAGCAGCTCGAACGGCGGGCGGCCCTCGCGGTCGACCTTGTTGACGAAGGTGATGATCGGCACCGAGCGCAGCCGGCACACCTCGAACAATTTGCGCGTCTGTGCCTCGATGCCGCGCGCTGCGTCGATCACCATTACCGCGGAATCGACCGCGGTCAGCGTGCGATAGGTATCCTCGCTGAAATCCTCGTGCCCCGGCGTGTCGAGCAGGTTGAAGGTGATCCCGCCCCGCTCGAAGGTCATCACCGACGAGGTCACCGAAATGCCGCGCTGCTGCTCGATCTTCATCCAGTCGGAACGCGCGCGCCGGTTCTGCCCGCGTGCCTTGACCTCGCCGGCGAGATGGATCGCGCCGCCGAAATAGAGCAGCTTTTCGGTCAGCGTGGTCTTGCCGGCGTCGGGGTGGGAGATGATCGCGAAGGTGCGGCGGTCGGAGATGGTCGTCATTGCGCGCCGGCCCTAGCGCTTTAGTCGCGCAACGTCACGCTCGCTGAACAGGTCCAGTCGGCGCCGGGCGCAACCATGACGATGCCCGGCTTGTCGCGCAACTCGCCGTCGAACCCTTCGGGGTCGGCAATGCCGTGCCACGGCTCGATGCACAGGAAATGCGCGCCGGGCTTGGTCCAGATGCCGAGCTGCGGCGTTTCGGGAAAGGCGATGTCGAGTGACGGTGCGTGCGGCGCACCGTAGCGCACCGCCTGCGACCGCACCGGATTCCAGATCAGCGCATCGCGTTCGAACAGCGCATCGTCGAGCGACAGCACGCGGCCCTCGACCGGCGAAGGCTGGGGTTCCGACGTCGCCAGTCCGCCGTTCAGCAGCGTCAGCGGTCCCGGCTCGTCCGCCGCGAAGGTCACGCGGTGCGCCTCCTTGCGGTGGCCATAAGGCAGCGGCCAGGCAAAGGCCGGGTGCCAGCCGAAACTCGCCGGCAGCGCCGCCGCTCCGGGATTGGCGATCCGCACGTCCATCGTCAGCGTCGCACCGTCGATCGCGAAACCGATCTCAAGCACGAAGGGGAAGGGATAGGCGGCGCGCGTGTCGGGGCTGTCGGTCAGCCGGAAAGTCGCGCGGGCCTCGTCATGCGCGGTCACCGCAAAGACCATGCGTCGCGCAAAGCCATGCTGCTTCATCGGATATGCCGCGCCATCGACCCGCAGCACGTCGCCGTTCAGCCGCCCGACGATCGGGAACAGCACCGGCGCATGCCCGGTCCAGAAGGCGGGGTCGGCATCGGTCATCAATTCGCGACCCGCGGCGTCGCGCAGCGAGACGAGCTCGGCGCCGAGCGGGTCGATCGTCGCGGACAGCCCCGCGCCGCTTATCTCGATGCGGCTCGGCACGCTCATGACGCGATCGAATGCTGGAAGCACAGCCGATAGCCATCGGGGTCGGCCAGATGCAGCTGGCGCATGCCATAGGGTGCATCGCGCGGCGGCGCGCAGTCCACACCAGCCGCGGACAGTTCGCGCCACAAGGCGTCGACATCGTCGCAGTCGATGAAGATGCAGGTGTCGCCATGCCCGGCCCAGCGCGCCGCGTCGCGCGCCGCCGGCCGCTCGCCACTGTCATAAGCGGTATTGAGCATCACCTCGCTGGCGTCGCGCCGCAGCCACATCCAGTGCGAGAAGCGCCCCTCCGGCGTCTCGACCTCGGGCGAGGCGGAAACGACCGCAAAGCCGAGCTTGTCGCGATAGAAGGTCAAGGCTGTCGGCATATCGAAGACCTGCAGCAACGCCACGTTCCCGCTCAGTGCCATCATCTTCCTCCCCTGCCCGCCGTCAACCGCGCACCGCCCGCCATGCCGCGATCACCGCATCGGCGGCGATCCGCCCTTCGTCGAGCGTCGTCGCGCCCGAACTGACCGAGGCACGCATCACCCAGTCGCCGCGCCACGCCGCGCCGCCGAAATAGGCCACCGCATCCGCCTGTACCCGCGCGATCACCGCCCGCGTCGCGTCGTCGCTGTTGCCGAAGCGCAGCATGAACTGGTTGAGCTCGGGTGGCATGATCAGCGCCACGCCCGGCTCGGCGGCGATCCGCGCGCTCATGTCGGCGGCGATCCGGCAATGCAGCTCGACCATCTCGGCGATCCCGCTCCGGCCGAGCTGGCGGATCATCGCCCAGGCCGGAACGCCGCGCGCGCGGCGCGACAGCTCGGGGACATAGGCCGAGGGATCGCGCTCGGCGCCCTCGGCCGGCGGCAGGTAACTCGCCGAGATCGCCATCGCCCGGGCATGCGCCGCGGCGTCGCGGACGATCGCGAAGCCCGAATCATAGGGCGTCTGCAGCCATTTGTGCCCGTCGGTCGCCCAGCTGTCGGCCAGCTCGACCCCGCGCGTCAGGTGCGCGCGTTCGGGGCAGGCTTGCGCCCACAGCCCGAACGCGCCGTCGACATGCAGCCAGGCATTGGCCTCGCACGCCATCGGCCCGATCTCGGCAAACGGGTCGCTCGCGCCTGTATTGATCTGTCCGGCCTGGGCAATGGCGATCACCGGGCCGTCCGCCGCGTTGAGCGCCGCGGCAAAGGCGGTCGGCAGCATCCGCCCGGCCGCGTCGGTGGCGATCGTCTGCACCCGCTTCGCGCCGAGCCCGAGATATTTCAGCCCCGAAAACACCGTGGCATGCGCGTCGGCGCCGATCAGCACGGTGATCGGCGGCGCGCCGAACATGCCGTCGGCCTCGACGTCCCAGCCGACGCGGCGCAGCACGTCGCTGCGCGCCGCGGCAAGGCAGACGAAATTGGCCACCGTCGCCCCGGTGACGAAGCCGACCGACGCGCTCGCCGGCAGCCCGAGCAGGTCGAGCAACCACCCCGCCGCCACCGCCTCGATCGCCGAAGCGGCTGGCGCGGCGGAAAGATTGGCGGCATTCTGCCCCCAGGCGGAGGTCAGCCAGTCCGCCGCCACCCCGGTCGGGTGCGACTGCCCGATCACCCAGCCGAAGAAGCGCGGCCCCGTCGAGGCGCGAATCCCCGGCGTGGCGCGCGCGACCAGTTCGGCGATGATCGCGTCGCCGTCACCGCCGGTCTCGGGCAGCGGTCCGGCAAAGGCGTCGAGCATTTCGGCATAGCTCGCCACCGGCGTGCGCTCAGCCGTCGCCACATCGCGGCGATAGGCGATCGCGGCTTCGGCGGCGCGGGTCAGGGCGGGGAACTCGGGGTCGGTCATGCCGCGCGGTGTAGCGCAGGCGGGGGCGAACGCATTCCGAAATTTGCCGCCGAACGGCCCACTCTCACCGTTCGCCCTGAGCCTGTCGAAGGGCTGTTCCTCCTTTCGCCGGGCAAAGCGAAGAGCGGTGCTTCGACAAGCTCAGCACGAACGGATTCTAGGGTTCCCCAATATAGATGTCAGTCGAAGCCGGCGGCGCCACAAAATCCCAGCCGAAAACCTTGATGGCTTTGCGCGCCGACAATCTGATATCTTCCCACCTCGGGTCGACATGCAAAGCGCGATCATCAAGCCAGAAATCTGCGTTGTGCCGACCGCTGAGGGAGGTCATCAGCTCGTCGAGGGCGTCTAGAGCAACGCGCTCCTCGGCGCTTATGTCCCGAGAGCTGTCGCGTAGGTCGTGCATGGCTTGGTCGAAATTGAGCGCGAGCTCTTCTCCTTTGGGGAATGGCTCCGGAATCAACGTGACCTGAACCTCAGCCGGCTGGGCGAGCGCGAGTATCGACCATTGCAACCTGTCCGTCACCCAACGCTCCTGTCGTCAAACTAATCCACTCATCCCCTCAACACCGCCCCCAGCTTCGCCGCCGCCGCGACGACCTTGTCGGCCACCGCCTTCAGTTCCTCGTCGGTGAAGCTCTTCTCGTTCGCCTGCAACGTCACCTCGACCGCCATCGAGCGCACGCCGTCGCGTTCGAACAGGTCGAACAGCCGCGCCCCGGTGATCGCCGCCTTGTCGGCGCCGCGCGCCGCGCGCACCAGCGCGTCGGCGGTCAGGCCGGCCGGCACGGTGAAGGCGAAGTCGCGCTTCACCGCCTGCAAGGCCGGCGGCGTATAGGCCGGGCGCATGAAGCCGCTCGCGCGCTTGGGCGGGATCGCGTCGAGATACAGCTCGACCGCCGCGACGGGGCCGTCGAGGTCATAGGCCTTGGCGGTCAGCGGATGGACCATGCCGAACGCCGCCAGCACCGTCTTCGGACCCAACCGCAGCGTGCCCGACTGCCCCGGATGCCACGCATCGCCCGCCTCACCCATCACCTGGAGATTGTCGACCGGCGCCCCCGCGGCGGCGAGCAGCGCCAGCGCCTCGGCCTTGGCGTCGAACGCGTCGAACAGGGTCGCCTTGCCGCTCGCCCAACTCTTGGCATTGCGCTCGCCCGCCAGCACCACGCCCAACGTCGCGCGCTCGGCATCGACCAGATAGCGCCGCCCGATCTCGAACAGCCGCACGCCATCGGCGCCGCGCTTCATGTTGCGCGCCGCCGCCGAAAGCAGTCCCGGCAACAGCGACGGGCGCATCACCTTGAGGTCCTCGCTGATCGGGTTGGCGAGGCGCCACGCCCCGCCGCCGAACGGCGCGGCCTCGGCGTCGGACAGGAAGCTCCACGTCACCGCCTCGTTGAGGCCGCGCGCGGCGGCGGCGCGGCGGGCGCGGCGCTCCAGCTTCTGCTCGGGCGTCGCGGTCGGTTTGGCCACGCCGGGCAGGCGGTCGAGCGGCACCGACGGCACCTTGTCGATGCCCTCGATGCGGATCACTTCCTCGACCAGGTCGGCCGTGCCCTCGACGTCGCGGCGCCAGCTCGGCACGCCGACGTTCCAGCCGCCATCGACGGTGAAGCCGAGCCGTTCGAGAATGTCCTTCTGCCGATCGGCCGGGACGGCAAGGCCACCCAAAGTCTCCGCGCGTGCCGGATCATAGGCGATGCTGCGCGCCTCTACCGGCGGGCTGCCGGCACGGGTGATACCGCTCGCCGTGCCGCCGCAATGCTCCAGCACCAGCGTCGTCGCGATGGCGAGGCCATCGTCGAGGAACGCCGGGTCGACGCCGCGCTCGAAGCGCTGCCGCGCATCGCTGGTCAGCGCCAGCTTCTGCCCCGTCCGCGCGATATGGTCGGGGTCGAAAAACGCGCATTCGATGATCACGTCGGTCGTCGCGTCGGACACGCCCGAATGCTCGCCGCCCATGATGCCGCCGATATCGTGCACGGCGATATCGTCGGCGATCACCGTCATCGAGGCGTCGAGCGTGTAGGTCTTGCCGTTGAGCGCCAGCACCTGCTCGCCGTCCCGCGCCTTGCGCGCGACGAGGTCGCCGCTGAGCTTCGCCTTGTCATAGACGTGCAGCGGCCGGCCGAGATCGACCGAGACGAAATTGGTGATGTCGACCAGCGTCGAGATCGGCTTCTGCCCGATCGCGGTGAGGAAATGTCGCATCCATGCCGGCGCGGCGCCGTTGGTCACCCCTGACACGGCCTGCGCGTAAAATGCCGGGCAGCCTTCGGGGTCGTCGGTGCGCACGTCCGGACCCTGACCCGCCACCGGCGCGATCGCGTCGCGGCGATAGGCAGCGGCCAGCGGCTTGAGCGTGCCGAGCCCGGCCGCCGCGAGGTCGCGCGCGATGCCGCGTACGCCCATGCAATCCTGCTTGTTGGGCGTCACCGACACGTCGATCACCGCATCGTTGAGCCCGGCATAATCGGGATAGGGCGTGCCGACCGGCGCATCGCAGGGCAGCTCGATGATGCCGTCATGGTCGTCGCCCAGCTCGAGCTCGCGCGTCGAGCACATCATGCCGTTCGATTCGACGCCGCGAATCTCGGTCACCTTCAGCACCATGCCGTTGGCCGGCACCACGGCACCCGGCATGCCGAACACGCCTACCAGTCCCGCGCGGGCATTGGGCGCGCCGCACACCACCTGCAACGGACCGTCCCCGGCATCGACCGACAGCACCTGCAGCTTGTCGGCCTGCGGGTGGCGCTCGGCGCTCAGCACGCGCGCGACGCGGAACGCCGCCAGCTTCGCACCGGGATTCTCCACCCCCTCGACCTCGAGCCCGACCCGCGTCAGCGTCTCGACGATCGTGTCGAGATCGGCGATCGTTTCGAGATGCTCCTTGAGCCAGTTTAGCGTGAACTTCATGCTAGAATATCCGTCATCCAGGCGCTGTCCGCATTCTTGAGAAGCACGGGCGCGCCATGAAAAAGAGTAGAGGGGTTCGCGCGGAGGCGCGGAGGCGCGGAGGTGCCTCGGCTGGGGCTGCCGTTGCGATTGATCCCGTAGCAACGCCATTGCGTGCTTCGACACAGCAAACGAGCCTTGGCGACGGGTCGCGCGCGTTCAGCGCAAACTGAATCCTCCGCGCCTCCGCGCCTCCGCGCGAACCCTATTCTTCTCTTTCGATGGGCATGTGCTGTCGCACAGGGGCGAGCGCCGAGCTGAGGACCTTGGCTCACGTCCCAACGCCTCCCGACAAGGTCGGCACATCGAGCGTCGCGAAGCCATAATGTTTCAGCCAGCGGATATCGCCGTCGAAAAAGGCGCGCAGGTCGTCCATGCCATATTTGAGCATCGCCAGTCGGTCGATGCCGCAGCCGAACGCGAAGCCCTGCCATTCCTCGGGGTCGAGTCCGCACGCCGCGATCACCTTGGGGTGGACCATGCCGCTGCCCAGCACCTCCATCCAGCCGCCATTGGGGCCGTTCGGGTCGCCGCCGATCACGCGCTTGCCCTTCTCGATCGTGTAGCCGACATCGACCTCCGCCGATGGCTCGGTGAAGGGGAAATAGCTCGGGCGCAGCCGCAGCACGACGTCGTCGCGCTCGAAGAACGCCTTGAGGAAGGTCTCCAGCGTCCATTTGAGATGGCCCAGCGTGATGCCCTTGTCGATCACCAGCCCCTCGACCTGGTGGAACATCGGCGTGTGCGTGGCGTCGCTGTCGGAACGATAGGTGCGCCCGGGCGCGATGATGCGGATCGGAGGCTTCTGGTTGACCATCGTTCTGATCTGAACAGGGGAGGTATGGGTCCGGAGCAGCATCTTCTTCGCGCCGTCCTCACCTTCCGGGAAATAGAAGGTGTCGTGCATCGCGCGCGCCGGGTGCGTCTCGGGAATGTTGAGCGCGGTGAAATTGTGCCAGTCGTCCTCGATCTCGGGGCCCGTCGCGACCGCGAAGCCGAGATCGGCGAAGATCTCGGCCAGCTCGTCCATCACCTGGCTCACCGGATGCACCGTGCCGGTCAGTGCGGTGGCGGCGGGCAGCGTCATGTCGAGCGTCTCGCGCGCCAGCCGCGCATCGAGCGCGGCGCGCTCCAGCGCCGCCTTGCGCGCGCCGATCGCCGCGGTCACGGCCTCGCGCAGTGCATGGATGCGCGGGCCCTCGCTCTGGCGCTGCTCGGGCGTCATCCCGCCCAGTGTCTTGAGCAGCCCGGTCACGCTGCCGGCCTTGCCCAGCGCGGCAACGCGCAAGGCCTCGATCGCCTCGGGCGTCGTCGCAGCATCGACGGCGGCGAGCAGGTCGTCGCGCAGCTGGTCGAGATCGGTCATCGGGGCCTTCCATCTGTGGTGAGGTCGATCGCCCAGAGATTGAGCGGACCGTCCTCGGGGTCGTCGCGCGTGCCGCTTGGCACAAAGCCGTTCTTTTCGAGCACGCGCGGCGAGCCCGGATTGTCCACGCCGGTCGCGGCGGTCAAGCCGCGATGTCCATCGCCGCGCAACATCGGCAGCAAAAGGGCGATCGCCGCGCTCATCACGCCGCGCCCTTCATGCGCCGGCGCGACGCCATAACCGATCTCGTAACGGCCATCGGCGTCGCGCTTCGTGAAGCTGGTCATGCCGACCACCGCGTCGCCATCGGCGATCAGCCAGGCGAGCGGACGATCGTCGGCGGCGGCAAGGCCAGCGGTGACCCCGCGTAGCATCGCCGTCACCTCGTCCGGCGCAATGCCGCCGTCACACAGGCGCAGGCGGTTGCCGCGCGGTGCCTCGCCCAGCAGCCACGCATAGTCCCGGTCGGTCATCGGATGCAGTTCAACCATCATGTCTCAGCCGTTCACCTCGTCGCCGTCACCAGCCGCCCGTGTCCCTGCGCTCGCAAGAACCCAGAGCCATGCGCGCCGCGCCTTACAACCCCTGGGCTCCTGCCTGCGCAGGAGCACGCGACGCAAACGAAAAGGGGCGCGGGTGTTCATACCGACGCCCCGTTCGCTACAATTCTCCTAAGTGCTTGATGCGGCGCGAGCGTGCGATGACCGTCGCCATGACAACATTAGATATCACGACGTTTCAGGCATTTGCCAATCCAGCCAAATAGAAACCGCAGCGGGATTAAGATTGCCAGTAATATGATATAAGTTGCTGCAAACGAGAACAGAAAAGGCGGCGTGAAATCGAGCAATGATGTTGTCGTGCCATCCGGACCGCGACCTAACGAAACAAGATAGCAATAAAAGACGGCGGCGATTAGGGACGGGGCAACGAGCATGACAAGCCATACCGTGGAACGGGCGAGTTTTTCGAGCACGGTATTGTCCCTTCTTGAAGTTTCGCGTGTATCCTCGTCAGCAAGCAGACTCGGAGGGGCTGGCTCACCAGGCATATGGCACCCCGGCGGGCTGATCGGATACACCCGAGGTCGCGAAGGTGACGGACATATCTGCCGGTTGAGTCAAGCGCCGCCGCACATATGCTGTGAATTATCCTGTTCCCATACTCCGCCGGTCCGTAGATCGCGCGTCCTGTACGTGACGCCGCGGAAATCATTGGGCGGGCAATGGTCGGGCAATTCGATCACACACATCACCACCTTGTCACCGACACGGCTGCGGGCGAATGGTGGGGGTTCCTGCTTCGGCCATGTCTGGTCGAAGGGCTGCTCCAGTCCATTGCTGTAGAGAATGTAGCCATTGAATGGAATCGCGATCCGCCCATGGTCACGGATCGGGTTTGCTTCCCAGGCCCAGTCGTCGTCCCAATAGTAACTGCCCTTTTCCAGCGGCTCCCCATCGGGAAATCTTCCGTCACTGATACGTTCATGGTGAATCGCGATCTCTTTGATATGGCTTGCATAGCAGGTCCCGATCTTCGGAAAGGCGTGGCGCGGCGTCGGGAGGACACTGGCCCGCCATCGGTCGAAGCGCTCCGCCTCCCGGTCTTCGCGCACGCGCCGCGCCACTTCTGCTTTACGCTCTGCGGGCGTTAAAACGAACTCCTCGCCACCCTTGACAGCGTCCTCGTTGCTTACAGCAACGTACTCCCCGAGCGCGTTTTCCTGATGTCCCATGTTTGTTGCCGGATCGCCGCAGCCGGATAGCAACAAGCAGCATGCGAGGATCCGCAATTGCATCTACTTCTTCCATCATGCATCGGGCCAACCAACGATAACGTCAGCCATTTGTTCTGTATATGTTCACGAAGCTGGTGCCGCAAGACATTATGGCATTCTGTCGGGCTAAACGCCCCTTCTTGGACAAGTACCGACCGCACTTACGATTAGATAATTTAGATCATTCATAAAAATTGCGTGTCTCGGAGCATGGATCGTCACGATATTTTTCGAAGACGGCATCGCGAGCGATGACCAGATCGGCGGACATGAGATTGTAATCGAACGCCGGCGCCTGTGCCACGCTGATGGTGTAACCGTCGAAATGGGTGACCATAAGGCAAGGATACGAACGCGCCTTCACGAGTGTCCGCCTTATCCAGGCTGGTCCCTCGCGCCAGCTCGGCAGGAGCTCGCGGATCAATCGCACGGCGACCCGGGTCGACTGCGCCGTTTGCTGCCGAGGAATACGCGGATCATCTGACGCCACGGTCAGCACGATTTTGACCGCTTCCACCCGCGCGTTCGGCCGTTTTGGATAGGCCCATATTGCGATGGACCTCGTTTCACGTGCGTGGCAATTGTTTACCCATATCGCGGGTACACCGGGTACGCATATGCCTGTCGCGCGAAGATGTTTCAGCAAAACATCCACCGGTTGTGCTGCTTGATAAACACTTCGCGCTTCGCCTGGCGTCGGGAAACACATAAAGATCAAGCATGCAAAAGCGATACTCGATGATATCAGTCGTCCTATTATGCCCACTGAATTACTCCGTGTCATTTTGTTTTATTGGTGGGCTTTTTAAAAATGTTATATTTATCAAGTATCGGAATTAGATTTATATGAGGTCTAATTTTTGCCTCCGCTTGATCAAGGCCGGGGACAAGGCCTCTAAATGGATTTAAATAACGAACGCTACTCTCATATGCGGCGCGCTTTGCTGCATCACTCCGCACCAAGGGATACACTTCATTGAATATTTTTACAAACGTCGCAAAATTGCCGCGAGCGTTTCCACTCTTGCCGGCATCGTCGCCGGGCAAGGGAAATGATCGCCAATAAGTCGCCAGCGCGGGCATCGCTCCGGCAAAATCACCTGCCTTAATTTTGTCAGTGATACCATAATGTCGCAGGACATACGCCGCGATCATGTCTTGATCGACGGGATGGAATGACTCGATGCCCAGGTTCTGTACGCCGGTGGCGTACATATGAGTTCTTTCTATCTGATATCTGCCGCCAGCAATTTCCCCTATATTGGGAAACCGGCTGAAGTCCGTTATTTTCGGGTCAGTTTTTTTAAGTTTTCCTTGGATTTGAGCGTAGCCATTCGCTCGATCAGGACCTTCATAATAGGCAATCATATGCAACAAGGTGAGCACCACCGGATCGCGCAAATCCGCCTCTGCCCGCGCCCGATTGCTTGCCTGGCGTTTGGGAGACGCCATATTGACTCGTAAGGCAGCCAAGTCGCTGTCTGATATGATCGGCGTTTGATTTTGCGCGGCTTTCGTCCCACTTCGAGTGCCGTCCATTGCCGTCACCCGTCGTTTTGGGGTCACACCATCCGCTGCGACATCGGTCGGATCGGCGGCTTCGACTGGCGGTGTGCGTGGGGTGTTCGTAACCGGTGTGGGCGAAGGTGTGGGCGCTGGATCTGCGGCGTCGACAACGTCGCTGAGATTTCGATCGGAGGCAAATGCTGATCCCGCGCTCTCGTCGCTGGGAAACGAAATGAGGCTGCCGGAAGTGCCGGCGATATTGTCATCAAGTGCGAGCTGCCCGTCGCTTGGCACGGGTGCAAGCATCGTCGCAACACGGCGCTTGTCCACCTCGTTTAGATTGTCGCCAAAGCGCCCATACCAGTCAACGGCGCTCGCCGGATCGCGCGCCGACAGCGCCTCGATCGTGTCGGCATGTACGCCCGACCTGTAGTCGGCGAGCTGCTGGCCGAGTTCATCGTCCGACGTGCCTCCGATCATCGCCTGCTGGCGGATCGCATTCTCGCCGGTCGCCATATGATGGTCGTGGAGGTCGGGTTGATCAGCATGGGCGACGGCGTCACGCGCCGCCGCCACTTGCAGCGCGCTGCTTCGCGATTGCTGCTCGACCACGCCCTGCTGTCGAACATGCGCCGCCGCGCGCGCGACGTCGCTGCGCAGTCGCTCGCCCAGCGCGGGGCCGACGACGGCGCGCTGGAGCGCATTCAGCGGTGCGGTCGCTTCGTCGTGCGAGTCGGCAAGCGCCGCGACCAGCGCCGGAAAAGCGGCATGGGCATCGGCACCTTCGTGGTTGAGGATGCCATTGTCGCCCTGCAACAGCGCCGCCGCCCGATCGCTATAATCGACATAGGCTTTCTTCGCCGCCGCGTCATCGAGGTTGCGCTGGTGGTGAACGTCGAGATGTGCCGCGGCAATCTCGGCCGCCAGTTCGCGCCGCCGCTTTTCGTCGAGCGCCGTCGCGAACTGTTGTCCGCCATCACCCAGCTTAGCCAGCCCCGCGCCGAGCGCCTCGAGCCCGCTGCCTGACATATCCGGCGTGCGGAATTTGGCGTCGGTGGCCGACGCTAGGCCGGAATGATTTTCTTCGATCGGAACAATGATCATGGGTCGCTCCTGCCGGCATCCGCGCGACATGCGCGGGTAGGAGCGGACTACCCATGTGTACGATTTGTTGAATCAGCGCGTGATGCCGCCCGCCCGTGTTCCTGCGCAGGCAGGAACCCAGAGTCACGCGCGCTGCACCTTGCAACCGCCGGGCTCCTGCCTGCGCAGGAGCAGGTGACGCAAAACGAAAAGGGGCGCCGGTGTTGCCACCGACGCCCCGTATCTCTCGCTCGCTACAGGTCGCTCAGGCGGCCTGGGGCAGAGCCGCCTTCGCCTGCGCGATGATCGCGGTAAAGGCCGGACCCTCGTTCATGGCGATGTCGGCCAGGACCTTCCGGTCGAGTTCGATGCCGGCGAGCTTCAGCCCGTGCATGAACTGGCTGTAGGTCAGGCCCTCGGCGCGAACGCCGGCGTTGATGCGCTGGATCCACAGGCCGCGGAACGTGCGCTTCTTAACCTTGCGGTCGCGATACGCATATTGTCCGGCCTTCTCCACCGCCTGGCGGGCGATGCGGATCGTGTTCTTGCGGCGGCCATAATAGCCCTTGGCCGCATCGAGGATGCGGTTGTGCTTAGCCCGGGTGGTTACACCACGTTTGACGCGTGCCATGTCCTAATCCTCTTTCTTACTTCAGACCGTAAGGCGCCCAGGCCTTTACCGTCTTCGTATCGGGATCGGACACGACCGACGTGCCGCGATTCTGGCGGATATACTTGCCGTTGTGGCTGATCAGGCGGTGGCGCTTGCCGGCCACACCGTGTTTCAGCTTGCCGGTCGCGGTCATGGTGAAGCGCTTCTTCACCCCGCTCTTCGTCTTCAGCTTGGGCATTTTGGTCCTTTCGGTTCGGCGATCACCTCGAACAGCCGCGGCAGCCCACACTGGCCGGGCAGTTTTTCACGAGCAATCGCGTCGGAAGCGGCGGCGCATAGCCTCGGGCTGGCCGAAATGCAACCTTAGGGGCGTCCCCGGGGTTATGCCCCCCGATGGAGACGCAGATTTCCCCGCCGCGGGTCGATGATCCGGCGGACGAAGCGGCGCCCGGCGCGGCGTCGTCGCCGCCCGATTCGCCCCCGCCTGCCGCTACGCCGCAGCGCCGCTGGTCGCCCTGGCGAATCGCGCGCAACGTCGTGCTCGGCCTGCTCGCCTTGGTCTTTATCGCCTGGCTCGTGCTCTATATCACCAAGGGCCGCTTCCTGAAGCATGTGTTCGAGCGCACCGTCGCCGCGCAGACTCACCGCCAGGTCAAGGTGGCAGGGGATTTCCAGCTCTATTTCGATCCGCTCAACATCCACTTCGTCGCCGAGGGGCTGACGATCTCCAACCCCGACTGGGCGTCGAAGAAGAACCTGTTCGAGGCGAAGCGCATCGACACGAGCATTGCCACGCTGCCGCTGATCACCGGCCACCGTCGGATCAAATGGCTCGGCATGGTCGATGGCGCGGCCGATCTCGAATGGTCGAAGGACGGCAAGCGCAACAGCTGGACCTTCTCGGAAGGCCCGGCCAAGCCGTTCGACATGCCGACGATCCGCGAGGCGATGGTCGCCGGCACGACGCTGCGTTACGTCGATCCGCGCATGAAGGTCGCGGTCGATCTGGCGTTCCAGACGATTCGCGCCACCGACACGCGCTTTGCCAGCGCGCTGCGCTTCACCGGCACCGGCACCGCGCGCAACACGCCCTTCTCGGTGTCGGGTGCGCTGCTCACGCCCAATGCCACCGCCGTCGGCGGCAAGAACCAGCTGCAGCTTCACGCCAACGCCTCGCGCACCGTGTTCGACGTGTCGGGCACGCTCGACGGCCCGACCGAGATCGAGGGCGCGAACCTGCAGGTCACCGCGCGCGGCCGCAACATCAACGACATGCTCGCGATCCTCGGCATCGCCGTGCCCGATACGCGTGCCTATGTGCTGCACGCCGCGATGACCAAGGTCGGCAACGAATATCGCTTCACGCGCCTCAATGGCCGCTTCGGCGACAGCGATCTCGCCGGCACGCTGACCATCGCCAATGTCGAGCCGCGCATCAAGCTGACCGCCGACCTCGCGACGCGCAGCCTCGACATCATCGATGTCGCGCCGTTCATCGGCTATAATCCCGACGATGCGGCGCAGGGCAAGGCCGGCATCGTGCATCAGGTCGGCGGCACCCCGCGCCTGTTGCCCGATGCCCCGTTGCGCGTCGACGCGCTGCGCAATTTCGACGCCGACCTCCACTACAAGGTGCGCGTTCTCAAGGCGCGCAACGTGCCCGTCTCCAACATCGACCTCAAGCTCGCGCTCGACAACAGCCTGCTCACGCTGTCGCCGCTGACCTTCGACATGGCACGCGGCCATGTTGCGTCCGACATTGTCATCAATGCGCGCCGCCCCATGGTCCATACCGATTACGACATCCGCCTGTCGCCGACGCCGATGGGGGTGCTGCTCGCCGGTTATGGCGTCGACGAGGCCGGGACGACCGGCACCGTCAAGGCGCGGATCAAGCTGTCGGGCGATGGCGACACCGTGCATGATTCGCTGTCGACCGCCAATGGTCGCATCGCGATCATCCTGCCGGCCGGCAGCTTCTGGACGCGCAACGTCCAGCTTGCCGAGCTCGACATCGGCACCTTCGTGCAGAAGTTGGTCCAGAAAAAACTCAAGGAGCCGGTACGGATCAATTGCGGGCTGATCGCCTTCAGCGTGCGCAACGGCGTCGCGGCGGCCGACCCGATCCTGATCGACACGCAGAAAAGCGTCATCGCCGGGCGCGGCGGCTTCAGCTTCAAGAACGAATCGCTCGATTTCGCGGTGCGCGCCGATGCCAAGACCTTCAGCCTGTTCTCGGCGCAGTCGCCGGTCGGGGTGAAGGGTTATTTCGCCAAGCCCGGCATCAACGTCGTCAGCCCGCAATTGCTGACGCGCGCCGGGGCCGGCATCGCGCTGGGGATCGTCGCCAGCCCGCTCGCCAGCATCCTCGCCTTCGTCGATGTCGGCGACGCCAAGAGTGCGCAATGCGGCCCGGTTTTGGCTGGTGCGACGGCGCAGTCGCAGCGCACCACCAAGGGCAAGCCGCGCGACGATGTCGGCCACGGGACGCCCGCCAAGAAATGAAGCGCTGGTGTTCCTGCGAATGCAGGAACCCAGGGCCAGGCGCGCTTCCAGGGCGTTCGGAGCGCCGCGCCAACCCGCGTTACGATGATTCAGTCTTTCGCCAAATGCGTCATCACCGCTGCTGGTCTTTCTCATCGTCGGTAAAATCAACGCGCATGCGCCTGGCGTTCAAGGCACCGACACGCCGGGCGCGGAACGACGCTGCACGAACATTTTCCTTGCAATGCCCGAGGAATTCCCTGCCAACCCCATCGCGCTGACCCGTATATTCCCTGCCAAACCCAACGGCGAAATCGCTAAGTGTTTGGGATATTGAACTTAAGACGGAAGGCGGCCCGCGTCAAAAAATTCCGGCAGGGAAATCGCGCCGGCAGCGCTGGACGATACGGCACCGACCTCAATGCCCGCGACAGGCCAGCGCTTCCAGAACATCCTCGATCCGCGCCGGGTCGCCCGCGGCGATCACCTCGCCGATGCTGTCGGCGGTCAGCGGATCGCCCTGCCAGTCGCACATCCGCCCGCCGGCGCCTTCGACCACCGGCACCAGCGCGGCGAAGTCGTGGATCTTGAGCCCCGCCTCGACAACCACGTCGAGCCAGCCCGAGGCGACACAGGCATAGTTGTAGCAGTCGCCGCCCAGCACCGTGCTGCGCACCGCGCCGTCGAGATGCTCGAAGGCGTGGAGCTGGTCGTCGCCGAACAAGGCCGGCGAAGTGGTGGCGAGCAGCGCGTCCTTGAGTTCGCGGCACGCGCGGGTCGCGGCGGGATTGCCGTTGAGCGTCGTCGGTTTGCCAATGCTACCGAGCCAGCGCTCACCGAGGATCGGCTGGTCGATCACGCCGAGCACCGGCCAGCCCTCGGCGACGAGCGCGATCAGCGTGCCGAAGATCGGCCGTCCGGTGATGAAGGCGCGCGTGCCGTCGATCGGGTCGAGCACCCAGGCGCGCCCGCTGGTCCCCTCGCGCACGCCATATTCCTCGCCGATGATCGCATCCTCGGGGAAGCGCGCCTCGATCAGCCGGCGCATCGCCGCCTCGGCTTCGCGGTCGGCGAGCGTCACCGGCGAGGCGTCGGCCTTGGTCTCGAGACCGTGCGGCGCGCGGAAATAGGGACGGATCGCCGCCCCGGCGGCATCGGCAAGCTGGTTCGCGAAATCGCGGTCGGTCTGGGTTACGCGCATTGCACCCGGTTAGCCGTCCTGCCAAAGCTGCGCCAGAGGCTGTGCCAGGGGGTGATATGCGGGCTCTTTCCATATTTGGCGTCGGTGCCTGCCTGCTCGCCAGCACCGCGCTGTGCGGCGCCACGCCGGCGGCGGCGCAATTGCGCCCGCTGCTCGATCCGCCGGCTTCCGCCGACGCGGCGAAGCAGGGTGTCGAGGTGTTCCTGCTCAACGAGAGCAGTGCCGCCCAGCCCGCCCTGGGGCCCGCCGAGCTCGAGGTAATGGCTCGTGACGGAATGCATCTGCGGCTGGTCGCCGCGCCTGACGGCGAGGGGCCCGTCGCGCCAGGCGCCTTCGCGCGGGTCCACTATCGCTTGGCGGCTGCCGCCCCGACGTCCGCGCCGGTGGCCGTCGCCGCCGTGGCGCCGGGCGCAACCGAGCAGCCGAACCGCACGTCGCGCGGCACGGCGAGCGGCTTTCTCGATCGCCTCCACCCCTATGCGCCGACCTATGGCGTCATCGGCGCCGGCGATGCCGGGGCGAAGCTACAGCTCAGCTTCGATTTCCGGGTGCTCGGCCGCGACGACGGTCCGCGGCTCGACTTCGCCTATACCCAGACGATGTTCTGGGCGATCGACCGCCCGTCCGGGCCGGTCCGCGCCACCGGCTACAGCCCCGAGCTGTTTGTCGATGTGCCGGTTGGCGCCAATGGCGTGATTGGCGGCGGCTATCGCCACGACAGCAATGGCGGCGGCGTCACCAATTCGATTGACGTCAACCGCGTGCTCGTGCGCGCCGCCCGGGCGTTCGATCTCGGCCATGGCTGGCGGCTCGACGTGACGCCGATGGCATGGTTCTACTTCGGCAATCAGGGGATCGCGCCCGACCTCGATCGCTACTGGGGTTATACCTCCCTCGGCGTGTCTCTGGGGCAGCGCGACGGCCTCAAACTCGCCGTCACCGCGCGCGGCAATCCGGGGACCGGCAAGGGCTCGGCGGAGGCGTTTCTATCCTATCCGCTGGTCAGGATCAGTGACACACTGCCGCGTATCTATCTCTTCGGCCAGGCGTACACCGGTTATGGCGAGGCGTTGATCGACTATAACAAGCGCGCGACCCATGTCCGGGCCGGCATCGCCTTCACGCGGTGAACCTGCATTTTGGGGAAGGGGCGACGTGGTCATCGGATTTTAGCCATTGCGGTGTACATATGTTGTGGAAGGGGGCGAATCGCCGCGTGCTTGGGGCCGCGGTAGTGGGGAGTCTGGGTTCGGATGGCCGGAGCAACCGTGTCGCACGGGGCGAAGCAGGAGCATGCGGCGACGCGGCTCTATGACGCGATCGGTGCGTTCCTCCAGCAGCATCGGCTGAGCCCCGATCCGCGTCACTATGATTTCGCCTATCGTGTGTTGAGCGATCCGCGCGGGGTCGTCGCCCAGTCGGTTGCCGCGATGACCGAAGGGGGGATCCGGCTGTCATCGCGCGACATCGAGTCGCTCGGCGGCAAGGTCGCCGGCAACGGGTCGGGGCCGACGCCGAGCGCCGCCGACGGACTCGTCGCCCAGACGCAGATGCAGGTCGACGATTTCAGCGACATGGTAAGGACGATCCGCGCCGAGACACAGGGCTTTGGTCGCGACCTCGCCGCCAGTGCCGATGCGCTGCGCAATTCCGACGCCGCGCTCGGCGTCACCGAAGTGGTGCGTCTGACGGGCGCCATGCTCGACCGGGTGCGCCTCGCCGAAAACCGGCTCGAGGCGGCGACACACGAAGCCAACGAACTCCGCGCCAAGCTGGAGGAAGCGCGCGACAATGCGCGGCGCGATCCGCTCACCGATCTGCCCAACCGCCGCGCCTTCGAGGAAGCCTTTGCCGCCGGCGTCGCAGCGGGCGACACGCTGTGCGTCGCGGTGTGCGACATCGATCACTTCAAGTTGGTCAATGACCGCTTCGGTCATTCGGTCGGCGATCGCGTGCTCAAGGCGATCGCCACCGCGCTGCTCGATGGCTGTCCGGGGCATTTCGTCGCGCGCTATGGCGGCGAGGAATTCGCCGTTCTGTTCAGCGGGGTTTCACGGTCGGAAGCGCTCGCCATCCTCGAAAAGGCGCGCGTGACGGTCGCCAACAAGCGTTACCGGCTGCGCGAATCCGACGAGCCGCTCGGCGCGGTCACCTTCTCGGCGGGCCTGACCACCGCGCAGCCCGGCGAGAATCTCGGCACCGTGTTCGGTCGCGCCGACGCATTGCTCTACGCCGCCAAGGATGGTGGCCGGAATCTGCTCAGGGCGGCGTAGTAATTTCCGCCATCTTTTGGCGCGAAATGCGAGTTCGGCACCCGATATCGGCGCGATGCCGCCGGGATGAAATAATAATATCGATATAATACAATAACTTAAAAAAGTTGGCACGCTTGATGCTAACCTTCGGGCATCGGTCACCAGATGGTCTGGATGACCAAGTTCAGGAAGGTAACATCATCATGTTCGCTCGTATCGAAACCGCCCAGCGCGTCGCCCTCTCGCTCGTCGGCGCCCTGTTCTTCTCCGCCGTGCTGTTCAGCGCCGCCGTCCCCGTCGTTCCGGTCGCATGACCGGAACGACCTTGCAGGGATATATCGTCATGACACGCAGCATCGTCGTCGGTCTCGCCTCGTTCGCGCTGACCGGCCTGTTGATCGTCGGCCAGTTTGCCGGCATCGGCGTCTTCGGCTGAGCCGAACCGCCAGGCTTTGCCTGCCCCGCGCAGGCCGTTAAGCACGCCGGATGGATCCGGCTACCGCACCACAACCGCCCCAGGGTGAATCGTCGCGCGGCGCCGTGCGTCTCAGCGAGAGCTGGGCGACGCCGCTCGCGGACGAATTCGCGCAGCCCTATATGCGCGCGCTCCGGCAATTCCTCGTCGCCGAAAAGGCGGCGGGCAAGCAGATCTTCCCGCGCGGCGCCGAATATTTCCGCGCGCTCGACCTGACCCAGCTCGATGCCGTGCGCGTCGTCATTTTGGGGCAGGATCCCTATCACGGCCCGGGGCAGGCGCATGGCCTGTGCTTCAGCGTGCGCCCCGGCGTCACGGTGCCGCCGAGCCTCGTCAACATCTACAAGGAGATGCGCAGCGATCTCGGCATCGCCCCGGCGCGGCACGGCTTTCTCGAACATTGGGCGCGGCAGGGCGTACTGTTGCTCAACAGCGTGCTCACCGTCGAGCTTGCGCGGGCCGCGGCGCATCGCGGTCGCGGCTGGGAGAGCTTCACCGACGCGGTGATCCGCCTCGTCGCGGCGCGCCCTGACCCCACGGTGTTCATCCTGTGGGGCAATTACGCGCAGAAGAAGGCCGCCTTCGTCACCGACGTCGCGCAAGGGGGGCGGCACCTCGTCCTCAAGGCGCCGCATCCCTCGCCGTTGTCGGCGCATAACGGCTTTTTCGGCAGCCGGCCCTTTTCGCGCGCCAACGCCTTTCTCGTGGCCAACGGCCTCACGCCGATCGACTGGCAATTGCCCGAACTCGATCGCGTCGCCATCGACGGAAACTGATCGCGATCCGTCGCGCCTGGTGTGCGGCGGGAGCCCTCATTTTACGAAACGAAAAAAAGTGCCCGTCGCCATGTGCGGGTTCGGCCGCCCGGCGTCGTCTTCCCCATAATAGCGGGCTTCACTCGAGGGAGGCGAGCGGGTCGGTACGTGGCTGGGGAGTCGACAAGCCGACCCGTCTCTGCGGCGGGATCATGATGGTAATGCAGCGGGTCGGTAGACCGACCAAGGCGATATCTGATGCTGCTTGAGGCGGCGCGCGACATCGACAGTGTCGATACAGGCGAGCAGGCGCACGCGCCGGCACCAGGCCGCGTCGTCCCGTTGTGCGCGGCCCGGTGGTCGGTGATCATTCCCTTCTACAACGAGGTCGATTTCCTTCCCGATACCCTGGCCAGCCTCGCGGCGCAGACGCGCCCGTTGAGGCTGATCCTCGTCGACAATGGCTCGACCGACGGCAGCGCCGCACGGGCGATGGCCTGCTGCGCACTGCTCGGCCTCGACGCGACGCTGCTTACCGAGCGGCGCCCCGGCAAGGTCTTCGCGCTGACCACCGGCCTGGCGCGCGTCGCGACCCCATTGGTGGCGACCTGCGACGCCGATACCTGGTATCCTTGCGACTATCTCGCCGAAGCCGAAGCGCTGCTCGCCGCGCCGGGTAGTGTCGCCGCGGGCGCCTTTTTTGCCGGGCGTGACGATCGCGCCGCGCAGCGCCGCAAGGCGTTGCACATCCGCATCATGCCAAAGCTGTTGCGGCGGCAATGCCATACCGGCGGGGCGGGTCAGGTGTTTCGCACTGCGGCGCTGCGCCGCGCCGGCGGCTTCGATGCGCGGCGCTGGAACTATGTGCTCGAGGATCACGAGATCATTCACCGCGTCCACCACGAGGGCGCGATGAGCTATGGCGCGCGCTTCTGGTGCGCGCCGTCGCCACGCGAACGGAATCGCGAGTCGATCCGCTGGACGCTCGCCGAGCGGATTGTCTATCACGCCATGGCACCGATCGCCGGTGACTGGTTCTTCTACCAATTTCTGGCGCGTCGGCTTGACCGCCGTCGCATGACCAGCGAGCGCATTCGCGAGCGCCCCGTTCAGGCCTTGAGGATCGTCGATGCCCCGGCTGCTGCT
Organism: Parasphingomonas halimpatiens; assembly: GCF_036663795.1. Classification (NCBI taxonomy): domain Bacteria; kingdom Pseudomonadati; phylum Pseudomonadota; class Alphaproteobacteria; order Sphingomonadales; family Sphingomonadaceae; genus Parasphingomonas; species Parasphingomonas halimpatiens. The sequence goes on from NZ_JAXOJP010000011.1 coordinate 73,280, forward strand.
ATGTGCTGATGACTTCGCCTTCTCGCCCGAGGTCAGCGCGGTCATCGCCAGCCTCGCGACCAGAGGGCAACTGAACGCTACCAGTTGCATGGCCATCATGCCCGGTTGGGAAACCGACAGCGCGCTGCTCCGCGATCTTCCCGCCCATGTCGAGATCGGTCTGCATCTCGTGCTGACCGGCGAGGCGCCGCTCACCGCGATGCCGGGCCTCGTCGATAACGGAACACTGCCGACGATCAATGCGCTGGGGCGCCGCGCCGCGCGGGGAGACCTGCCACTGGATGCCATCGCGCGCGAGGTGGCGGCACAGTTCGATCGCTTCTGCGACGCGCTTGGCCGCCCGCCGTCGTTCGTCGACGGTCATCAGCATGCCCATGCGCTGCCCGGCATCCGCGACATCGTGCTCGCCGCCACCGCGCTGCGCGCGCCGCAGGCATGGGTGCGCGATTGCACCGATCGCGTGGTGGCGATGCTCGCGCGCCCCTTTTTCGGCAAGGCGCTGGGCAGCGCCTGGCATTCGCGCGGCCTGCGTGCCGCGGCGGCGGCGCACGGCCTGCGCTGCAACGACAGCTTTGCCGGTCATTACGGCTTTGCCGGCGACTATGCCGCGCTGTTCCCCAGGCTGCTGCGTTTCCCGGGCGAGATGCATCTGGTGATGTGCCACCCCGGCGCGGGCTCGCGCCCCGGCGATTCGATCGCCGCGGCGCGCATCGTCGAGGCGGCGGCGCTGGAAAGGCTGCCGATTGCCGCGCGGGCGGCGAAACATGGGCTGGCCTTTCCGGGCTAAGCTCGGGCATGGTCTTCGCAATGGTTGGCGCAGCGGCGGAAAGCGGACTGAAGGCGGTGTTCCTGGCGGAGCGCCCGATGCTGGCGCGCCTGCTCGCGGCACGGCTCGGCGGCGCCGACGATGCCGAGGACGCGCTGCAGGACATGTGGCTCAAGCTCGACCAGTTCATCGATCGCCCGGTCGCCGATCCGGCGGCCTATCTGTTTCGCATGGCGGCGAATCTCGCCGCGGATCGCCGGCTCTCTGCGGCACGGCGCGGCGCGCGCGACACCGGCTGGGTCGAGGCGCAGTCGGAGGCCGACGACATTCCCGACATGGAGCGGGTGCTGATCGCGCGCGAGCGGCTGCGGCAGGTCGAGGCGGCGCTGGCTTCCTTGCCCGAACGGACCCAGCGCGCGTTCCGCATGTTCCGCCTCGAAGGGCGGCAGCAGCGCGAGATCGGCGCCGAGCTCGGCATCAGCGTCAGCGGCGTCGAGAAGCTGCTGCAACGCGCCTATCGCCAGATTCACGATTCTGGCGGAGGATAGTGCGGGAATGCGGGCACGGTGACGTCTGTACCAAGTAAGGGGCTTCGAATCGATGACAGAGGGATGTGACATCGTCGATCAGGCAATCGGCTGGCATTTGCGCCAGGCCGTGTTGTCGTCGGCTGAATGGCACGATTTCGTCGCCTGGCTTGAGGCCGACGCCGCCCACGCCGCGGCTTTTGATCGCGTGGCGCTCGATGATGCGCTGCTCGGCGACCTGCCGCGTGCCGCCGCGCCGATCGTCCCCGTCGCACCGGAGCGGTTCGTGCCGCAGCGGTCGCGCCGCTGGGGCTGGGCGGTCGGCGGCACGGCGGTCGCCGCCGGGATCGCCGCGCTCGTCATGCCGCTCGTCATGGTGCCGGGCAGCGCGGCCTATACCGTTCGCACTGCCCCGGGTGAGAAGCGCGTCGTGGCGCTCGCCGATGGCACGCGGATCGAGCTGAACGGCGCGACGACGCTGCATCTCGACCGCAACGACACCCGCGTCGCAACGCTTGATTCGGGCGAGGCGGTGTTCGCGGTGCATCACGACGACGGCAAGGCGTTCGTCCTTCATTCGGGCAATCTGGCGGTACAGGATGTCGGCACGGTGTTCGACGTCTCGCGCAGTGGTGCGCGGCTCGATGTCGCGGTGGCCGAAGGCGCGGTGTCGTTTCAGCCGGGCCGCGAGGCAATCCTGGTCAAGGCCGGCAATGCGCTGGTTGCACATGAGGATGTCGGGCAGGTCGTTTTGTCGAAGATCGCGGTCGATGCCGTCGGCGGCTGGCGCAACGGCCGGTTGGCCTTCAACGCGACGCCGCTCGGCGACGTGGCGCAGGCGATCAGGCGCGTCAACGGCGCCGACCTCCGGTTCGATCCGGACTTGTCGGCGCAAACCTTTACCGGCATGGTTCAGCTGACCGGCGACGCGGCCAAGGACGTTCCGCATATCGCCGCGCTGGTCGGTGCAGGGTGGCGTCGCGATGGCGAGCGGTGGGTTATCTCGCCTGAACACAAGGCCGGCAACTAGCCACATCGTCGCGGCGATGTTGCTGCTCGTCGCGCCGGCCACGGCGCGCGCGGCCGACCCGTCGATCTCGATTTCCGCCACCACGCTCGACATCGCGCTGACCTCGCTGGCACGACAGACGGGTACCGACATCATCAGCACCGAGGCCGGGCTGAGCCGCATCCGCGTCAAGCCGATGCAGGGCCGCATGCCGGTGCGCGCAGCGCTCGACCATCTCCTCGCCGGCTCGGGATTTCGCGCCGTCGCGGTCGACGCGCGCAGCTTCCGCATCGTTCGCGACCGGCGCCCGGCGCCCGTGACGCACGCCACACCGGCGCTGACGCCTGCGAGCGGCGCCACCGAAGAGGTCGTCGTGACCGCCAGCAAGCAGCGGGTGCCGTTGCTGCGCTATCCCGGCACGCTGACCACCGTCACCGGATTGGCGGGCCCAGGCGGCTCGCGGACGACGCCGGATCTGGACAGCGCCGCGCATGCCATGCCCGTGCTGCAGAGCACCGCGCTCGGCGCCGGGCGCAACAAGATCTTCATTCGTGGGGTCGCCGACAGCAGCTTCAACGGGGCGACCCAGTCGACCGCCAGCATCTATTTCGGCGACGTTCAGCTGGCCTATTCAGGACCCGAGCCCGACCTGCGGCTGTACGACATGAAGGCGGTCGACGTGCTCGAAGGGCCGCAGGGCACGCTTTACGGCGCCGGTGCGATCGGCGGCATCATCCGCCTGACGCCCGAAGCGGTCGATCTCGATCGGGTGAGCGGCGCGGTCGAGGCCGGCGCGTCGGCCTCGGCGCACGGCGCGCCGGGCTTCGACGTCGCGGGACGGCTGAACGTGCCGCTGGTCGATCGAATGCTGGGCGTGCGTGCGCTCGCCTATCGCGTGCGCGACGGCGGTTATATCGATGATGTCGGCCAGCGGCGATCCGACGTCAATCGCGTCGATACCGTCGGCGGTCGTCTCGCGGCGCGGCTCGATCCCGGCGGCGGCTGGCAGATCGATGCGAGTATCCTGGCACAGCGCATCGAGGGCCGCGACGCCGCCTATGGCGAAGGCCGCGACACGCTGTCGCGCTTCACCGTCCAGCGGCAACCCTATCACAACCAGTTCATGCTCGGCCGCGCGGTCGTGACCAAGAACTGGGATAGCGGGCTGCAACTGGTGTCGGCGACGGGGGTCAGCGACGTGCATGCGAGCGACCTGTTCGACGCGACGCCTGTCGGTTTCCCGTTCCCGCTGATCTACCGTACCGACGATTCGCGGTTGCTCCTGACCCACGAAACGCGCCTTTCGCGATCGACGCGGCGTGGCAACAGCTGGGTGCTCGGGCTGACGCTGCTCCGTAACCGCGATACCGAGGCGCGCGTCTCGGGCTTCGCCAACAATCCCGCCGACATCATCGGCGTGACCAACGTGACGCAGAGCGCGTCGCTGTTCGGCGAGGGTACGATCGCGCTGACGCGCAATTTGTCCGCGACCGTCGGCGCCCGCCTGACCTATGCGCGGGTCGACAGCGAGCCTTCGACGCAGCCGGCCAGCAACAGTTTCATTCGCGGCCGGTCGACCCGTCGTTTCGACCCGACACTGGCGCTTTCGTGGCGGCTCGCGCCACGCTTCGCCTTGTTCGGTCGCGTCCAGACCGGTTACCGCACCGGCGGCCTCGCCGTGGCGCGGGGCATCGGGCGCGTCGCCGACTTCAATTCGGACTCGATCATCGTCGGCGAGATCGGTTTTCGTCGCCTGCATGACGGCCCGACCGGCGTGACTTTTTCGGGCAGCGCGTCCTACGCACATTGGGTCGACATCCAGGCCGATCTGATCAACCGGCGCGGCGCGCCCTATACGACCAATTTCGGCAATGCGCGGATCTTCACGCTCGAAGGCAATGTCGATTATGTGCCGATTGCCGGGCTGCACGCGACGGGCTCGTTCCTCTTCACCTCCAACACCGTCAGTGGCCCGCTCGCCGATCTGTCGCTGCCGCAGAACCGGCGCCTGCCCGAAACACCGCCTTTCGCCGGCAATGTCGCGCTACGCTATGAATGGCAGGGCGGCAGCGACGCGCAATGGAGCGTCGGCGCGGACGGCAATTATGTCGGTCGTTCGGTGCTCGGCACCGGCGACGTGCTCGACATCAGCCAGGGGAAATATCTCGTTATTGGTCTGCATGGCGGCTGGGAACGGCACGGCACCGCCGTCACGCTGCGCGTCGAGAACCTGACCAACCGCTCCGACAATCGCTTCGCTTACGGCAATCCGTTCACCTTCATAACGCGCTCGCAGGCGACCCCGCTGCGCCCGATCACCGTCAGGCTGGGCGTATCACGGACCTGGTGAGACGCCGGGTGAGACGAAGCTGCGGTCGCGACGGAGCCAGACGATCAGGCGGTAATCGTCGCGCGCGGTGCTGAACACCGGGCGATAGTCACGCGTCAGCGCCCCGTCGACCAACGCGCGGCTGGCGTCATTCCATTCGGCAAGCGGACGGCTGCCGCGCACGATCACCGGGGGACGATGGGCGAGGATCCGCCGCACCTCGGCCGCCTCGTCGATCCCGCTGGCGCCCTGTTCGGGCGCATAGGCGAGCGTCGAGGGAAAGGCATAGGCGGTCGGCAGGCAGGCTTTGGCGAGCAGATAGGTGACCGAATCACCGGTGAAGACATAGGGGCATTCATTCCCGCTATTGGCCTCGACCACCGTCGCCAGGCGGTAGGCGCCCGCCGCGTCGCTGTGGCGGATCGCAGTACGCACAACCAACAGGATCAGCCCGAGGGCGAGCGTCGCGACGATCGCGCGACCATGCCGCGCGAACGTGATCGCGGCGAGCAGCGCAAGCGGGGCGACGAGCGGCAGCGCGTAGTGATCGAAAAAGGTGCCGAGCACGAAATAGCCGGCAATCGCCGCGCCCAGCCAGCCGAACGCCAGCATTCGCCGCTCGTCGCGCCGCCGCCATGCCAGCGCGGCGCACAGTGTGAGGGGCAGGAGCAGCGCGTTGGTTCCGAGCAGGCGGCGCGCGATGAGGTCCGGGGGATAGGCGTAGCGCGAGCGCAGGAAGATCGATTCGAAATTGGCGAACCAGAAGGCGTGGAAGGCGGCGGGGCCGTGCGCCCAATAAAGCAGGACGATCAGCGCGGTCGGTGCCAGGCCCAGGCCGAGCCATAAGGCGGCGACGGCGGTCATCACCGGCCAGCGCGCGCCGGCGCGGTGGAGATAATAGAGGTGAGCGAAACCGAAAAACGCCCCCTCGATCGCCGGCGTGTATTTGGTCTGGATCGCCAGTCCCGCCAGCAGGCAGGCGACCGCCCCGTTGATCACTATCGCGCGCGTCGCCTGTCGCGCCGCGAGCGCGGGCAGGCGCAGCATCAATACCGCCGCGCCGGTGACGAACAGATTGTAGAAGACCGGCGACTGGCCGCCGCGTCCGCTGAGCAGCGGCAACCAGATGAGATAGGCTGCACCGGCGACGATCGCCGCGCGGGGCGTCGCGCCGAGCCGCCGGGCGCCGTGCTGCACCAGCCAGGCGGTGGCGGCGGCGAACAGCGTCGCGATCACCTGATAGGCGAGCACGCCGTCGCCGGGCAACAGCCGGATCGCGGCGAAGATCGCGAACAGGCCGATCGGCTTGCGGTCCCAGATATCGACATAGGGCAGCGCGCCGTGGAGCAGGCGATCCCCGACGAGCAGATAATATTGCTCGTCGACATGGATGACCGGATTGCCGAAATCGACCGCGCGCACGGCGAGCGCTATCGCCAGCAACAGCGCGGCGACGATGGTTTCCGACGAAAGGTCCGCGCGGCGCATCGCGGTGGCTGTGCCACAGCCGGGCGCGCGCTGTCGCGCCTTATCAGGCCATCAGGTTACGGCCGCGCGCCACGTCGGCGCTGTGGCCAACCCGCGCGCCGGTGCCGGGCACGGTGACGCTGTCGACCATCACCCAGTCGCACGTGGCGCGATCGGGTGTCAGCGTCATCGCCATATAGCCGCGCCGGCTGGTGTCGCACCATTTGAGTTCCGGGTTGGCCGCGACCAGCGCGGCGGCGACGGCGCGCGGGTCGACCCGGACGGACGATTCGTAACCCGGCGAAGTCACGCTGTGGCCGGCGAATTCCACCCCGGCGGGCTTGCCGTCCTGCGCGAGATCATAGGCCCAGCCATTATGGCTATCGCCCGAAATGACGATCAGATTGGCGCCGATCGCCTGCGACGCGCGCAGGAAGCGCGCGCGCGCGGCGGGATAGCCGCCCCAATTGTCATAGTTGAACGGCAGCCCGACCTTGGCCGCCGCGATCCCCGCGAGCAGGTAGTTTTTAGCGCGCGGCGAGGCCTTGGGATCCAGCCAGTCCAGCGCCGTCGCGGGCATGACCGTCTGGCCGAGGATCGTGCCGAAGCCGACGATCTGCCAGCGCTGCCCGCCGCGCACCGAGCTGCGCATCGCATGGGCAAGCCAGTTCTCCTGTTGCGACCCCATCATCGTCGCGCCTTGGTCCATCCACGCACCGTCGCGAAACGCCTCGAGCGCGGCGGCCGGGTCGGCCTGTTTGAACAGCGGTGCGATATCGGGCTGTTCGGTGCGCGCGAGCAGGCGCGTCTCGGTGCGGAACAACGTCGCGAGCGTGCCGATGTCATAGGCCTTCCACGGCTCGTCGGACACCGGCATCCACTCGCGATAGGCCTGGATCGAGGCAGCACGGCGCGGATTCCAGTCGCCTTCGCTGTCGGGCTGGTGGTTCTGCGCGCCGCCCTCCCAGCTGTCGTTCGACGATTCATGGTCGTCCCACTGCACGATCATCGGCTGCAACAGATGCAGCTTCTGCAGGTCGCGATCGGCGCGATAGCTGGCGTAACGCAGGCGATAATCGGCGAGGTGGATCAGCTCGCTTGCCGGCTCGGGCCGGCGACCCCCGACGACTTCCTCCGGCGCGGGATAATGGCCGCTGTCATATTCGTAAAAATAGTCGCCGAGATGGACGGTGAGATCGATATCGTCGCGCGCGGCGGCATGGGCATAGGCATTGAAATAGCCGAACGACATGTTCGAGCAGGAAAAGATCGCTGCGCGGAAGCGTGGTGCGTCGCCTTCGGGCAGCGTTCGCGTGCGGCCGACCGGCGAGATCGTGCCGTCGGTGGCGATGAAGCGATAATGATAGGTACGGCCCGGCTGCAGCCCGGCGAGGGTGATCTTGGCGGTAAAATCGCGCCACGGCCCGGTGATCTGCGCGCCGCCGGCGACGACATGGGCAAAATCCGGCGTTTCGGCAATCTCGGCGCGCAGCTCGACCGCGCCCCCGTTGGCGGGGACATAGCGCGTCCACAGCAGCATCGAATCGCTTGCTGGCTCGCCGCTCGCGACGCTGTGGGTAAAGCCGCGTGCCGCATTGATCGCCGGGGCCTGCGCAAAGCCGGGTATGGCGAAGGCACCGAGCCCCAGCGTGCCTGTCAGGAGCAACGAGCGACGGTCGAGCGTGATCTTCATCGGTGGTCTCCGGGTTATCGGAGAGTCGCTTGCCTCAGCGATATGGCGTGCTCATGACAGGTCAGGCGCGCAGCGGCTGTGCCCGTTTCTCGGCGACGCGCGCCGCATAATAATCCATCAGCTCGACGGTGTGCGCGCAATCGCTGCGCACCCGCCCGGCGGCGACCACCGCGGCGCGGCGCAGCATCGCCGCGTCGCGGGCGAACAGCCGCACGATCGCCTCGGCGGCCGACGCGGCATCGCGGGCGATATAAGTCTCGGACGACAGCGGATCGGCGATTTCGGCACAGCCGCCGGTGTCGGGCACGATCAGCGGCAGGCCCGCCGCGATCGCCTCCGACGCGACGAGGCCGAAAGGCTCGGCCTCGGAGCCGTGGATCAGCGCGTCGCAGCTGGCCATGATCCGCGCCAGCCGCTCGCGGTCATAGACCGGGCGGAACAGCCGGATATGCGGGCTGCCGGCCAGGCGATATTCGAGATTGCGCGTCTCGACGCCGGTGCCGAGCAACATCAGGCCGACCGGCATGCGCGCGCCGGCGCGCTCGGCCGCGTCGATCACGACGTCCCAGCGCTTCTCGCGATGATGCCGGCCAAGGCCGAGCAGCAGGCGACCCTCGGGCGGCAGGCCGCATTGCGCGAGCATCGCTGCGCGCAGCCGCTCGTCGCGCAACGTCGGCGAGAAATGGCCACGCTCGATGCCGAGCGGCATCGCCGCATCGATCCGCAGCCCGCGCGCGCGCAGACGCTTTTCGAGCGCCGGCCCGTTGGTCACGACGACGTCGAACTTGTCGAGGAATCGCGCCATGTAGCGCGTGTACCACGCACAGGCGCGCTCGATTCGTTCATGGCTCGCCACGCCTTCGAACCAGCGCTGCGCATAGGCGGCGACATTGTCATTGTGCATGAAATAGGATTTGAGCGCGTCGCCCTGCCAGTTGCCGACGATCCAGGCGGGACGCCAGGGCGAGCAATTCTCGACCACGTCGGGGGCCAGATCGTCGAGCAGCGCGGTGATCGGGGCGCCATCCCAGAACAGGCCGTAATTGCTGTCGAACGGCAGGCGCCGTGCCTTCACATAGATAATCCGCCCGCCGCCCGGACGTTCCTCGACGCTGTCCTCGCGGCCCGGCGCGATCACGATCAGTTCGTGACCAAGCTCGGCCATCAGGCCCATTTTGCGATCGAGATAGGTGCGGACGCCGCCGCCGGTCGGCGAATAGAATTCGTTGACGTCGACGATCCGCATCAGCCTATTCCTTCAACGGGCCGAAACCACTGAAGCCGCGCAGATACTGTGCCCGAATGATGGTCGTGGTGATACCCGGTCCGACATCGATGATCGCCTGGACGAGCTTGGGCTTGGCACGCCCCATCCGCAAATTGCTCGGGAAGCCCGCGCCGTCGGTCCAGAAGTCGAACTTCGACTTGCCGTCGCGATTGTGCGTGAAGAGCAGGGCGTAGCGGCCGGGTGCGGGCACCTTGATGCAGATTTCGACCGGGCCGGATTGCGGGGTGCGCGCGGTCACGCGACGGAAAACCTTGTGTTCCTGGACCAGCAGATAGTCGTCGCGCAGGAAATCCTGTTCGTTGGCCGGGTAGATTTCGAGCTTCACCTCGCCGGCGCGATCCTTCAGGCCGACGATATTGGCCTGGATCGCCGGACCCCGGCCGCTGGCGCACAGCGCGCTGTCCTCGCCAACGACCCCGGCATGGGCCGGTATCGTCAGCGACGACAGGGCGATCGGCATCGCCGCGATTGCCACCAGAACCTTCTTCATCGTCATGCCGCGTCCTCGCATTGTCGCTCCCGCCATATCCTCTATCGCGCATCGCCTTTGCCCTGCGATGAACGGCGCGCGCCGTGCGGGGTGCGTCGAGCCGCGCGGTATATGCGGTGAAACTTGGCCAAAAGAAGGTGCGCTGCGGGCGTATCGGAGACGCTTTGCCGGTGGCCGCCGCTGGGCAAGCGCCGGTTCAACCGCTATCGGCGGACGCGATGAAGACGCTGCTTGCCTCGATCCACGACGTTTCGCCCAAATTCGAAGGGCCGGTCGATGCGCTGGCCGATCGGCTGGCCGGCCATCTCGGCGGGTTGCGCCTGGCGATGCTGGTCGTGCCCGACCATTGGGGGGAAGCACCGCTTACCGCTGGCACGCCGTTCGCGGCGCGGCTGCGCGCCTGGGCCGATGCCGGGGTCGAGATGTTCGTGCATGGCTGGTTTCATCGCGACACCGCGACGCACAGCGGCGCCGATGCCTGGCGCGCCAAACATATGACGGCGGGCGAGGGCGAGTTTCTCGGCCTCGATGCGACCGAGGCGTTGTCGCGCATGACGCGCGGCAAGGCGCTGGTCGAGGATATCATCGGCCGCCCGGCGGCGGGGTTCATCGCGCCGGCCTGGCTTTATTCCGACGCGGCACGCGCTGTGCTGGGCGAGGCCGGCTTCGCGCTGGCGGAGGACCACGCCCGGGTGTGGGCGCCGACGCGCGGCGACGCGGTCGTGGCGCGCGGACCGGTGATCACCTGGGCGAGCCGGTCGCGCAACCGCCAGCTCAGTTCGCTGGCCGCCGCCGCCGCGCTGCGCCTCGTGCTGCGGCCGGCGCGCGTGGTGCGAATCGCGGTGCATCCCGGCGACAATGGCGTGCCGCAACTGCTCGACAGCATCGACCGGACTTTCACCGTGCTCGGTCGTGGCCGGCCGGCGGGGCGCTACGCCGATCTGATCGGCTGACGGCGCGGGCACCCGCTCAGCGCCGTGCGCGCACTCTCACCCACAAGGCGTGGAGCGCGAAGCCGAGCATCAGCGCGGCATGGACGATGAGGATCAGACCGGCGACCAGCGCCAGCATCTGCGCCATTTTGGCATGCTGGCCGACCAGCATGCCGGCGATCGTCGCGAAGACGAGATCCTTGTTCGGCACCATCGGCAGGCGCGCCACCAGCATGCGCGCGGCCGAGAGCAGCAGCCATGTCGCGATCGCGATGCCCGGCAGACCGAAATGCCAGGTGATGGCGAGCAGTACCGCGCCGCCGAGCACCCGACCGCAATGCACCGCGAAGATCCACCACAAGGTGCGCCGGTCGAGCGAAAAAACCCGCTTCGAAAAGACGAGGAATGGCAGCGACATGGCAAAGATGATCACCGCCGACCACATGACCAGCCGCAACTGGCCGGTGTCGAGCCAGCCGATCGCATAGGGCAGCGCGCCGAGCAGCACGGTCAGCGTGATCGCGGCGCCGGAAATGGCCGACAGGATACTGACGTCCTTCACGGCGCCGAAGGGTGCTGCGACCATCGTCGCGCGTTGCCGCGCCCAGGCGTAGAAATAGGCCTCGCCGGAATAACCGATCATGTCGCTGGCGATGCGCTTGCGGATCAGCGCCGCGAAGCCGGCCGCAGGAATGCGCCACAGCCGCCGGAAGATCACATAGTCGCCCACCACCGGCGAGAAATAATAGAGCGTGAAGAACAGGTAGAAGAGCGGGTTGCGCGGCAGCGCATCGACCAGCCCGGCGATGCCGGATTCGAACAGCTGCCGCCCGAGCATCGCGATCATCACCAGCGTGATGACCGCGCCCAGCACCATCGGCCAGCGGCGCTTCAGCGTCTCGATCGGTTCGAGGCCGGCAAGATCGGGTGCGGCCGCTTCGAGCGCCAGACCGTCAGCCCGTGGGGCCGGAGAAATGTTCACGTGGCACGACCTGCGATAAATGCCGGGCGGTGCCGGAACCCGCATGATCTAGGGAGCGTACCCCGGCTTGGCAACGGGCGCCGTCGCGCGGGATGTCCGGGCAAAGCCGGCAGCGGGTGGTTGCCGGAACGTCGCGAATTCGTTGCGATGCCGAGAAACTCTTGCGACAATACGGCGTTACGGCCTGATCATGCTCAGCCCCTTCCCGCCCGCGAATCATATCCTGACCTTCGCGCAATCGCTCCAGGGCGGCGGTGTCGAGCGTGCCATGTTGCGCCTCGCGCGCGGCTGGCTCGCGGCGGGCCACCGCGTCACGCTGGTGCTCGGCGAAGCGGCGGGCCCGTTGTCGGCCGAAATCCCCGCCGGGGTCGAGCTGATCGAACTCGACTGCCAATATGTCGGCCTGCTGGCGGCGCTGCCGGCGATGGTCGCGTCGCTCGCGCCAACCGTCATCTTTTGCCCGGGCAACTATTATAGTTCGATGGCGGCATGGTTGAAGCTCAGGCTGGGCCGCGCCTGTCCGCCGATCGTCGCCAAGGTCTCCAACCGGCTCGATCGCAACGACCAGCATTTTCCGGTCGCGCAGGGTTATCGCGCGTGGCTGCGTTGGCATCCACGCTTTGTCGACCATGTCGTCGCGATGTCGCCGGCGATGCAGGAGGAAACGGTGCGCATGACGCATATCGCGCCCGACAGCGTCAGCGTCATCGCCAACCCGCCGACGCGGGCGCTGGGCGCGCATCCGCCGGGTCCGCCGCCGCTGCCCGGCGCGCGCTTCCTGCTCGGGGTCGGGCGGCTGTCGCCGCAAAAGCGCTGGGACCGGCTGATCGACGCCATGCCGCAGGTCGCCGAGCGCGATACCAGACTGCTGATTCTCGGTGAGGGCGGGGAGCGGCCGGGGCTGGAGTCGCGGGTCGATGCGCTGGGTCTGCGGCGCCGCGTCGATCTGCCCGGTTATGCGCCCGACCCGCAGCCTGCGCTCGCCGGCGCGGCGGCGCTGGTGCTGACCTCCGATTTCGAAGGCGTGCCCGGCGTGCTGCAGGAGGCGCTGGCGCTTGGCACACCCGTCGTCGCGACCGAGTCGAGCGTCGCGATCCGCGAGATCGTCACCTCGCCGCGTCATGGCAGCATCGTGCCCGCGGGTGACCCCGCCGCGCTGGTTGCGGCGCTCGACCATTGGCTCGTCCCCGGGCGTCCGCGCCCCGACCCGGTGCCCGAACGCGGCGCTGATTCGGTCGCGCGCTATCTCGACCTGTTCGACAGGTTGATCTTCGCGCGGCAGCGCGCCTGAACTCAGGCCGGTTTGACGCGATCGGGATGGACCGCCGCGATCGCCGGAAGCGCCTGTCCGGCGGCATCGGCCGCAACGAGTCGCGGCCAGGCGTCGAGCGGCAGTGCGAGGCGCCGCGCATTGTACATTTGCGGGATCAGGCAGATGTCGGCGAGGTTGGGCGCATTGCCGCCCAGAAACGGGCCGACGCCGGCAGTCTTTTCGAGCGCGTCGAACCCCTCGCTGATCCAGTGGCGGTACCAGAGGTCCTTCGCCGCCTGATCGGCGCCGAATTGCTCGCCGAGTCGGTTGAGCACGCGCAGATTGTCGATCGGGTGGATGTCGGCGGCGATCACCAGCGCCTGCGCCAGCACCTGCGCGCGGGCGAGCGCATCGCGCGGCACGAACGGCGGTTCGGGCCAGGTCGCGTCGAGATAGTCGATGATCGCGAGGCTCTGGCCGATCATGATGCCGTCGACCTCCAGCGCCGGCACCAGGCCCTGCGGATTGCGCGCACGAAACGCTGCGCCGCGCTGCTCGCCGGCGGCGAGATTCACCTCGACCGCCTCATAGGCCACGCCCTTGAGCGCCAGCGCGATGCGCACGCGATAGGCCGCCGACGACCGCCAATAGCCGTAGAGCCGCAGCGTCATTGCGGGTGATCCTCGATGTCGCGTTCGGAACTGCGTTCGAGCGCGACCTTGATCATCGCGGTCATCGGATCGGCCAGTGCCAGCCCGACCACGCCGAACAAGGTGCCGGCGAGAATCTGCGCCGACAGCGTCAGCGCCGGGGGCAGATCGACAGTGCGCCGCGCGACCATCGGGATGACGACATAGCCGTCGAAGGTCTGCACGACGAAATAGGTCGCCAGCGCCGCGAGGCCGGTGTGCATGCCGGCGGAGAAACCGACCGCCGTCATCAGCACGCCGGTGACGAAGGCGCCGACATTGGGGATGAAGGCGAGGATCCCGGCGATCAGCCCGAGCACCAGCGCCATCGGCACGCCGAGCACGGTCAGGATGATGAACACCAGCACGCCCTCGATCGCCATGCCGGCGAGGCGGCCGGCGAGCAGGCGGCGCAGCGTCGTCGCCATGCGCTCGATGGTGATGGCGAACTCACTGCGCGCGTCGCTCGGGATCATCCATTGCAGCCCGCGCTCGTAGAGCCGCGGTTCCATCGCCACGAACAGGCCGATCACCAGCACCATGAAGAAGCTGGTCAGCGCGCCGATCGCGGTGCCGACGAACGACGTCAGCTTGCCGACGCTGCCCAGGCCTTCCTTGAGCAGGCTCTGGATGTCGGCGCGGCCCGGCAGGATGCCCATGCCCGATGCCCAGGCACTCAGGCGATCGGCCTGCGTGACCAGCGTCGCCTGGAGCTGTTCGAACTGCGCGGCGAGCTGCACGCCGGTGAGATAGAAGGTGCCGAGGATGAAGGCGGTCGCCGCGATCACGACGATCGCCAGCCGCCAGCCGCGCCCGATCGGCAGCACGCGGCCGAGCAGGCGCACGCCGCCGTCGAACATCGCCGCGGCGACCACGCCGCCGAAGATGATCAGCAGCGGCTGGATCAGCAACACGACCAGCGCGATCGCGCCGCCAATGCCGAACCACACCGTGGCGCGCTTCATCTCCTGGCGAATGAAGGGGTCGCGCAGCTCGTTCGGGCCTGGCTCGACGACCAGCTCGTCGGGCCGCGCGTCGCTCATTTGCCGCCGCTCGGATGCAGTGAGGTGCCGGCGCGGCCGCCGCGGAACCATTCGCCGATGGTCAGCGGATTCCAGCTGCCGTTACCGCTCTTGGAAAAGGTGATGAACTCGGCGCGGCCGCCGATATATTCCCACGGCACCGGGCCACCCAGACCCTGTTCGTCGAGCGAAAAGCGGCTGTCGGCGCTGCGATCGCGATTGTCGCCCATCAGGAAGACGCTGTTTGCCGGGATGGTGACGGGACCATAATTGTCGCCCCCGCTGTAACCCAGCTCCACCGTATCATAGCTGCGCCCATTGGGGAGTGTCTCGGTGACGATCGGGATGCGACAGAAATGACGGCCATCCGCGCCAGTACGCAGCGCCGCCGCGCCATAATCTTTGGGGTCGCAGGTGACCTTGTCCGGATCGTTCGGCTCCGGGTTCGGTACGCCGCCATAATTGGCGATGTCGATATAATGTAGCGGCCCACGCTGGACCGCCACGCCGTTGAGCATCACCACGCCGCCGATCACCTGCAGCCGGTCGCCGGGCAGGCCGATGACGCGCTTGATGTAATCGGTGTTGCGGCCGGGCGGGGTGACGATCACGACGTCGCCGCGCTTCGGCAGTCTTCCGAACAGCCGGCCGCTCATATGCGGCAGCTGGAAGCCCCAGCTCTCGACCTCCTGGTGAAACAGCGCGCCGCGCACGATCGCGACCGGGTTGGGGATGGTTGGCGAAACGAACGACCAGCCAAAGGCGAACTTGGTGACCACCAGCTGATCGCCGACCAGCAGCCCCGGCAGCATCGATTCCGAGGGGATGTAGAAAGGCTTGGCGATGAAGCTGTGAAAACCGAGCACCGCGAGCACGAGCCAGGCGATGCCCTTCAGCTCGGCCTTCCAATCGGTCCCGCGCTTGGCCTCCGCCGGCGTGGCGGCGTCGGGGGCGCTCGTCGCTTCGGGTTCGCTGTGCAACGCATACTGTTCGCTCATCAACTCGTCCTGTCGCCCTCGGCGGCGATTGCCTCGATGACGACGAACGCCTGTGCCCAGGGATGATCGTCGGTCAGCGTCAAATGGATTCGTGCGACGTGGCCGCGCGGCGTCAACGCGTCAAGCCTCGCCTTGGCCCCGCCGGCCAGCGCGAGCGTCGGCGCACCCGAGGGCGCGTTGACCACACCGATGTCCTTCATGAACACCCCGCGGCGGAAGCCGGTGCCGACCGCCTTGGAGAAGGCTTCCTTCGCGGCGAAGCGCTTGGCCAGCGTTCCAGCCTTGGTGAAGGGGCGGCGATCGCCCTTGGCGCGCTCGATCTCGGTGAAGACGCGTTGCTCGAAGCGTGTGCCGAAACGGTCCAGCGACGCCTGGATGCGCTCGATATTGCACAGGTCGGAGCCGAGCCCGATGATCATGACGTTTTTGCCGCGTGCGCGGAGGCGGTGCCGGCCCGCGCCCCCACCCGACCTCCCACAGAATATGCTGGATGGGAGGTCGGGTGGGGGAGCGGGCCGGCACCGCGCGCTTCGACGCACATCATCTTGCCGCATCCATCGCCGCGCGCATCATGCGGACGCTTTCGCTTAGGCCGACGAACAGCGCCTCGCCGATCAGGAAATGCCCTATATTGAGCTCGCGCACCTGCGGGATCGCGGCGATCGGCGCGACATTGGCATAGGTCAGGCCGTGGCCGGCATGGACCTCGATGCCGTTGCGGGCGGCGAGCGCGGCGGCATCGCCCAGGCGGCGCAGCTCGACGGCCTGCGCCTCGCCCGACAGTTCGGCATAGCGGCCGGTGTGCAGCTCGATGACCGGGACGCCGAGCCGCAGCGCCGCGTCGATCTGCTGCGCATCGGGCTCGATGAACAGCGACACGCGGATCTTCGCCGCGCCCAGCGCAGCGACGAGATGCTGCAGTTCATTGTGCTTGCCGGCCGCGTCGAGCCCGCCCTCGGTGGTGCGCTCCTCGCGCTTCTCTGGCACGATGCAGGCGGCGTGGGGCCGATGGCGCAGCGCGATCGCCAGCATTTCCTCGGTCGCGGCCATTTCCAGGTTGAGCGGGATCGTCAGCTGATCGGACAATCGAGCGATATCGTCGTCGGTGATGTGGCGGCGATCCTCGCGCAGATGCGCGGTGATGCCGTCGGCGCCGGCCGCGGCCGCCATCAGCGCGGCGCGCACCGGATCGGGATAACCCGCGCCGCGCGCATTCCGCACCGTGGCGACGTGATCGATATTGACCCCGAGCCGCAGGAAATCGCTCATGCCGCGCGGCTCCCGGGCTTCACCGGCGGGATCGCCGCCAGCTCGGGCGGCAACGCATCGGCTTCATAGGTCGGCACGTCGAGTCGCAGCAGCGGGAAGAAGGGCACGCCGAGATCGGCGGTGCCGCCCGAGCGATCGACCAGCGCGGCCGCCGCCACGACCTCGCCGCCGGCATGGCGAATCGCGGTGATCGCCTCGCGCGACGACAGGCCGGTGGTGACGACGTCTTCCATCATCAGCACATGCGTGCCCGGCGCGAGGCGGAAACCGCGGCGCAGCTCGAACACGCCCGCGGGCCGCTCGAGGAACATCGCATCGACGTCGAGTGCGCGCCCCATCTCGTGCCCGGCGATCACACCGCCCATTGCCGGCGAGACCACCGCCTGGATCGAGCGCCGCAGCGCGTGCGGCAGGCTCTCGGCGAGCGCGGTGGCGAGGCGCGCGCCGCGCGCCGGGTTCATCAACACCCGCGCGCATTGCAGGTAGCGCGACGAGCGCAGGCCCGAGGACAGAATGAAATGCCCTTCGAGCAGCGCATCGGCGGCGCGGAACTCGGCGAGAATTTCGTCTTCGGTCATCGTTGCGGCCTTCTGCCCAAGGTGCTGGCCGGCTGCCTGATAGGGGGGGTGGACACCCCGCGCAACGGGGCGCCTAATGCTGCGGTGCCAAAAAAGCGCGCCGACACGCTTGAGACAAGGGGATGTGCCGCGTATAGGCCCACCCCAAGCAGGCGGATTCCCGCCTTGGGCCGGATCAATCGGCGCTATCGCAAAGGTAGTAAGAGCGCATGCGTATGACGGGACTCAGGACGTTCGCACTGGCCATCGGGCTGGCGGTGGCGAGCATCGGCCAGGCCGCTTCGGCACAGCCGGCGGCGCCGGCCGCCACTGCCGCGCCGGCCCCGGTTGTGGCCACCGCACCGGCCGCGGCTGCCGCGACCGATCCGATGCTGGCGATGGACGGTGCGCCTGCCATGTTGCCGAAGGCCGGCATCGGCCAGCCGATCGACGGTTCGTACCAGCTCCAGCAGCAGTTCACGCCGACCGGCAGAAGCGCGCTGAAGTTCCATGACTATATCCTGTTCCCGGTCATCACCGTCATCACGCTGTTCGTGCTGCTGCTGCTGATCATCGTTGTGGCGCGCTTCCGCCGCGCCGCCAATCCGGTCCCGACCAAGACCGCGCACAACACCGCGCTCGAAATCGCCTGGACGCTGATCCCGGTGCTGATCCTCGCCGGCATCGCCGCGCCGTCGATCGGGCTGCTGCAGGCGCAGTACAAGGCGCCGCCGGCCAATGCCGTGACGCTCAAGGCGATCGGCAACCAATGGTATTGGAGCTACGAATATCCCGGCAATGGCGGCATCCAGCTGACCTCGAACATGCTCAAGGAGCATGATCAGGTCGCTGCCGGCGAACGCGCCCGCACCGAGGCCGACGGTCCCCGCCTGCTCGCCACCGACCAGCGCGTCGTGCTGCCGGTCGGCGTGCCGATCCGCCTGATCACCACCGCCAAGGACGTGATCCACAGCTGGTCGATCCCGGCTTTCTGGGTCAAGCTCGACGCCATTCCCGGCCGCCTCAACGAGACCAGCTTCACGATCGAGAAGGAAGGCGTCTATTTCGGCGTCTGCTCCGAACTGTGCGGCGCACGCCACGGCTTCATGCCGATCACCGTCGAGGCGGTGAAGCCTGAAGTGTTCGCGGCCTGGGTCAAGGCCAAGGGCGGCACGATGCCCGGCGCAGCCCCCGCCGCCGTGACGGCCAATGCCAGCGCCCCGGTCGACAACGCGACCGCCGCCGCTCCCGAGACCAACCAGACTGCGACCGCCAATTCGGCCGCCGCCGGCAACACCGGACAGTAAGATCATGACCGATACCGCCCTTTCGTCGCACGCCTTCGAGGCGCATCACGATCACGCGCATCACGATGCCGATCACAAGCCGAGCTTCTTCGCGCGTTGGTTCATGTCGACCAACCACAAGGACATCGGCACGCTGTACCTGATCTTCGCGATCTTCGCGGGCATCGTCGGCGGCGCGATCTCCGGCCTGATGCGACTCGAACTGGCGCATCCCGGCATCCAGTATCTCGGCCAATGGGCGAGCTATCTGCCGGGCGGCGAGCAGGGTCTCGATCACTCGCTCCACCTGTGGAACGTGCTGATCACCGCGCACGGCCTCATCATGGTGTTCTTCATGGTCATGCCGGCGATGATCGGCGGCTTCGGCAACTGGTTCGTGCCGATCATGATCGGCGCGCCCGACATGGCCTTTCCGCGGATGAACAATATCAGCTTCTGGCTGCTTATCCCGTCGATGATCCTGCTGTTCGCCTCGCCCTTCTTCGGCGGCGCGGGCAATGGCTGGACGCTCTACGCGCCGCTCTCGACCTATGGTGAGCCCGGGCCGTCGACCGACATGGCGATCCTCGCGCTGCACCTTGCCGGCGCGTCGTCGATCCTCGGCGCGATCAATTTCATCACCACGATCTTCAACATGCGCGCGCCGGGCATGACGCTGCACAAGATGCCGCTGTTCGTGTGGTCGGTGCTGGTCACCGCCTTCCTGCTGCTGCTCGCGCTGCCGGTGCTCGCCGCGGCGATCACCATGCTGCTCACCGACCGCAATTTCGGCACGACCTTCTTCGATCCGAACGGCGGCGGCGATCCGGTGCTGTACCAGCATCTGTTCTGGTTCTTCGGCCATCCTGAAGTGTACATCATGATCCTGCCGGGCTTCGGCATCGTCAGCCAGGTGATCTCGACCTTCTCGAAGAAGCCGGTGTTCGGTTATCTCGGCATGGCCTACGCCATGGTAGCAATCGGCGTGGTCGGGTTCATCGTGTGGGCGCACCACATGTTCACCACCGGCCTCAGTGTGAACACCAAGATGTACTTTACCGCCGCGACGATGGTCATCGCGGTGCCGACCGGCATCAAGATCTTCTCGTGGATCGCGACGATGTGGGGCGGCTCGCTGAGCTTCAAGTCGCCGATGCTGTGGGCGATCGGCTTCATCTTCATGTTCACCGTCGGTGGCGTGACCGGCGTCGTGCTCGCCAATGGCGGCGTCGACGACAATATGCAGGACACCTATTACGTCGTCGCGCACTTCCACTATGTGCTGTCGCTCGGCGCGGTGTTCAGTCTGTTCTCGGGCTTCTACTACTGGTTCCCGAAGATGTCGGGTCGGATGTACAACGAACTGCTCGGGCAGATCCATTTCTGGGTGTTCTTCGTCGGCGTGAACGTCATGTTCTTCCCGATGCACTTCCTCGGGTTGCAGGGCATGCAGCGTCGCGTGCCCGACTATGCCGACAATCTCGCGCACTGGAACACGGTCGCCAGCGTCGGCTACATGATCATGGCGCTCGGCATGATCGTATTCTTCGTCAACCTGTTCTGGTCGCTGTTCGCGGGCAAAAAGGCGAGCGACAACCCCTGGGGTGAGGGTGCGACGACGCTCGAATGGACGCTGTCGAGCCCGCCGCCTTATCACCAGTTCGAAACGCTGCCGCGGATCGACTGACCTTGATTTGGCCCCTCCCGCTTGCGGGAGGGGTTGGGGTGGGCGCCCGGCATCCGCCGGTCGCTGCGTTCGTTGAGAGCGGCAGCCCACCCCCAGCCCCTCCCGCACGCGGGAGGGGAGGAAGAAGAAAATGACGACGACGACCGTTCCGACGACAATGATGGTACCGGCCGACTGGCGCGACTTCCTGGCGCTGACCAAGCCCCGGGTGATGACGCTCGTCGTCTTTACCGCGCTGTGCGGCATGCTTGCCGCGCCCGGCCATGCCGATCCGGTGATCGGCTTCACCGCGATCCTGTGCATCGCGCTGGCCGCCGGCGCGGCGGGTGCGCTCAACCAATGGTATGAAGCCGGCAGCGACGCGCTGATGAAGCGCACGCGCAACCGGCCCTTGCCGGCCGGCCGGATGGATCGCCAGGCGGCGTTGCATTTCGGCGTCGGGCTGGGCAGCTTCGCGGTGATCTTCATGGGGTTGATGGTCAACCTCGTCTCGGCCGTGATCCTCGCCGTGTCGATCCTGTTCTACGTGCTGGTCTATACCGCCTGGCTCAAGCCGCGCACGCCGCAGAACATCGTCATCGGCGGCGCCGCCGGGGCCTTTCCGCCGTTGATCGGCTGGGCGGCGGCGACGGGCAACGTCACGTTGATGCCGGTGCTGCTGTTCGCGATCATCTTTCTGTGGACGCCGCCGCATTTCTGGGCGCTCGCGCTGTTCATGAAGACCGATTACGCCGCCGCGGGTATCCCCATGCTCCCGGTCGTCGCGGGCGAGCGCGTGACGCGCCAGCAGATCGGACTCTACACCATCCCCATGGCGGTCGCCGCAATCGCGCCCTGGCCGCTCGGGCTGGCCGGCGCGCTCTACGGCGTGGTCGCGACGCTCTCGACGCTGCTGTTCGCGCTGTTCGCGGCGCAGGTGGCGTTTCGCACCGCGACGCCGGGCAGCGATGCGATGCGGCCCGAAAAGCGGCTGTTCAAATATTCGATCCTGTACCAGTTCATCCTGTTCGGCGTGCTGGTCGTCGACCGCTGGGTGATGGCATGATTCCGGACGATCAGGACCTCATCCGCCGCCGCCAGCGCGGGCGTTCCATCGTGATGGCGCTGCTGCTCGGCGCGCTGGTCGTGCTGGTGTTCGCGGTGTCGATCGCCAAGATCAAGGCGGGCCACGCGGCATGACGCGCACCGGACGCACCGCGATGCTCGCCGTGCTCGGCATCTGCTTCATGACCGGTCTCGCCTGGGCGAGCGTCCCGCTTTATCGGCTGATCTGCCAGGCAACCGGGCTCAACGGCACGACCAATCGCGGCCTCAAGGCGCCGGGCGCGACCAACCACCGCATCCGGATCGATTTCGACACCAATGTCGATCCCAAGCTGCCGTGGAAGTTCACGCCCGAAAATCCCAGCGACACCGTCGATATCGGCGGGCGCGACCTCGCGTTCTTCACCGCCACCAACACCTCGAACCATCCCGTCACCGGCACCGCGACGTACAATGTCACGCCGGCGCAGGCGGGCAAATATTTCACCAAGATCCAGTGCTTCTGCTTCACCCAGCAGACGCTCAAGCCGGGCGAGACGGCCCGGATGCCGGTGATCTTCTTCGTCGATCCCAAGATCCTCAGCGATCCCGACGCCAACGATATCCAGACGATCACCCTCAGCTACACATTTTACCCGGTGGATTCCGCGAAAGCCGCAAGCTAGAGCGCTACCGACAGACCACAGGAAGCATGACGATGGCCGGCGCCAAGAACCACGATTATCACATCCTCGCCCCGGATATCTGGCCGATGGTCGGCGCGTTCTCCGCGCTGACGATGGCCATTGGCGGCATCATGTGGATGCATGGCGGCCATGTCGGCCACCCCAATGGCGGGGGCATCATCTTCTTCGTCGGTGTCGCCGCCGTGCTGACGACGATGCTGAGCTGGTGGACCAACGTGATCCGCGAAGCGCATCAGGGCTTTCACACCCCGGTCGTGCAGCTCCATCTGCGCTACGGCATGATCCTGTTCATCGCCTCCGAGGTGATGTTCTTCGTCGGCTGGTTCTGGGCGTTCTTCGACTTCTCGCTCTTCCCCGCCAACATCACCTGGGATGCTGCGTCGAAATCGGTCAACATCATCGCCGACACCGCAACCGCGGTCGGCCAGTGGCCGCCCAAGGGCATCGAGGTGCTCAACGCCTTCGAATTCCCGCTGCTCAATACGATGATCCTGCTGCTCTCGGGCACGACGGTCACCTGGGCGCATCACGCGCTGATCCATGGTGAGCGTGGCGGCGAGAAGAAGGGCCTGTGGGGCCTGATCGGCGTCGGCGAGAATGACGGCGTGCTCAAGGGCCTGTGGCTCACCATCCTGCTCGGCCTCACCTTCAGCTCGATCCAGGCCTATGAATATATCGGCGCGCCCTTCCCCTTTGCCGGGCTGAACTATGGCGCGTCCTTCTACATGGCGACGGGCTTCCATGGCTTCCACGTCATCATCGGTACGATCTTCCTTACCGTCTGCCTGATCCGCGCCTATCGCGGTGACTTCACGCCGAAGCAGCATTTCGGCTTCGAGGCAGCAGCCTGGTACTGGCACTTCGTCGATGTGGTGTGGCTGTTCCTGTTCGTCGCGATCTATGTCTGGGGTGGCTGGGGCGCGCCGGTTCACGCCGGATGACCGATCAGCGGGAAGGTGGCGCTAGCGCGCCGCCACCCGTCCAGGCCGCGGTGCGGGGATTGTGCCCGCGCTGCGGCGCGCCCGCGCTGTTCGCCGGCATGATCGCCTTCGCGCCGAAATGCCGCGACTGCGGCCTCGATTTCGGCATGTTCAACGTCGGCGACGGACCGGCGGCGTTTCTCACGCTGATCCTGGGGACGATTATCGTCGGGCTGGCGGTCTGGCTGCAACTCGCCTTCGACCCGCCCTTATGGGTGCAGATGGTGGTGTGGATCCCGGTGGCGCTTGCGCTGACCATCGCCGCGTTGCGCATCGCCAAGGCGGCGCTGATCGGCGCTGAATATCGCAATGCCGCGCGCGAGGGCCGCATCAGCGACCGCGAAGCATGAAACGCGTCCCGCTCCTCGCGACGGCGATCGTCGGCCTGGCGATCGTGACGATGATTGCGCTTGGCATTTGGCAACTCCAGCGCCGCGACGAGAAGGAAGCGCTGCTCGTGCAGGTCACCGCCAACCGCCAGCTCGCGCCGATCGCCTTTCCGGCAATCCCGATCGGCGACACGCTGCTGTTCCGCCGCGCCAGCGCCTTCTGCCTCAAGCCGGTGTCGTGGCAATCGCGCGGCGGCCGCGATGCCGCCGGCAAGCCCGGGTGGCGCCAGATTGCCAGCTGTTCAACCGGCGCCGAAGGGCCGGGGGTGATGATCCAGATCGGCGTCGCGCAGACCGCCACGGCCCGCCCGGACTGGAAAGGCGGCAAGGTCAGCGGTTATATCAGCTATGCGCCCAGCACCGCGCCGATGATCGTCGCAGCCTTCACCCATGCCCCCAGAACGCTGATGCTGGTCGCCGATCCGCCACAGGCGGGCCTCGCCGCGAATCCACCCGCCGATCTCTCCGCGGTTCCCAACAATCACCTGGCTTATGCCGTGCAATGGTTCCTGTTCGCCGCCATCGCCGCGATCATCTATGCCATCGCGCTGCGCCGCCGATGGCGCGCCGTTTAGGCATCGCGCTTGTGCGGTGCGGCAAGCGCGGCTAACCGCCCTCGCCATGCGGTATGTCAGCACCAGGGGTAAAGCGCCGGTCCTCGGTTTCGAGGGCGTAACGCTCGCGGGTCTCGCCAGCGATGGGGGGCTGTATCTGCCGGAGGTATGGCCGACGCTGTCGCCCGACGACATCGCCGCGCTGCGCGGCCTGTCCTATGTCGACACCGCGGTGGCGATCATGGCGCCCTATGTCGCCGACGCGCTGAGTCGCGAGGAACTTCGCGACCTGTGCACCCAGGCCTATGGCCGCTTCTCGCACGATGCCGTGACGCCGCTCGTCCAGCTCGACCACCAGCATTGGCTGCTCGAACTGATCCATGGGCCGACGCTCGCCTTCAAGGACGTCGCGCTGCAACTGCTCGGCCTGCTGTTCGAGCGTTTCCTCACCGGCACCGACCGGCAGCTGACCGTGGTCGGCGCGACCTCGGGCGATACCGGCTCGGCGGCAATCGACGCGCTGGCCGGGCGTGCCGGGGTCGAGGTGTTCATGCTCCACCCGGAAGGCCGCGTGTCCGACGTGCAGCGCCGCCAGATGACGACGGTGCTCGCGCCCAATATCCACAATATCGCGATCCAGGGCAGCTTCGACGACGCGCAGGCGCTGGTGAAGGCGATGTTCAACGATCGCGACTTTGCCGGCCGGTTCACGCTGTCGGCGGTCAATTCGATCAACTGGGCGCGGCTGATGGCGCAGGTGGTCTATTATTTCTACGCCGCGGTCAGGCTCGGCGCGCCCGAGCGGCCGGTCGCCTTTTCGGTGCCAACGGGCAATTTCGGCGACGTCTTCGCCGGCTATGTCGCAGCCAGGATGGGCCTGCCGGTGGCGAAGCTGATCGTCGCGACCAACGTCAACGACATCCTCCACCGCGCGCTCTCGGCCGGCGACTATTCGCAAGGCACCGTCGTCGCCACGCCGACCCCGTCGATGGACATCCAGGTGTCGAGCAACTTCGAGCGTTTGCTGTTCGATCTCGGCGGCCGTGACGGCATCGCGCTGGCGGAGCAGATGCACGGCTTCGAGTCGTCGAAGGCGATGCGGCTGACCAATGCCCAGCGCGAGGGGCTGTCGCCGCTGTTCGCCAGCGATCGCATCGATCTCGACGACATGTCGCTGGCGATGCGCTGGGCGCACGAACGGGCCGGCGAGGTGATCGACCCGCACAGCGCGATCGGCCTGTCGGCCGCGCGCCGCGCCGGCCTCGCCTCCGATATTCCCGTGGTGACGCTGGCCACCGCGCACCCGGCAAAGTTCGGCGACGCGGTCGAGCGCGCGACCGGCACGCGCCCGCCCTTGCCGGCACGGCTCGGCGATCTGTTCGAACGGCAGGAGCGCTATGACGTGCTGCCCGCGACCTTCGACGCGGTCACCGGCTTCATCGCGGCAACAGCCGGGGCGTGAAGCTCGACACGCTGATCGGCGAGCCCTGGGCGGACTATGGGCTGATCGATTCGGGTCATGGCCGCAAGCTCGAGCGCTATGGCCGATTCCGCTTCATCCGCCCCGAGGGGCAGGCCTTGTGGGCGCCGGTCAGCGACGCGTGGCGCGCGCATGCCGAATTCGTGCCGGGATCGGACGAGGAAGGCGGCGGGCGCTGGGATTATCACGAGGCCGTGCCGCGCGACGGCTGGCCGATGGCGTGGGACGATGTGCGCTTCACCGCGCAGACCACGCCGTTCCGCCATCTCGGCTTCTTCCCCGACATGGCGCCGGTATGGCGCTGGATGCGTGAGCGCATCGCCGGCATGGACGCGCCCGAATGCCTCAACCTGTTCGGTTATACCGGCGTCGGCACGCTCGCGCTGGCGAGCCAGGGCGCGCGCATGGTCCATGTCGATGCGTCGAAGAAATCGGTCGAGGCCGCGCGCGCCAACGCCGCGCTGGCCGGCCTCGCCGACAAGCCCGTTCGCTGGATGACCGACGACGCCACCAAGTTCATCGCGCGCGAGGTGCGGCGCGGGCGGCGCTATGACGGTATTCTGCTCGATCCGCCCAAGTTCGGCCGCGGGCCCGAGGGAGAGGTGTGGCGGCTCGAGGAAGGGCTGCCCGGCCTGATCGCCGACTGCCGTCGCCTGCTCGATGCCGAGTCGCGCTTTCTGTTCCTCACCGTCTATGCGGTGCGCATGTCGGCGCTGGCGATCGGCGAACTGCTGTCGCAGACCTTCGCCGATCTCGGCGGCACGATCGAGGCGGGCGAACTGGCGGTGCGCGAGGAAGCGCGCGGACTGCTGCTGCCGACCGCGATCTGGGCGCGCTGGAGTCGTGACTGACGGCGGGGCCGTCGTTCGCGACGGTCAAAACGGCGCGATTCAACCTTTGTGAAATCGGTTCACGGTGCAGCGATCCGGCGCGGCGCAAACCGGCGTGCCATCGCCCTTTCACAGGGTTTGTCGAAACGAAAATTGCCCGCTGCATGGCGGGCACATCTCCCCTGCTTGCGCATCTTTCTCCCCTGCTTTTTCGGAGCAGGGGAGCCGCTCTTCAAGGCGTTGAAATAGTGCTGAAAAACTCCAGAGAAAATCGCGCAAAACCGTCCATTTTTCCCTTGCTGCGCCGGAGCAGGGTAGAGACCGCAAATATTTCGCGCCAGCGGCCCGACCAATCGACGACAGGGAGGGGTTTCATGTGCAGGAAACACTCCAGCCCGTTCGTTTCGAGCGAAGTCGAGAAACCTGGCATAGCGATTTTAGCCGTTTCTCGACTGCGCTCGAAACGAACGGGCCGAGGGTAAGTTATCCCGCCCTAGCCCAGCTTGCCGAACGCAGCCTCATAGCCGGCGCGATCGCCGGCGACGAGCAGCCTGGCCTGTTCGATCCAGCGATCACGCGTCATGCGGCCCTGGAAAGTGCCGAGTTGCGCATCGAGCTCGCTGGCCTGTTCCGGGGTCAGCGCGGCAATCTGGTCGAGCCGGGTATAGCCGAGCTGCGCGAGCGTCGCGGCGAGCTTGGGCCCGAGCCCCTTCAGCTGGGTGATGTCGCCTTCGGTGGGCGCCGGCGGCGTCGCGACGGTGGGTGCCGTGTCGACGGGCGGCGGTGCGACGGGCGGTGCCGCCTCGGTCACCACGGCCGGGGCCGTGGCAGGTTCGGTCGCTGGCAGCTCGTCGACATGCGCCGCCTCGCGCCGCGCGATCAGTTCCTTCTCAGCGGCGATACGCTGTCGTTTAAGCCGCATGCCGAAGATGATCACGGCAACGGCGAGCGCCATGCCGATCACGATCATGACGATGGTGGTGGCGCCAAGGATGTTGCTGGCGGCGTTCGATGACATGCGGTCGCTCCGGTGGTTCGCGCGTTCTTAGCCTTGGCGTGCCACCTCACGCCAGCCGATATCGCGGCGGCAGAAGCCGGTCGGGAAGTCGAGCCGGTCGACCGCGGCATAGGCCACAGCCTGTGCGGTAGCGACATCGCTCGCCGTTGCGGTGACGGCGAGGACGCGGCCGCCCGCCGCGACGAGCTGGCCGTCATCCAGCGCTGTGCCGGCCTGGAAGACCTTGGCGCCCTCCGCCTCGGCAGCGGCGATCCCGGCGATCGCGCCGCCGGTCTGCGGCGTACCGGGATAGCCCTGCGCCGCCATCACCACCGTCAGCGCGGTCGCCGCGGCGAAGCGCGGCGCGGCATGCACGGCAAGCGTCCCGGTCGCCGTCGCCATCAACAGGTCGAGCAGGTCGTCGTCGAGCCGGGTCATCAGCACCTGGCATTCGGGATCGCCGAACCGTGCGTTATATTCGATCAGCTTTGGCCCCTCGGGCGTGAGCATCAGCCCGGCATAAAGCACGCCGGAAAAGGGCATGCCGGCGGCGCGCATCGCCGCCACGGTGGGCGCGACGATGTCGTCGAGCGCCTGCTGCTCCAGCGCCGGGGTCAGCACGCGCGCCGGGCTATAGGCGCCCATGCCGCCGGTATTGGGGCCGGTATCGCCGTCGCCGACGCGCTTATGGTCCTGCGCCGAGCCGAATGGCATGATCGCGCTGCCGTCGGTCAGCACGAACAGGCTGGCTTCCTCGCCGGTGAGGAATTCCTCGATCACCGCCTCGCCGCCGGGCTCGGCGAACAGCGCGGCGATCGCTTCATCGGCCTCGGCGCGGGTCATCGCCACCGTCACGCCCTTGCCCGCGGCAAGGCCGTCGGCCTTGACCACCACCGGCGCGCCGAAGCGGTCGAGCGCCGCCTGCGCCTCGGCCAGCGAGCGCGCGCGGACATAGCCGGCGGTCGGAATGTGGGCGCGGGCGCACAGATCCTTGGTGAAACCCTTCGATCCCTCGAGCTGCGCCGCGGCGCGCGACGGGCCGAACACCGCCACGCCGGCATCGCGCAGGCTGTCGGCGAGACCGTCGACCAGCGGCGCCTCGGGGCCGATCACCACCAAGCCGATGGTGTTTTCCCGCGCAAAGGCGACGACGGCATCATGGTTGCCGATATCGAGCGCGACGAGCGCGGCATGCGCCGCGATGCCCGGGTTTCCGGGCGTTGCGAACAATTTCGTCAGGCCGGGCGATTGCGCCAGCTTCCATGCCAGCGCATGTTCGCGGCCCCCCGATCCGACCAGCAGGACATTCATGGCCGACCCCTTCTCCGACACCTACCACAGCGACATGGCCGGGCGGCTGGTAGCCGAGCCGGTGCCGGGCGACAACGCCGCGCCGGTGTCGGTCGGCGAACTGGCGATGAAGCTCAAGCGCGTGGTCGAAAGCGAGTTCGGCCATGTAAGGCTGCGCGGCGAAATTTCGGGCTACAAGCGCGTCGCCTCGGGCCATGCCTATCTCAGCCTCAAGGACGACAGCGCGGTGATCGACGGCGTGATCTGGAAGGGCCAGGTCAACATGCTGCCGTTCCAGCCGCGCGACGGCGTCGAGGTGATCGCGACCGGCAAGGTCACCACCTATCCCGGGCGCTCCAAATATCAGATCATCATCGAGCGCATGGAGCTGGCGGGCGAGGGCGCGCTGATGGCGCTGCTCGAGAAACTGAAGGCGCAACTGGCGGGGGAGGGGCTGTTCGCTGCCGAACGCAAGAAAGCCTTGCCCTATTTGCCGCGCGTCATCGGCGTGGTCACCTCGCCGACCGGCGCGGTGATCCGCGACATCCTTCACCGGCTCGAGGATCGCTGCCCGACGCATGTGCTGGTGTGGCCGGTCAAGGTGCAGGGCGACGGTGCAGCGGGCGAGGTGGCGGCGGCGCTGCGCGGCTTCGATGCGTTGGTCCCGGGCGGCCCGATCCCGCGCCCCGACCTGGTGATCGTCGCACGCGGCGGCGGTTCGATCGAGGATCTGTGGGCGTTCAACGAGGACGTCGTGGTGCGCGCCATCGCTGCCTGTACCATCCCGGTCATCTCGGCGGTCGGGCATGAGACCGACACGACGCTGGCCGACTATGCCGCCGACCGGCGCGCGCCGACGCCGACCGCGGCGGCGGAAATGGCCGTGCCGGTACTCGCCGAGCTGCGCCTGACCATCGCAGGCTATGGCCAGCGCACCGAACGCTGTGCGCGGCGCTATCACGAACGTGGTCGCGAGAAGCTCGATGCGCTGGTCCGCGTCATGCCGAAACGCGATGCGCTGCTCGCCCCGCAGCGCCAGCGCGCCGACGAGGCCGGCGCGCGGCTCGATCGCGGGCTGGAACGGCGCGTGACGCAGGCGCGCGGGATGCTCGACCGCGCGGTCGGCGCGCTGCGGCCCGCCTTGCTCGAACAGCGTCTGGCGCGGGCGAGCGACCGGCTGACGGCCATCGAGCGCCTGCTCGTCGCCGCGCATCCCGAGCGCCCGCTCGAACGCGGCTATGCCTGGGTCGCGGCGCGGCCGGGCGGCGCGGTGGTCGGCAGTGCCGCTGCGGCGCGCGCCGCCGGCGCCGTCACGCTCCACTTCCGGGACGGCCAGGTCGACGCCAAGGTTGAGCGCGCGGCCGGCTCGGCATATGACAAGGCCAAAGGCCCCGGCCCCGAGCAACCCAGCCTGCTCTGATCCGCCCGCCGCCAGCTTCGAAAGCCCGTTACCATGTTGATGTCGAATTCTGATCGTACCGCCCGGCTCCATTACATGGCCAATGGCTTTCGCGTGCTGGCGAGCGGCGATCATGTCGTCTGCGCGGTCTCGGGCGAGCGCATCCTGCTCGACGAACTGCGTTACTGGAGCGTCGCGCGGCAGGAAGCCTATGCCAGCGCGGCGATCGCCACCGCGGCGATGACACCGGAATGAGGAAGCTGGCGCGCTGGAGCTTCGGCGTTCCCGCGATGATCGTGCTCGGCAGTTGCACGACGCCGCTCGCCGCATCGCAGGTCCAGCCCGCCGCGCGTGCCCAGCGCCCGCCTCCACCGACGGCGACGGTGGTTGCTCCACCGCATCGCGCGCCCGATCGCACCACCTTCAGCTATGCCGGCAGCATGATCCAGGGCGGTGTGGTGATCGGCATCGCGCCATCGTCGACCAGCCTGTTGTCGTTCAACGGCATGACCATCCCGGTCGCGCCCGACGGCCGCTTCGTGATCGCTTTCGACCGTGACGCGGGGCCGGTGGCGAGTATCGTCGCGACGCTCGAAGATGGCCGGCAGGTCCGCGACACGCTGACCGTCGCGCCGCGCCAATGGGATATCTCGCGGCTCAACGCGCTGCCCAAATTTCCCGTACCGCAACCCGAATTCGAACGCCTGCGTCCCGCCGAACTGGCCCAGATCAACGCCGCGCGCCGGCTGGTCACCGATGCCGCCGGCTGGCGCCAGCCGTTCCTGTGGCCGACGACGGGGCGCATCTCGACGCTGTTCGGCTCGCAGCGCATCTACAAGAATGGCGAGGCGGGATCGTACCATAGCGGGCTCGATGTCGCGGTGCCGCAGGGCACGCCGGTGCTGGCGCCGGCCGATGGCGTGGTGATCCTCGCCGCCGACCATCCCTTCACGCTCGAGGGCAATCTGCTGATGATCGATCACGGCATGGGGCTCAACAGCGCGTTCCTCCATCTGTCGCGCATCGCGGTGCATGTTGGCGAACATGTCCAGCGCGGCGAGACGATCGGTTTTTCGGGCATGACCGGCCGCGCGACCGGGCCGCATCTCCACTGGAGCATGAAGTGGCGCGAGGCGAAGATCGATCCGCTGCTCGTCGCCGGCCCGATGCCGCGCACCGAATAGCGTCCGTAGCGGTCCCGTCCGATTGTGGCATTTTGGCTACAGGTGCTTGAAAAGCCGCCGACGCCGCCCCGGTCGGCTTTACAGCAACGCGCACTAGGGCCATTCCGGTATCAGGTCGAAAAAGGCGGCGCGCGCTCGCGCGCCATTTTTTGAGACGAGCATTTGTAGATGCTGGGGGCCCGAAATCGGGCGAGGCAAAGGGGACTAATTCGTGAAAACAGCAAAAATCATTCGCGCGCTCAGCTTGGGCTCGGCGCTTTCGGTGCTCGCGGTAGCCAGCTTTGCAACGTCGGCGTCCGCGCAGACGGCGCCTGCCGCGCCTGAGGCACAGCCGGAAACGACGTCGGACGTCATCGTCACCGGTACGCTGATCCGCAATCCGAACCTGACGTCGTCGACCCCGGTCAGCGTGGTCAGCAGCGCCGAAATCGAGAAGCGCGCCTTCAACACCACGGAAGAGCTGCTCCGCACGCTCCCGGGCGTGTCGCCGGGCGTCGGTAGCCAGGTCAATAACGGTTCGAACGGCACCAACACGATCGATCTTCGCGGCCTCGGCGTGCAGCGCAACATCGTGCTGCTCGACGGCAATCGTCTCGTTCCCTCGCTCGCCAACGGCGCGACCGACCTCAATGTCATCCCGCTGGCGCTCGTCTCGCGCGTCGACGTGCTGACCGGTGGTGCGTCGACGACCTATGGCGCGGACGCCGTGTCGGGCGTCGTCAACTTCATCACGCGCCGCGATTTCACGGGTATCGATTTGCGGGCCTCGAACAAGGTGCTCCAGAGCGGCGACGGTTATTCGTTCCGTGGCGACCTCACGGTCGGCGCCAACTTTGCGGATGATCGCGGCAATGCCGTGCTGAGCATCGGCTACACCAAGGTCAACCCGGTGTATCAGATTCAGCCTTTCGCGCTCTTCGGCATCAGCAGCACCAGCGGCAAGGCGTCGGGCGCCTCTTTCACTTCGGTTCCGACGACCATTTCTTTCGCGACGCAGGATCTGCAGGTCAGCGCGTCGGGCGCAAGCCTGGTGCCGCAATATCAGGGCTTTAACTTCAATCCATACAACATCTTCCAGACCCCGCTGGTCCGCAAGAGCGCCTACGCCGCGACGCATTATGATGTTGCTGACGGCGTCGAGTTTTATGCGCGCGGCATGTTCTCGTCGAACACGATCAAGTCGATCATCGCTCCGTCGGGCGTGTTCGGTAACGCTCTGACCATTCCGGCGAACAACCCGTACCTGAACTCGACCATCCGCGATCAGCTTTGCACGGCGAATGGTATCGCACTCGGTGCGGCCTGCAACACCAACACCGCGATCCCGCTGCCGGGCGTGTACCGCCGCCTCGTCGAACTCGGGCCGCGCCAGAGCGAGTATGTCAACAACCTGTATGACGCGCGCGTCGGCCTCAAGGTCGACATCACCAAGTCGATGACGCTCGATGTGTCGGCATCCTATGGGCGCAGCGAGCAGACTTCGACTCAGTCGGGCTATGTGCTCAATCCCCGCGTGCAGCAGGCGCTTAACGCAACCAACACCACGACGTGCATCGACCCGACCGGCAATTGCGTGCCGTTGAACCTGTTCGGCGCCGCGGGCAGCATCACCCCTGCGCAGGTTGCCTTCATCCAGGGCCAGAGCACGATCCGCGTCAACACCGAGCTTTCGCAGGTTCATGCGGTGCTGTCGGGCGATTTCGGTTCGCCTGTGTTCGGCGCTAGCCAGCCGATCAGCTACGCGGTCGGTGCCGAATATCGCAAGTACACCTATGATCGCATCCCTGATGCCTATGCGCAGGACCCTTCGACGCTTGGTGGCGCCGGTGGTGCCACATTGCCCTTTACCGGTAGCTACAACGTCAAGGAAGCGTTTGGTGAAATCATCGCTCCCCTGATGAGCGACAAGCCCTTCTTCAACGAACTGACCGCTGAAGCCGGCGTGCGTTATTCGTCCTACAACATCAACGCGCCTGGCAGCCCGCATTTCAACACGACTACATATAAGGCGGGTCTCACTTGGGAGCCGACCGGCGGCATTCGTTTCCGCGGTAACTACCAGCGCGCTGTCCGGGCGCCGAACATTGGCGAGCTTTTCGCTCCGGTCGTTACCGGCTTGACGAACCTGACGCTTGATCCGTGCGCGGGCGCTGCCCCCGTCGGAAACGCCAACCTAACGGCAGTTTGTCTCGCCCAGGGCGCGCCGGCGGGCTCGATCGGCGCGATCCAGAACCCTTCGGCTGGCCAGGCAAATGCTACTGGTGGTGGCAACCCCAATCTGTTGCCCGAAAAAGCTGATACCTTTACGATCGGTGCGGTATTTACGCCTCACGACCTTGTTCCGAACCTGACGATCACCGTCGATTATTATAACCTCAAGGTTAACAACGCGATCACGGCGGCGGTTCCCGGTGATGTCATGGATGCCTGCTTCAAGAACATTACGGCAGCGTCAGCCACGTCGCCGGCGTGCACGAGCATTCGCCGCAACCCGGCCAATGGGCGTTTGAGCGGTCCGGCGGCCACTACCTTTGGTTTGCCGACGCCACTGACGAACAATGGGCGCTTGGCGACCGACGGTATCGATGTGACGATCAACTGGAACCACAAGTTCGGCGATGTTAGGCTTGACCTTGGTTTCCTCGGCAACTGGACCGATCACCTCCGCTTCCGGGCATCCCCGAGCTCGGTAAATCGTGATTGCGTTGGCTATTACAGCTCTAACTGTGGTCCGAGCCTCGGTCAGATTCAGCCGAAATTCTCGTGGCAGCAGCGGACGAGCCTGTCGGCTTATGGCGTGACCGGATCGCTTCTGTGGCGTCACATTGACAAGGTGAGCTACGAGCCAGCCGCCGGCACGCTGTTCAGCGGCACCGTGGTGAACTCGGGCGCAGCGACGTCGGCGCTGGCGGGGACGACCCAGAACTTTAATCGTATCCCGGCGTACAACTACTTCGACTTCTCGCTGCAGTTCGAAGTGCAGAAGAAGTTCCTCTTGACGCTCGGCGTGCAGAACCTGTTCAACAAGCAGCCGCCGGTTGTCGGTGGTCAGGCCGGCACGACTACCGCGAACAGCGGTAACACCTTCCCGTCGACCTACGATCCGCTCGGCCGCTCGTTCAGCGCAGCCGTAAAGGTCGCCTTCTAAGAAGGTCGATTTGGTTCATGCATCTTGGGGCGGCCTTCGGGCCGCCCTTTTTTTGCCTGTGCTTCACGCGGCCGCATTGCGCGGCCGTCGCTGATCAGCGCGATATCAAGGGCGCGGGCAGCATCATGCCGATGCCCGCCTGTTGTGCGACGGTTGCCGCCCAGGACGACACCATCGTCAACTCTTCACCGTGGACTTCCGTCGCGGCCTGTCGGTTGCGCTCGCGGTCCGCAGCGTCGAATGCGCCGCCGAACTTTGCGTGTCGGGTGAAGATGCTCGACACCACCTTCTGCCGACCAGCAGCGGTGTCGTCGACACCGAATAGCTGGTCGATGGCGGCCAGCGCGCCTGCGGGATCGGCAAGGAGCGCATCGCTGCCAAGCGTCCTGACCCGATCAGGCCAGGCTGTCGCCAGTTTGGCGAACAGGACATGCTGCGCCAGCCAGCCGACCGCCGCCACCTGCAGGTCGGACTGCAAAAACACTTCCTGCGGACCGAAGCCCAGATCGACCAGCCCCTCCTTGAGGAATTTGGCGAGCAGGTCCCGAACCCAGAGCCGCCCCCACAGGCCCTTGTTGGCGATCGAGCCCAAAAAGGCGTCGAGCGGCGCATAGAGCAGCAACGCCGCAGCGTCGGGCCGGCCCGCCATCATCACCGGCGCCAGCCCGTTAACCACATTGGACGGCTTCACCACGCAGACTTCCTGCGGCTCGAAGGGGCGGGCGAGAAGGGTCAGTCCGTCGATCAGCATGTCCCGGATCTTGCCGGGGTCGCCACCGCGATGGCGCCAGCCGACCAGATCATTCAGGAGCACGGGTTCCTTGAAGCTCGTGCTCCTGCCTGGCCGATCATAGGCATTGGCCAGCAGCGTCGAACAGCAATAGGCGGAATGGAAGATGAAGTTGATGCGCCGGGCCGTTCCGGTCCGCGCGATATCTGCGCGCCGTGCCACGACCGGGTTGACCGCCCCCGGCAAATGCTCGTCGGTCAGGAACGCTGCCGCGCGACGTGATGCCCGGTCGGCGAGGACGAAATGGAGCGCGTCATGGTCGGGGTCATAGCGATGGGCCAGCCATTCAGGCGCCATCACATGCGGGTCAGCCGGAGCCATCATCGTCAGGGTCTGCCGAAAAGCGGTTGAGGGATCAAGGGTAGGAACTTGCACGACTTGGGATGCTATGCTTTCACGCGGTCATGATCGAACACAATGGGGCCGTCGAGCCACTCCTCCGGGAAGCAGGTATGCTGCGGCAGCGCGGGGAAGCCGATCAGGCGCGCCTGCTGCTCGATCAGGCCGTGGCGCGTTTTCCGGGCGATCCACAGGCGCAGAATGCACGCGGCATGCGCGCCTTGGCGGATGGCGACGTGGCGCTCGCGATCACAAGCTTTGCCGCAGCAGCGAAAGCGGATCCCGGCGAGGTCGCGTTGCTGCTCAACCTCGCCAGCGCCTACCGCGCGAAAGGCGATACGGCCGGTGAGAACCACACGCTCGAAGCAGCGCTCGCACTCGATCAACTCCACTTCGTCGCGCAACTGCGGATGGCCGAATTGTTTCAGCGGCAGGGGCAGATATCTCAGGCCGCACCGCACTGGAGCGCCATCGTCCAGCTTGCCGCGGGCATGGAGGGAACGCCGCCCGCCGTCGTCGATGCCACCGCCCGCGCCCGCGCTCACCTCGCCGAGCACAATGCCGCGTATGAAAAGGCATTGAACGCCGAATTCGGCGGCGACTTGCCGGACGAACAATCAGCGCGACGGTTTCGCGCCTGTGTCGACCACATGCTCGGCCGCCGCAAAATCTTTCAGAATCAGTGCGCGGGGGTGCATTACCCATTCCTGCCCGCTGACGAATTCTTCGAGCGAGGGCATTTCCCGTGGTTTGCCGAGCTCGAAGCCGCCGCCCCGGCAATTCGCCGTGAAGCGCTGGCCTTGGTCGAACGCGGTGACCCGGCGATCAGGCCCTATGTCCGGCTGGACTCCGGGACACCGGAAAACAAATGGAGCGATCTCGACAACTCGCCCGAGTGGAGCGCCTGCTTCCTGTGGGAATATGGCGTCGAAAACGAGGCGGTATGTGCGCTCTGCCCGGAAACGAAAGCGGCGCTTGCCCGGGTCCCGCAGAACAACGTGCCGGGCAAGGCGCCGACGGCATTTTTCTCGCTGCTCCGACCTGGCGCGCGGATTCCACCGCACACCGGCGTCACCAACACGCGGGCCATCATTCACCTTCCCCTTGTCGTGCCTGACGGCTGCCGCTTCCGCGTCGGGGGCGCAACCCGCGTCTGGCGCGAGGGCGAGGCGTTCGCTTTTGACGACACGATCGAGCATGAGGCGTGGAACGACAGCGAAGAACTGAGGATCGTGCTGATCTTCGACGTGTGGAATCCGCACCTGACTTCGGCCGAACAGACTCAGCTCAGCAAGCTGTTTTCCGTCGCTGATCGCGGCATCGTCGCGCCCAAAGGCTGAAGGGGCGGCCTCAGTCAGAGTCGCGCATTTCCCGGATCGTCGCCATATGGCGCGCATAATGACGCCATCGTCCCGACGACCGGGTGTGTAGCGGCGCGCGGACCTGCCATGCGCTGGCGGTTCGAACGGCACCGTCGGTTGCACCGGCGGCGAGGCACTGGTCTTCCCAGCGCAGATCGAGAAATCGCATGATGCGCGCCATCTCGCTGCGCGGGTCGGCGACGAGCCGGTCATAATCCAGCGCCGCAATGTCGTCCGGATACAGATTGGTCCAATGCGCCATCAGGCGACGATATTGACGGAAGTAATGCGCTGCGTTGCGCAAATCGTCGCCATAGGACACGGCATCACCGAAATGCAGGAAATAGATCGATAGCAAATTGTCGAGTGGTTGCCGTACCGTGTGCACGATTTTCGCGCCAGGAAAGAGCGACTTGATCAGTCCGATGTGGAGAAAATTGTCGCACCGCTTGTCGGTCGTCACGCCGCCTGCCGCACCTTCGGCAAGGTAGCGAGCGCGTAGCGCGGCGGCCTGGTCCGCCGACATTGCGGCAGCCGCTTCGGGATACGGGTCGAGGCTGCGAACGATGGCAGGGATGTCCTCGCGCTCGCCCGCCGCATGCACCGCGCTATGGCGTCCGAGAATCTGCTCGGCAAGCGTCGACCCCGAACGGAACATGCCGCAGATGAACACGGGTGAAGCGATGCCTCCAGCATCCTGTGCAACCGCTGCAACGGGGTGCGGATAGGCGGCGATCAATCGGTCAACCAACCGTTCCTGCGCCTCAGGATCGTAGCGGTGCTGGGCAAACGATGCCGCGAACCAGTTGGCCGCCTCATATGCCTGAAAGGCGTCGTCAAACTGCGCCGTTGCGTCGAGCGCACCGCCCAGCGCGAAGAGAATTTCCGCGCGGTCCTCGGCTGTCGGTGCCTGATCGAGCAGCTGCTTGAGATGCGATACCACCTCTTCCGCCCGACCAGCCGCGGTCTCGATTACCGCGAGGCGTGCGTGCCCTCGTCCAGCGCGCGGCGCGATCGCGACTGCGCGACGATATGCTGCCTTTGCACCATCGGCGTCGCCACGCTCTTCGGCGATGTTGCCCAGGTTCAACCACGCCTGGAGGAAGTCGGGATTCAATCGCAAGGCGGCGTTGAGTTCGCCAATCGCCAGGTCCGTTGCCCCCAGATGGTCATAGAGGATTGTCGCCCGGTTGAGGCGCGCTTCCTCAGGGCGTACGATGCCGTGCGCGATCGCCTGTTCATAGGACTGCAGTGACGCCGCAAAGTGCCGCTCGGCACGCTGCGCCCAGGCCAGGTTGAACCAGACGTCGGCAAGATCGGGGCGCGCTTCAACTACCGACCTATAGGCGTCAATCGCGTCGGCGAACCTGCCTTGCCGCAGATGGTCGTCACCGACCGCAATGAGCTGTGCTGTCATAGGGGAGGACTGCATGGCGCGGACCTACAGGTACCGGCCGGTCAAGGGAAGTTCGCCTTGACGCGCGGGCATTTGCAAAGGAAGTATCCAGCCGCAATTCGGAATGGGGTCCCTATGATGTTTGGCATCGCGATTGCCCTTGTTATGCTGAGCGGGTCTCCGGCCGCAACGGAGCAGCCTGCGCCGGCGGCGACGGCTGCTGCCGTCGATCCGGAGCAGCGCGTCCGCTGCAAGACCGAGGAGATTACCGGTTCGCTTGCAGGCCGCCGTCGCGTTTGTCACACGGTCGCCGAGTGGCGCCGCATCACGGACGCGGCCGTCCAGGCGCTCAGCAGATGGTCGATCACCGTACCGTCTCTTGTGGCGACTGCCGCCGAGACTAAAGCGAGCTGCGCATAGGTGGAATCCGGCTATTCGCGATCAAGCACGCGATCACGAAGCATCTGGAGCGCGCTGCGTTTCCGTCGAAACGCAGCGCGCTCCAGCCCGCGAAATCGTGCCGGGTTGGCCTTTGGCCGATGACCGGTTCCTTTCCGCGAGACCGCGCGGCGGCCAGGTGGTCCATGGCGCTTTCACTCATCACGCGCTTCGGCTCCGACACGAGGCCAGCGGCTGGCTGCCACTGACGAAGCCGCGCCTTCGCGGCGATCAGCCCGGGCGCTTGACGAATGCCGCTATGGCGGCCGCGATCGTCGGGCTGATCGGCAGCGTCGCGTCGCCATAGGTGGCGATATTGGCGGCGCGATCCGCGCTCTCCACCGGACGCAGCACGTGGTTGACGCCGGGCACAATCGTCAGCGTCGCCTTTGGCTGTGCCTTTTTCAGCGCCTCGGCATCGACCAGCGACACCTGGATGTCGCGGTCGCCCTGCAGGATCAACACTGGCAGCCGGACGCCGGCAATCAGCTTCGCCGGATCGTGCGAGAAAAGATCGATCAAATAGGGCTGGAGCTTTTCGGCGAACAATGGCTGGATGACCGCTGGCAAGGACGCCATATCGACCCGGCGGCCGGCTTCCAGCGCGTCGATCGCGCCAAGCGCCGCGTCGAGGATCGGCGCATTGGCCGGGTTCGCGCGCAACTGTTCGCGCATCACCGCGCCGATCGGCCGCCCGCCCGCCGAGAGCAGGATGAGCCCGCAAATGCCCTCGGGTGCCTGCGCGGCCTGCAGGGCGACCAGCCCGCCTTCGCTATGGCCGAGCACCCAGACACAGCGCCGGCCGCTGCGCTGGCGCAGCATCTTGACCCAGGCATGGGTGTCGGCGGCATAGCCGGCGGTGGTCGAAGCATAAGGATCGGCAAGCGCCGCCTTGCTCCCGAACAGGCCGCGCTTGTCGACCCGCAGCGTGGCGATACCGTCGGCGGCGAGCGCTTCGGCCAGCTGACGATAGGGACCGCCGGCAACCCCGCCGCGGTTGTTGCCGTCACGGTCGGTCGGACCCGATCCGGGCAGGATCAGCACCGCCGGGGCCTTGGGGTCGGGGTCGATCAGCGTGCCGGCCAGCGGCCCTTCCGGGCCCGGTGCGGTGACCTCGACCGGCACGGCGTTCGCCGGTGGCAGCGCGGCGGCGGCGACCAGCGCCAGGGTGGCGAGCGCGATCACCGGTCGCGGTTCCCGCTGCGCCAGCGCCATTCACCATCGGTCTTGGCGATGCTGATGACGATCATCGCGCCGATCAACGCCAGCGCGACGATGATCTTCTCCGGCAGCGTCGGCAACAGCCGCAGCGCCAGCAACAGTGTGCCGACAAAGCCGAGCGTCACCGCCCAGCCCTGCCACGTCACCGGCGTGGCGCCATAGCCGAAGCGCTTGGGCGCGAACCAGTAACCGTTGCGTACCCTGTACATGTTACGGATCTCTTCGATCGTCATTGCAACCACCCTTCGAAATTTCCGCTTAGTCGTCGATCACCACCGCTGCCCGCCATGCAAAGACGGTGAACAGCAGCGCACTACCGAAATTGAAGATCGCCCATATCGCTACCGTCCGCGGCGTCGGCGGCGCCCGATGCGCGAATACGCCCAACGCGACCGCCAAAACGACCGCTGTATAGATCAAGGTAATCACCCAACCCGTACGCGACTTCGCCGATATCTGGAGGCCCTTGCGGACGAACATGGGCGGATTCGAACGAGGTGCGGTCACGCCTTGTCTCCTTTTGGCGGCCGCCCACGCTTCGCGGCGACCGGTTCGGTCAGTTTTACGCCGCGCCGGGCCAGTGCCTCGCGCAGCAGGCATTCGAGCTGGGCGTTGACGCTGCGCAGGTCGGCCGCAGCCGCGCGCTCGATCGCCGCGTAGAGCGCGGGATCGAGGCGTAGCGGAAACGCCTTTTTGGGCGGACCCGTCACCACCGACCTATTGGTAGAGCGAGCCGGCGTTGACGACGGGCTGGGTATCGCGCTCGCCGCACAGCACGACCATCAGGTTCGACACCATCGCCGCGCGGCGCTCGTCGTCGAGTTCGACGACATTCTTCTCGCTGAGCAGGTCGAGCGCCATCTCGACCATGCCGACCGCGCCCTCGACCAGCGTCTTGCGCGCCGCGACCACTGCCTGCGCCTGTTGCCGGCGGAGCATCGCCCCGGCAATCTCCTGCGCATAGGCGAGATGGGTGAAGCCGCATTCGTCGACCGTCACGCCCGCCGTTACCAGCCGCGCGATCAGCTCGGTGCGCAGCTCGGCGCTGACCTGGTCATGGTTGCCGCGCAGCGTCACTTCCTGATGCTCGAAATCGTCATAGGGGTAACGCGCGCCGATCGTGCGCACCGCTGCCTCGATCTGGACGATGACGAACGCCTTGTAATCGTCGATGTCGAACAACGCCTGTGCGGTGTCGGTCACGCGCCACACCACCTGCGCTGCGATCTCGATCGGGTTGCCGCGCAGGTCGTTCACCTTGAGCCGCTCGGAGATCATGTTGTTGGCGCGCAGCGAGATCTTCTTGCGGCCGAGCCATGGCAACAGCCAGCGCAGGCCGGTGTTGCGATCGGTACCCTGATAGGAGCCGAACAGCGTGATCGCCACGGCCTGGTTAGGCTGCAGCATGTAAAAGCCGGTCAGCACGAACACGAACACCAGCGTCCCGGCGGTCATCAACATGCCGCCCGGCGCCGGGTCGTCCTTGACCATGGCGGCGCCCGCCACGCCGGCGACGATCGCCGCCAGCAGCACCAGCAGCATGATATAGCCACTCATCGTCGCTGCCGGCCGCTCGCGCGACAGCGTCAGCGCGTTATTGCGCGCCACCTGATCCCCAACATTGCTCGCCATGACGAACCCTTCCCGTTAATGTGATATCACAGTTATATCGGGTTTAATCGAGTCGCAAGCGGAATCGGAGGGTGCGGCGCCGCCTCGCTTCAAAGATTTGATTCACGCGGAGGCGCGGAGACGCGAAGGGGTCACGCTTGCGGCGCAGCCACACCCAATCGCGGGTGCCGCAATATTCCCGCTCTGGTTGGCGATAGACGACCGCAACAAACGCAACGTCTCGGCGTCTCCGCGTCTCCGCGTGAAAAAAGAAATTGGCTTGCGCGAAGCCGAGAAGGAGAAGCGATACCTCCTTGCGCCTTCGCGGCTTCGCGAGAAGCAAGTCAGCCCGTGTCGAACGCAAAAGAGGCGGCGTGCGAAACCACACACCGCCCCTTGTCCTGCCCCATGGGGGAAGGAAGGATCAGTTCAGGACGATCGTCACCGCGCGGCGGTTCTGCGCCCAGCTTGCTTCGTCCGATCCAAGCGCGAGCGGGCGCTCCTTGCCATAGCTGATCGTCGAAATGCGGCGCGGATCGATGCCGCGCGCGGCGAGATAGTTCTTCGCCGCATTGGCGCGACGGTCGCCCAGCGCGAGGTTGTACTCGCGCGTGCCGCGCTCGTCGCAATGCCCTTCGAGGCTGACCGGCACGTTGGGCCATTTGGCGAGCCATGCCGCCTGGCTGTCGAGGATCGCGCGCGCCTGCGGGTCGAGGTCGTAACGGTCGAGTGCAAAGTGCACCGTGTTGCTGGTCACGGTGTGTTCGAAATCGGCGCGCGAGCCGGGGGCATAGCCCGGGCCGCTGGGAGGCTGCTGCGCCGGGCCAGCCGGCGGCGGCAATTGCGCCGGATGCTTCTTCTCGCAGCCGGTCGTCATCATGGCGAGCGCAGTCGTCGCCAGCATTATGGTCGTCAGTCTGGCCATCAGGCTTCTCCTTCGATCATGTCGTGACGGTGGCACAACAAACCCGGACATACCGTCGCGACTTGGTTAACGAGAGTCAACGCCGCAGCATCACGGCCGCAACGGCCCCCAGCTCGGGTCGGATCCGTCGAGCGGGGTGGGAATTCGGCGCAATGCCGCCCCCGTCAGGTCGACCGAGAAGAGGTCGGCAACGCCGCTGCTGCCCTGCGTCGCGCGAAAAAACATCAGCACACGGCCATTGGGCGACCAGCTCGGCCCTTCGTCCTGCCAGTCATCGGTCAGGTCGCGCGCACCCGCGCCCACCGGGCTCATCACGCCGATGCGGAAATTGCCCGCCATATGGGTGTAAGCGATCAGATCGCCGCGCGGGCTCCACACTGGCGTCGCGTAACTTCCGCCGCCAAAACTGATACGTTGCTGCTGCGTACCGTCGGCATTCATCACATAGAGTTGCTGGCTGCCCGAGCGGTCGCTTTCGAACACGATGCGGCCGCCGTCGGGCGAGTAGCTACCCCCGGTGTCGATCCCCGGCGCGTCGGTCAGGCGCTGCGGCGTGCCGCCAGCGATCGGGATACGGTAGACGTCGGTGTTGCCGCCGATCGCCATCGAGAACAGCACCCAGCGGCTGTCGGGCGAGACGCGCGGCGCGAAATTGAGGTTGGTATCGGGCACCAGCAACCGCTGCCGGCCTGTCCCAATATCGTACACATAGATCGCCGGCCGATCGTTCAGATAGCTCATATAGACGATCGCGCGCTGATCGGGCGTCAGCCGCGGGGTCAGGATGATCGACTGGCCGTTGGTCAGGAAGCGGTGATTCGCGCCGTCCTGGTCCATGATGGCGAGTCGCTTGATGCGATGCGCCTTGGGGCCGGATTCGGCGACATAGACCACGCGGCTGTCGAAATAGGGGCCTTCGCCGGTCAGCCTGGTATAGACCATGTCGGCACATTTGTGCCCGGCGCGGCGCCAGTCCGACGGCGGCACGACGAAGCCCTGCCGGGTCAGCTCGGTCTTGGCATAGGTATCGTAGAGATAGCAGCCGACGGTCAGCGTGCCGTCGCCATTGGCGCGGACGAAGCCCTGCACCAGCGCCTGCACGCCGGCTCCGGCCCAATAATCGAAGCCGGGGTTGGTCACCTCCGCATAGCCGATCGGGTGGAGCGCCTCGCCGGCGACCGGGTTGAACAGCCCCGAATTCTTCAGGTCGTTGGTGACGATCGTCGCCAGTTCGCGGCCGAGCATGTCGGTCGATCCGGCGGCGGTCTGCTGCACCGCGGCGGTCGGCATCGGTGGGATGGCGATTTGCGCCGGCGCGGAGGTGCCGCCGACGACGTCGACGATCATCTCGCCCGGGGGCTGTTGGCCCGGTGTCGGCGTCGGCGCGCCGGTCTGCGGCGCCTGTGCCGTGGCTTGCGGCGCGGGCGCCCCCTGTTGCGCGAGCGCGGCGCCCGGCGCCGTTCCGGCAAGCAGCGCGGCAATCAATATCGGGCGAATCAGGGTCATTATCGTCTCCTCAGCCGGGCAGCTTGTAGCGCATCTTGAAGTCACTCCAGCCACGCGGCACGTCGTAAAGCGCCTGCGGCAAGTCGCGCAGCGGCGAACAGCGTTTGAAGGTGGCGATCACGTTGGCTTTGACGCGATCGAGATAACGCCGATTGTCGTCATCGACACCATCATAGCCGAGCACCTCGGGATCGCCGATCAGCGAACCGTCGCGCCGCAGCTTCAGGTGGATGATGACGCGAATGCGCTCTGCGCCCGGCCCCGGCTTGACCTGTCGATCGGCGCAGGGTTGCACCTGCTGCACGATGCGGCGCGCCATGTCCGCC
The DNA here is from genome assembly GCF_036663795.1 of Parasphingomonas halimpatiens. Taxonomy (NCBI): domain Bacteria; kingdom Pseudomonadati; phylum Pseudomonadota; class Alphaproteobacteria; order Sphingomonadales; family Sphingomonadaceae; genus Parasphingomonas; species Parasphingomonas halimpatiens. The sequence goes on from NZ_JAXOJP010000011.1 coordinate 117,417, forward strand.
GCCGCCCGCACGTCGATCATCGGTGCGGACGCGCCTTGCACGCGCGTGGCTTGCGTGGCCATCGCGCCCGATGCGGCCGCAAACCCGGCTACCGTCGCTGCAAGATGCCAGGCCATGCTCATCCCGGCAGCTTGTAGCGCATCTTGAAGTCGCTCCAGCCACGCGGCACGTCGTAAAGCTCCTGCGGCAGGTCGCGCAGCGGCGAACAATGCTTGAAGGTGGCGATCGCGTTGTCCTTCACGCGATCGAGATAGCGGCTGTTGTCGTCATCGGTGCCGTCATAGCCGACCACCTCGGGATTGCCGATCAGCGAGCCGTCGCGCCGCAGCTTGAGGTGGATGACGACGCGAATGCGCTCGGCGCCCGGCCCCGGCTTGACCTGCTGGTTGGCGCAGGGCTGCACCTGCTGCGCGATCTTGCTGGAAATATCCATCTGCGCCTGCGCGCTCATCGTCGCGGCTTTCGGCACCTGCGATTTTGACGTGCTCGGCTTGTCGCTCAGCCCGGCCACGACATCCGCACTGAGACCCGCCCCACGCGGTTGCCTGCCGGACTTGGTGCCGGCGCCTGTCGCCTGGGCCTGCGCCGTGGCCGGCCTGGCGGCGGTGGTTGCCTCGCGCTTGGGCGGCACCTTCGCCTTGTCGGGCGTCGGCGCGACGGGCTTCTTCGGTTGCGGCGGCGCCGGGGCCGGTTTGGGTGGCGGGGCAGCCTTGGGTTGCGGCTTGGGCGGCGCGGGGTCTGGCTCGCTCTCCGCGGCGGGCGCGGCGGGGGCGTCCTCGGGCGTGCCGAGTTCGGGCGCCTTGCTCTGCGCCGGCGGCGTCACCGATTGCGGCGCCGTGGCTTCCAGCCCGACCTTGTCGACCAGCGACACGTCGATCCCCGGCGGTGGTGGTGGCGGGGGGGGCGTCTTGCCGAAGAAACCGAGCGACAGCGCGCCGAGCACCGCAACGTGCCCGACGATCGCGATCCCCAGCCCGATCTTTTCGGTGCGGTCCATCAGGGTGCGACCCGCGCCATCTTATTTGCCGTCGTCGCCGACGGTGACCAGCGCGACACGATTGAGCCCGGCATGGTTGAGTTCTCCCATCACGCGCATCACCTTGCCATAATCGAGATGGCGGTCGGCGCGCAGGAAGATCTGCGGCGGCTTGCCATCCTGTTGCTTCGCGGCAACCTGCGTCAGCATGTCGGGCAGGGTGCTGTCGCTAACCGCGAGCTTGTCGACATAGATCTTGCCGTCGCGATCGAGCGAAATCTCCACCGGCTGCTGGTCCTGGTCGAGCGGCTTGGCCTTGCTGTCGGGCAGTTTGACCGGCACGCCGGCGGTGAGCAACGGTGCTGTGACCATGAAGATGATCAGCAACACCAGCATGACATCGACCAGCGGCGTAACGTTGATGTCGGCCATCGGCGCGCGCCGCCCGCGACCGCGCTGCGAGGGAAGGTTGATCGCCATCAGCCGCGCACCGGCTGGCCTTCGAGCTGGCGGCTCAGCGTCGCGTGGAAGCCGTCGGCGAAGCGGTTGAGCCGCGCCTCGATGCGGTTGATGCCGTGGCTGAAGCGGTTGTAGGCGATGACCGCCGGGATTGCGGCGAACAGGCCGATCGCGGTGGCGAACAGCGCCTCGGCGATGCCTGGCGCGACCACCGCGAGCGAGGTGTTCTGCGCCTGCGCGATGTGCGTGAAGCTGCTCATGATGCCCCACACCGTGCCGAACAGCCCGACGAACGGCGCGACCGAACCGACGGTCGCGAGAATGTTGAGCCGGTCGGACAGCGTGTCGACCTCATTCGCCACCGACGCGCCCATCGCTGTCGCGAGCCGCTCGCGCGTGCCGTCGCGATCGACCGCGCCGGTCGCGGTCGAGCGGCGCCATTCGGCCACCCCGGCCGAGAACACCTTGGCGATCGGCTGCTCGCTGTCGGCTTCCTTGCGGTGGAACGCATCGACATCGTCGGCCTTCCAGAAGGCGCGCTCGAAGCGTTCGGTCTCGCGCCGCGTCTTGCCCAGCCGCAGCGCGAAGCTGACGATGATCGCCCAGGTCCAGACGCTCGCCAGCAACAGCCCGCCCATCACGATCTGCACCACCAGATCGGCCTGCAGGAACAGCGCGACCGGCGACATCGAGCCGGGGTCGGTATGCACGAAGAAATCCGTCACGCTTGGTCTTCCCCTACCAGCACCGCGTCGAACGCGGCGATCCATGCCGGCGGCTGGCGGCGCGGCCGGCCCGTCGGGCCGACCAGTGCCACCGTCACCTCGGCATCGGTCAATATCGTGTCGCCGTGCATGACTCTCTGCTGAATATGCGCGGTGGCGGCGCGCAACTGTGTCAAACTGGACACTACGACGAGCATGTCGTCGAGCGTGGCAGGGCGCAGATAGCGGATCGACAGTGCGCTGACGGCATAGCCGCCGGCGCCCGAGACGATCGCGTCGCGATGGTCGATGCCGAGCAACCGCAGCATGTCGGAGCGCGCCCGCTCCATGTAGCGCAGATAATTGGCGTGATAGACCACCCCCGTCAGGTCGGTGTCCTCGAAATAAACGCGCAGCGGGAAACGATGCTCCGGCCCGTCGAAGCGCCCTTCGAGCGGCTGGTCCTCGGTCGATGCTGGCATGCGCGACCGTTAGCCGAGACCAGAGCGCGAAGGAACCCCGTTCGCCGCGCCACACGCACGGCTTGACAGCGGAGTAACGCTAAGGTTACATGTCACCCACAGGTTACATAGATTGGGGATCCGGCATGGTTTCGCAGAACGACACGGAGGTCGCCGATCGGCTCGGCCGCAGGCGCTCACGCGTCACGATCGCGCTCGCCATCTACTTCATCGCCGGGCAGGCGGTGTATCTCGGCCAGCCGGCGCATGACCCGCTGCGTTTGGTCGACCAGGTCAGGATCAGCGCCTGGCTGGTCTGGGCGGTGGTGCTGATGATCCAGTTCGCCACCAATGGCGGCCTGTTCCTCAGCAAATCGGTCCGCGCGCTGATGAATGACGAGGTGACCCGGGCGAATCGCGCCGACGCCTTTCTGTGGGGATTCTGGGGCGCGATGCTGGTCGCGGTCGCGCTCTATTTCGCCTCCCTGTTCGAGCCGCTGGCGGGCCGCGAGGCGATCCGCACCATCGTGACGATCGGCCTCGGCGTGGCGCTGCTCCGCTTCGGCATCCTGGAATGGCGTGCACTCAAGGATGGCTGACCGCCTGCTCAGCCGGCTGAAGGAACTTCGCAGTGCCGCCGGGCTGACCCAGGCCGAGCTCGCCGAGCGCGTCGGGGTCAGCCGCAAGACGATCAACACCGTTGAAAACGGTGTGTTCGTGCCGTCGACCGTCCTTGCGCTCAAACTGGCGCGCGCGCTCGATCGTCCGGTCGAGGCGCTGTTCCAGCTCGCGCCCGAAAGCTGAGGGCGATCAGGGCCAGGTGCTGCTGAAACCGGGCGCGGGGGCTTCCGCCGGGTCGATTACGGGCGCGGTGGCCGTCGCTTCCACGGCCGCCGGGGCCGCGTCGCGAGGCTGCGCATCGGCGGGGGCGGGCTCGAGCGGCGCCAGCGGGACGCGGGCGTTGGTGGCAAAAGCGACGCGCGGCGTGTCGTCGCGCGCCGCAAGGATGTAGCGCGCCTGCGCGACGAGGCTCCGTTGCGGCGCGAAGGCCTGTTCGAGTTGCGGCAGCGCATAGCGCGCAAAGGCCTGGAATTCGGCCGGCGCGACGCCCTCGCCGTCGCGCAACAGGTCGCGCGCGGCGGCGCAGAAGGCGTCATGCGCCTCGGGGGCGGCGAAGTGATTGTAGAGCCGTGTCATCGCATCGTCGTCGCGTTCCTGCCACGCCGCGCCAAAGCGCTCGCGCAGGCTTGCCTCGACCCCGGCGCGTGCCGCGGCGAGCGGAACGCGCTGCTTGGCCAGCATCCGGTTGTAGCGCGCGACCATCGTCGCGGCGTCGCGGTCTCGGCACGCCAGGGCTGCGACATTGAGCCCGGCGCGCACATGCCAGGCGATTTCGTCGGGCGACATGCCGTCGCCGGCAGGTGCCGCCCAGGACGAGACCTGCACCGCTTGTGCCGCCGCCGGCGCTGCCACGATCAACGCAGCGATCATCGCCACGGCGGTACGCACACACTGAACCATGATGAACTACCCCTTCACGCCCAGCTTCATCATAGGAGATCGCCGCATTGGCGACGGTAAAGGGGTGCGGAAAATCGTCGGTTCACCACAATTTGTGCCCCAGACATTCTTCGCGGGATGACCATTCTTCGCTGGACGAAGCGCCCCGCCGCCGGGCAAGCTCAGCCGATATGACCGAACCCGCGCTCAGCATTCACGGCCTGACCAAGGCCTTCGACAAGCCGGTCATTACCGGGCTCGACCTCGAGATCGCCGCCGGGCAGCTCTATGCGCTGCTTGGCCCCAATGGCGCGGGCAAGACCACGACGCTGCGCATGGTCACCGGCCTCACCGCGCCCGATGCCGGCACGATCCGCATCTTCGGCATCGATGCGCGCGCCGATCCGATCGCCGCCAAGGCGATCACCGCCTGGCTGCCCGACGAACCGATGCTCTACGACAAGCTGACCCCGTCGGAATATCTCGCCTTCATCGCCGGGCTGTGGCGGATGGACCCCGCCCGCGCCAGCGATGAGGCCGAGCGCCTGCTCCACTGGCTCGACCTGTGGGAACAGCGCGACACGCGCTGCGAGGGCTTTTCGCGCGGCATGAAGCAGAAGGTCGCGCTCGCCGGCGCGCTGATCCACGATCCGCAATTGCTGATCCTCGACGAACCGCTCACCGGGCTCGACGCCAACATGGCGCGCGCCGTCAAGGATGCGCTGCGCGCGCAGGTCGATGCCGGCAAGACCGTGATCATCACCACCCACATCCTCGAGGTCGCCGAGCGCATGGCCGACCGCATCGGCATCATCGCCGGCGGCAAGCTGCTGATCGAGGGCAGCCTTGCCGAGCTGCGCGACCATGCCGGCAATGAAGGCATGACGCTGGAAGACATCTTCATCCGCATGACGAGCGGCGCGTGAGCCGCTTCACGCCGTTTACGCCCGGCTCGTTCGCCTGGCTGGCCTGGCATGAGGTGATGCTGACGTGGCGGGCACGGCCGAAACGCCTCGTCAGCCAGATATTGGGCGTCGTGCTGCTGATCGGGCTGTTCGCGCTCGGCGGGTTGATCGGCTGGGCGCTGCGCGACGTGCCCATCCCGGTCAACGGCACCGCCTATGCGATCGTGCTCGCGGTCAGCGTGCTCGGCTTCACCTTCATGTCGACCCAGGCGATGATCGGCAGCCAGCGCACGCTCTACGACAGCGGTGACCTCGCCTTGCTGTTCTCGGCGCCGATCGAGCCGCGCATCGTGCTGCTCGCCAAGCTGCTCGGCATCGCCGGCACGATCGTGCTGACCTATGCGCTGCTGATCGTGCCGATCCTGCTGCCGATCGCGATCCTCGGGCATCCCGCGCTGCTCGGCTTTCTCCTGCTGCTGTTCGCGCTGGCGCTCGCCGCCGCCGCCACCGGCATCACCATCACGCTGACGCTCGCGCGCCTCGCCGGGCCGCGCGCCGCGCGCACCGTCGGGCAGATCGTCGCTGCGCTGCTCGGCGGCAGCGTGTTCCTCGTCTCGCAGATCCTGCCGCGCAGCGAGCGTGGCGAATCGTCGATGGCCGCTTTGTTCCTGCGCCTGCGCAACGCCGGCGTCGGCAGCAGCGGGCTGAGCGCGCTGCCCGGCCGTGCCGCGTTCGGCGATCCGCTCGCGCTGTTCATCCTGTGCGGCGGCGCGGTGTTGCTGTTCATGCTCGCCGGGCAGACGCTGCAGCGCCGCTTCATCAGCGGCTATCAGGACGGCGGCATGCGACTGTCGCGCTCCACCGCGCGCGGCAAGGCGATGCGGCGGTTGTTCCATGCCGGGCTGACGCGCGCGATCTTCGCCAAGGAATGGCGGTTGCTGGCGCGCGACCCGGCGCTCGCCTTCCAGCTCGTGCTGCGGCTGATCTATATGGCGCCGATCGTGCTGGTCGCGTTCGGGCGCGGGCACAGCATCCCGCTGCCGCCCGCACTCGCCTTTGCCAGCGTGCTCGTCGCGACCCAGCTGGTCGGCAGCCTGACCTGGCTGACCGTCTCGGCCGAGGACGCGCCCGAGCTGATCATGGTCGCGCCGGTCGAGAAGGACGATATCGACAGCGCGAAGCTGCTCGCCGCCTTCGCCATGGCGTCGCCCTTCGGCATCATCCTGCCGATCGCGATCGCCTTCCAGACCCTCCCCGGCGCCATCGCCACGCTGGTGCTGACGGCGATCGGCGGCGGCCTGTCGGGCGTGGTCGAGCTGCAGTTCGGCAAGCCGGGATCGCGATCGAGCTTCCAGCGCCGTCAGCGCTCGGGCTCGTTCATTGCCGGCATCCTCAACCTGATCATCGCCGTCGCCTTCGGCTGCGCCGCAGGGGTGGTGGTCTATTTCCTGAGCTGATGGCTCAGCCTCAGTGCACCCGCTCGCCGCGCGCACACATGCCCGTGAACTTCGCGATCCGCGCCGCTCGCGTCGCGGGCTTTTTCGCCTCATGGACCCGGTAGAGAATGGCGTAGCGATTGGCCGAATCGAGTTGGTCGAAAAAACCCCGCGCGCCGGGTTCGGCGTCGAGCGCCGCCGCCAGATCGTCGGGCACCGTCACGCTCGATTGCGGCGCATAGGCGGCATCCCAGCGCCCGTCGGCCTTGGCCGCATCGATCTCGGCGTGACCCGCCACCGCGACGCGCCCCGCCGCGACCAGTTCGATCGCGCGCGTGCGGTTCTTCTCCGACCATTTGCTGCGGCTTTTGCGCGGCGTGAAGCGGATCAGCCACCAGTCATCGTCATACGGGTTCAGCTGGCCGTCGATCCAGCCATGGCACAGCGCGCCGTCGATCGCCTCGGCCTTGGACACCGACGGCACCCCGGCGCTCGCCTTGGCGAGCTTGAGCCACACGCCGGACGACGAGCGCGGCTCGGCGGCGAGCCACGCCTCCCACGCCGCGAGGTCGGCAAGGGCGCGGATCGGCAGGCCGGCGCGCGCCGTCTCCATCAGGCCGCCCGCTTCTCCAGCGCGTGCGCCGCCTCGTCCATCAGTGTGGCGATGATCTCGGCGAGCGGCTCTTCCTTGGTCACCATGCCGACCGACTGGCCGGCCATCAGGCTGCCATGTTCGACATCGCCGTCGATTACCGCGCGGCGCAACGCGCCGGCCCAGTAGTGCTCGATCTGCAGCTGCGCTTCCATCATCTCGACCTTGCCCTCGTCGAGCGCCTGCGCGACCTCGCGCTGCTTGGCGGTGAACAGCTCGCTCGACGCGTTCTTGAGCGCGCGCACCGGGATGACCGGCAGGCGCGGGTCGATCTGCACGCTGGCGACCGCGTCGCGCGCCGAGGCGCGGATGAAGGCCTTCTTGAAATTGGCGTGCGCGATGCTCTCGGTCGCGCAGACGAAACGCGTGCCGAGCTGGACGCCGGCCGCGCCCATGTCGAGATAGGCGGCGATCGCCTCGCCGCGGCCGATGCCACCGGCGACGAACACCGGCACCTGCTCGGCGACCGCGGGCAAAATCTCCTGCGCCAGCACGCTGGTCGAGACCGGGCCGATATGCCCGCCGGCCTCCATGCCCTCGACGACAAGTGCATCGACGCCCGAGCGAATCAGCTTCTTGGCCAGCGACAGCGCGGGGGCGAAGCAGATCAGCTTCGCGCCATTGGCCTTGATCGCGTCGATCGAGCCGGTCGGCGGCAGCCCGCCGGCGAGCACGACATGCGTCACGCCATGCTTGTTGCAGACCTCGATCAGGTCGAACAGGCCGGGATGCATGGTGATCAGGTTCACGCCGAACGGCTTGTCGGTCAGCGCTTTGGTCGCGGCAATCTCGGCGTCGAGCAGCTCGGGCGTCATCGCGCCGCACGCGATCAGCCCGAAGCCGCCGGCATTGGACATGGCCGAGACGAGATGGCGCTCCGACACCCACGACATCGCGCCGCACAGGATCGCGACCTCCGATCCCAGGAAGGCGGCGCCACGCGCCATGCGTCGATTCAGTCGTTCTTGGCCGAGGGTCATGTGCACGGAGGCCTTTCGTCTTTGGCGAGCGGGCCTAGCCGCCACAATGGCAGCGCGGCAAGCGCCGATTGACAAGGCGCCGGGTCCGAAGGACTGATTGTGCGACTGCCCAATTATGTGAAGACCGGCCATGCAGCTCACCACCGATGAGGCACTGAATTTGGTTCGACGGGGCGCCGCTGCACTCCAGAAAGGTCGCGCCAGCGAGGCACGGCAGTGTCTGGAAGCGGTCACCCGCGCGGGCCGGGTAAACGGTCAGATATGGATGCTCCTCGCCGCCGCCTGTCGCGCCGATGACGACGTTCTTGCAGAAGAACAGGCGATCAATGAACTGCTCGCGCTCGAACCCGGTGCCGTGCGCGGACACATCATGAAGGGTGATTGCCGCGACAAGGCCGGGGATGAACAGGGCGCATTGAGATTTTACGAGAGTGCCTTGCTGATCGCGGAGGGGCAGCAAATCCCGGACGATCTCGCTCCCGAGATCCGCCGGGTGGAAGCGACGTTGAAAACAGCTTACGATAGACTCGACCAGCGACGGGAAGCTTCGCTGACGGCGCGGGGCATTGTCCCCGGCGCGCGCAGTCCGCGCTTTCAGCAATCGCTCGATATTTCGGCCGGGCGCAAGAAGATCTTCCCCCAGTCACCCACCTCATATTATTTCCCCGGCCTGCCGCAGATTCAATATTTTGAGCGGGAGAGTTTTGATTGGGTGCCGGCCGTGGAGGCGGCGGCGGATGCGATCCGTGCCGAGCTCGAGACGGTGCTGGCGCAGGGGCGCGCGGACTTCAGGCCCTATCTCGAAGCCAATCCCGACAGGCCCCGACCTGCCGACAAGGGCATGCTCGACAATCCCGACTGGAGTACGCTGTTCCTGTGCGAGAATGGCCGCCTGAACGACGAAGCCATTGCGCGCTGCCCGAAGACCTGGGAAGCGGTGCAAGCTGCCCCGCTGCCGCGCGTTGCCAATCAGCCGACGGTGATGTTCTCGATGTTGCGCGCCGGCGCCAGGATCGCGCCCCATTGCGGCATGTTCAACACCCGGCTGATCTGCCACCTGCCCTTGATCGTGCCGCCCGGCTGCGGCTTCCGGGTCGGTAACGAAGTCCGCGAATGGGAGCCGGGCAAGCTGCTGATCTTCGACGACACGATCGAGCACGAGGCCTGGAACGACAGCGACCGCGATCGCGTCGTCCTGATCTTCGATGTGTGGCGGCCGGAATTGACTGACCAGGAAAGGCGCGAAGTTGGCGCGCTGTTCAGCGGCCCCGATCCGACCTGATCGCTCGGCCGTCCAGGCCGTCACGTCCTCAACGCTTTCGGCGCTCCCTCTCCCAAAAAGGAGAGGGACTTCAGGTCAGGCCGCCACTTCCTCCGCGTCGAGCCCGTAGGCGGTGTGCAGCACGCGCACCGCGAGCTCGGTATAATCCTCCTCGATCAGCACGCTGACCTTGATCTCGCTGGTGGTGATCGCCTGGACGTTGATGCCGCGATCGCCGAGCGTCTTGAACATCAGCGCGGCGACGCCGGCATGGCTGCGCATGCCCACGCCGACGACCGAGATCTTGGCGACGCGCGTGTCGTGGATCAATTCGCTAAAGCCGATCGTCTCGCGCGCGCTGCCGAGCACCTCAAGGCTGCGCGCCAGGTCGGCGGCGGGCACGGTGAAGGTCACGTCGGTCGAGCCGGTCGAGTGCGCGATGTTCTGCACGATCATGTCGACGTTGATCGCCGCATCGGCCAGCGGGGTGAAGATCGACGCCACCGCGCCGGGCCGGTCGGGCACGTTGGTCAGCGTGATCTTGGCCTCGTTCTTGTCGTGCGCGATACCGGTAATGAGCTGGCGTTCCATGTCGTCGATTTCCTCCTCGCCCACGATCATCGTCCCGGGCAGCGTGTCCGCCGCGTCGCCGTCGACGAAACTCGACAGCACCTGGACGCGGACCTTTTCCTTCATCGCCAGCCCGACCGAGCGGGTCTGCAGCACTTTGGCACCGACGCTCGCCAGTTCGAGCATCTCTTCGTACGTAACCTTTTTGAGCTTGCGCGCGCGCGGCACGATGCGCGGGTCGGTGGTATAGACGCCATCGACATCGGTATAGATGTCGCAGCGATCGGCCTTCATCGCCGCCGCGATCGCCACCGCCGAGGTGTCGGAGCCGCCGCGGCCCAGCGTCGTGACGCGTTCGCCATCGGCGACGCCCTGGAAGCCGGGGATCACCGCGACCTCGCCGCTCGCCAGCGCCGCCTCGAGCGCGGCGGTGTCGATATCCTCGATCCGCGCCGAGGCATGCGTCGAACTGGTCGCGATCGGCAGCTGCCAGCCCATCCAGCTGCGCGCCTTCACGCCCGCCGCCTGCAGCGCGATCGCCAGCAGACCCGAGGTGATCTGCTCGCCGGCCGAGACGACCACGTCATATTCGCGCGGATCGTAGAGCGACGAGGCCTCACGGCAGAAACCGACCAGCCGGTCGGTCTCGCCGGCCATCGCCGAAACCACCACGGCGACCTGGTTGCCGGCCTCGACCTCGCGCTTGACGCGCGCGGCGACGCTGCGGATGCGCTCGATCCCGGCCATCGACGTGCCGCCGAACTTCATCACGATACGTGCCATGGCCGCTGTGGCGCCCCCTGTTGCGAAGAGCGCGCCTGATAGAAACGCGCTTGGGCGATGGCAAGCAATCGCCGCTTCGCCGCGCGCCAAGCAAATCTATCGATGCCCAGGCGCGGCGGCGCATTCCGCTTGGGCGCCAGACGATCGGTTGGTAGGATAAGCCATGCAAATCACCGCGCCCTCGACGATCGACCCGAACGAAGCCGCGCATTTCGGCGCGATGGCGGCGGAATGGTGGGACCCGAAGGGCAGCTCGGCGATGCTGCACAAGCTCAACCCCGCGCGGCTCGGTTATCTGCGCGAGCGGGTCGATGCCCATTGGCAGGGCGACGGCGCCAGCTTCACCCCGCTCACCGGCAAGCGCGCGCTCGATGTCGGGTGCGGTGCCGGCCTGTTGTGCGAACCGCTCGCCCGGCTCGGCGCGGCGGTGACGGGGATAGACGCGGCGGCCGAGAACATCGCCGCCGCGCTCGCCCATGCCGCACTGTCGGGTCTGAAGATCGACTATCGCACCGGTGGGATCGAGGCGCTGGCCGGCGAGACCTTCGACCTCGTCACTAGCCTCGAGGTGATCGAGCATGTCGCGACCCCCGCCGCGTTCGTCGCCGGGCTCGCCGCTGCGCTGGCGCCGGGCGGGCTGCTGATCCTCTCTACCCCCAACCGCACCGCGCTGTCGCGTCTCGCGCTGATCACGATCGGCGAAGGCACCGGCCGCATTCCGCGCGGCACGCACGACTGGGAGAAATTCCTGCGTCCGGCCGAACTGACCGAGCTGATCGAGGATGCCGGGCTCAAGGTCACCGACACACGCGGCCTGTCGCTTTCCCCAGCGCGGGGCTTCGTCATGTCGGACGACATGACGCTCGATTATTTCGTGACGGCGGTGAAGGCGTAAGGCGACCGGGCCAGACGGCTCACCGGGGACTCTTGCCTCCGGCGCGCGCGACATCCGCCGCATCGCGCCACGCACCGGGCTCAACCCCGTCGAGCGTCCAGTCGCCGATCCGCCAGCGCACCAGCCGCAGTGTCGGCAGGCCGACCGCCGCCGTCATCCGGCGCACCTGGCGGTTGCGGCCCTCGCGGATCGTCAGGCGGAGCCAGCAATCGGGCACGGTCTTGCGGAAACGCACCGGCGGATCGCGCGGCCACAGTGCCGGCGGGTCGATCCGCTCGACCTCGGCGGGCAAGGTCATGCCGTCCTTCAGCCGCACCCCGCGCCGGAGCGGGTCGAGCTGTTCGGTGCCCGGATCGCCCTCGACCTGGACGAGATAGGTTTTCGGCATCTTGAATTTCGGATCGGCAATCCGCGCCTGCAATCGTCCGTCATCGGTCAGCAGCAACAACCCCTCGCTATCGAGGTCCAGCCGGCCCGCCGGATAGACGCCGGGCAGGTCGATGAACCCCGACAGCGTCGGCCGCGCCGATCCCGTGCCGGCATCGGTGAACTGGCACAGCACGCCATAGGGTTTGTTGAACAGGATCAACCGCGACATCACGCCTCCCTGCGTCTGGCGCCGGCCTTGTGCGCCGCGCGGCCGCGCAAATGCAAATCGCGCAAACCGTGATCGTCGCTTCCTGATCGGCGCCGCGGAGCGTACAGATCGTTTTTGCTGCCCCCCGTTATCAGCGAAGGCGGACACCATGATGACCGACCGGATCGCCTGCGCGGCGTTACGCGCGAAGATCATGCATGCCGAGGCCGCCGCGGCGCTGATCGGCGACGGCGAGACGATCGGGATGAGCGGCTTCACCGGCTCGGGTTATCCCAAGGCGGTGCCGATCGCGCTGGCGGCGCAGATCGAGGCGGAACATGCCGCCGGCCGCCCGTTCCGGATCCGCGTCTGGACCGGCGCCTCGACCGGGCCCGAGCTCGACGGCGCGCTCGCCAGGGCCGACGGCATCGAGTTTCGCCTGCCCTATAATTCCGACCCGATCGCGCGCGAGAAGATCAATCGCGGCGAGATGGAATATTTCGACATGCATCTCAGCCAGGTCGCGCCGATGGCGTGGCAGGGTTTTCTCGGGCCGCTCGACGTCGCGCTGATCGAAGTGACCGGCATCCGCGCCGACGGCTCGCTGATCCCCTCCTCCTCGGTCGGCAACAACAAGACCTGGCTCGACCGCGCCGACCGCGTCATCCTCGAGGTCAATCGCTGGCAGAACCCCGCGCTGGAGGGGATGCACGACATCTATTATGGCACGCGGCTGCCGCCGGATCGCGTGCCGATCCCGCTGGTGCGCGCCGACGACCGGATCGGCACGCCCTATCTTGCCTGCGATCCGGCCAAGGTCATCGCGATCGTCGAGACCGACTCGCCCGATCGCAACCTGCCCTTCAGTGCGCCGGACGAAGCGGCGCAGGCGATCGCCTATCATCTGCTCGACTTCCTCGCGCATGAAGTGGCGCGCGGGCGGTTGCCCGAATCGCTGCTGCCGATCCAGTCGGGGGTCGGCAACATCGCCAATGCGGTGCTGACCGGGCTCGTCGACAGCCGCTTCTCCAACCTCACCGCCTTCACCGAGGTCATCCAGGACGGGATGCTCGACCTGCTCGACAGCGGCAAGCTGCGCATGGCCTCGGCCACCGCCTTCTCGCTCAGCCCCGAGGCGGCGCTGCGGATCAATGCCGATATGGGGCGCTACCGCGACCGCATGATCCTGCGCCCGCAGGAGATCAGCAACCATCCCGAACTGATCCGCCGGCTCGGCTGCATCGCGATGAACGGGCTGATCGAGGCCGATATCTATGGCAACGTCAATTCGACGCACGTCATGGGGTCGCGCATCCAGAACGGCATCGGCGGCTCGGGCGATTTCGCGCGCAACGCCTATGTCTCGATCTTCATGACGCCCTCGACCGCCAAGGGCGGCAAGATCTCGGCGATCGTGCCGCAGGCGAGCCATGTCGACCATATCACACAGGACGTGCAGGTGATCGTCACCGAACAGGGGCTGGCCGATCTGCGCGGGCTGAGCCCCAAGCAGCGTGCCACGCTGATCATCGAGCGCTGCGCGCATCCGGCCTATCGCCCGATGCTGGCGGATTATTATGCCCGCGCGCGCGCCGGCGCCTATGGCCAGCAATCGCCCTCGCTCCCCGGCGAGGCGCTGTCATGGCACCAGCGCTTCATCGATACCGGAAGCATGGCGCTGGCCTGAGCGGCGTTGCGGCGGCTCATGTCGAGGCTGAAAAAGACGGCGTCGACATGGAAGCCTTATACCAAATCCCCGCGAGTATGGCTCTCTCAAGCCCCTGCCCTTCAGGGGAGGGGTTGGGGGTGGGGCCGTGCCGTAAGTGCGGCGCTCGGGGAGAAGCTCCACCCCAACCCCTCCCCTGAAGGGGAGGGGCGAAAGGTGCCAATCCCGTGAGATGCGGTACTAGGCATCAGTCCATGTCGGGCTTGGGCATGATGCCGGCCGCGATCGCTGCGCCATAAGCTTGCGCGACGAAATCCATCAGGTCGTTCGACGAACTCGACTCCGCCGCAAAAGCGGGCTGTTCGTGCGTCTCGCGCGCCACGGCTTTCATCTTCCGGGTCAGCGCCGGATCGCCGCCGGTCGCTTCGAACACCTTGCCCATCCAGCGCCGCGCAAGGTCCATCGCTTCCGCCGAGCAAGGGTCGCCGGCCTGCATCAGCTTTGCGGCCTCGTCATGCAGTGCGCCCCATGCGGAATCCGGCTTGTCCATCCCGCCATAGCCATTGGCGCTCAGCGTCTGCTGGTCGGCGGGAGAAAAGTGCCTGGCGGCGACAGCTTCATAGGCGGCGCTCAAATCGTTCGTGCGCTTGTCGGTCATGGTGGTTTCCCTGGTGAGGTCCATAAGGTCGTCCGGGGAAAGGCCGCCTTGGCTGGCGAGCTTGGCCCGTGCCGCCGAAAGCAGCCGAAGCGCCTCGCCGACCCGCTCGGCTTCCTGGCGCAGCACCTGTTCGTGCAGTTCCAGGAACGTCGCCAGATCAGGGAGACCGCCCGACAGAAGCTCGGCGATCCGGCTGAGCGGAAAGCCGAAGCTCTTGAGGGCGATGATTTGGTGCAGGCGGCTGATCTGCGCGGGGCCGTAGACCCGCCAGCCAGCCGCCGTTCGCTCGGCCCTGATCAAGCCCATCGCCTCGTACAGCCGCAAGGCCTTGCCGCTCACACCGAACCGGCGAGCTGCTTCAGCAGAACGGAGATTGGGTCCAGTCTTCGCCAAGGTGCAGCCCTTCATCGAACGATTCGCGCTATCGGGCCTGCCCCAGGGGCAGGTGCAAGAGGAAATCGCTGGAAGGCGCGCCGGGTTCTACCTGGCGGCTCTTGCCTGTGGGTTCACGCCCTGGTTTCTTCGTGGTCGCGGGTCTGATCAAGAATAGCCGGATTCCAACTTTCCGTTGCACGCGCTAAGCGTGGCACGTCGTCAGGGAGGGGAATCATGGCGGATCTCGGGTTCGATGCCTTGGCCTATGCCCGCTCATGGGCCGCCGCGTGGAATGCCGGCGACATCGAGGCGGTGCTCGTCCATTTCGACGATAACGTCGTCTTCACCTCGCCGCTTGCCGCAAGGGTGGTCGCGGGCAGCCGGGGCAACATCCGCGGCAAGGACGCGTTGCGCCGTTACTGGAGCGCCGCGGTCGACCGCACGCCACGCCCCGAATTCCACTTGCTGTCGGTCTGTGCCGGCGTCGACAGCCTCGTCATCGCCTTCCGCAACGAACGCGGCGAGGCGCGCGCCGAAGTGCTGCGTTTCCGCGACGGCCTCGTGATCGAGGGGCATGGCACCTACGCCGTCACCGCAGCCGGCGACCGCACTAAGCGGCGCCGCGCCGCTTGCGCGCCTTGCCGCCTTGACCCATGATCCCCCGGCACGCCGCGAAACGGCGGCGCAGGGGAGGACAGATGGCGGTCGATGACATTGCGCGGATCGCGGCGGACCCGCGTTATCAGGTGTTGATGCGTCGGCGCGGGCGCTTCGCCTGGCTGCTGACCGCGATCATGCTCGCCGCCTATTTCGGCTACATCCTGCTGATCGCCTTCGACAAGGCGTTCCTCGCGCGGCCGGTCGCCGGGGGCGTGACCTCGCTCGGGATCGTCATCGGCTTCGGCATCATCCTGCTGGCGATCGCGCTGACCGGGCTCTACGTCCACCGCGCCAATACCGAGTTCGACGCGCTGATGGCCGATCTCGTCGCGGGCGACGCCGCATGAGCCGTCTCCTGTGGCGCCTGGCGCCGATCGTCGCGCTGCTCGCCGCCGCGCCCGCCTTCGCTCATCCCGCCGGCGTCAGCGTGCAACAGCCGACCAACTGGACCGCGATCGCGATGTTCGCCGCCTTCGCGGTGCTGACGCTCGGGATCACGCGCTGGGCGGCGCGGCGGACGCGGACGGCGGCCCATTTCTACAATGCCGGCGGCAGCATCACCGGCTTCCAGAACGGGCTCGCCATTGCCGGCGACTATATGTCCGCGGCGTCGTTCCTCGGCATCTCGGCGCAGATCTTCAAGGATGGCTATGACGGGCTGATCTACGCGATCGGCTTCCTCGTCGGCTGGCCGATCATCATGTTCCTGATGGCCGAGCGGCTGCGCAATCTCGGCCGCTTCACCTTTGCCGACGTCGCCTCGTTCCGCTTCGCCCAGGCGCCGGTGCGGCTGTTCGCGGCGCTGAGCACTTTGGTCGTGGTGCTGTTCTACCTCACCGCGCAGATGGTCGGCGCGGGGCAGCTGATCAAATTGCTGTTCGGGCTGCGCTACGAATATGCCGTGGTGATCGTCGGGGTGCTGATGACGCTCTACGTGCTGTTCGGCGGGATGACCGCGACGACCTGGGTGCAGATCATCAAAGCGGTGCTGCTGCTCGGCAGCGCGACCTTCATGGCGGTGATGGTGATGGCACAGTTCGGCTTCTCGCCCGAGGCGCTGTTCGCGCGCGCCGTGCAGGTGAAGACCGACCTCGCGGCGGCGGGCGGCGCCACGGCGGCGGACGCGGCGAAGGCCGGGCACTCGATCATGGGGCCGGGCAATTTCATCAAGGATCCCGTTTCGGCGATCTCGTTCGGCATGGCGCTGATGTTCGGCACTGCCGGGCTGCCGCACATCCTGATGCGTTTCTTCACCGTGCCCGACATGCACCAGGCGCGGCGATCGGTGCTGTGGGCGACAGGGTGGATCGGCTATTTCTACCTGCTGACCTTCATCATCGGCTTCGGCGCGATCGTGCTGGTGGCGACCGACAGCCATTATGTCGACGGCGCCGGGACGCTGCTCGGCGGCGGCAACATGGCGGCGATCCATCTCGCGCATGCGGTCGGCGGCAATGTCTTTCTCGGCTTCATCTCGGCGGTCGCCTTTGCGACGATCCTCGCGGTGGTCGCCGGTCTGACATTGTCGGGAGCGTCGGCGGTGTCGCACGATCTCTATGCGACGGTGCTGCGCCACGGCGCGGCGGATTCGGCGGCCGAGCTGCGCGTGTCGCGCTGGACGGTGCTGGTGCTGGCGGCGATCGCGATCCTGCTCGGCATATTGTTCGAGAAGCAGAATGTCGCCTTCATGGTCAGCCTGGCCTTTGCCGTGGCGGCATCGAGCAACTTCCCGGTGCTGCTGCTTTCCCTGCTGTGGAAAGGCGCGACGACGCGCGGGATCGTCGCCGGCGGATGCCTCGGGCTGGTGCTGGCGCTGGTGATGACGGTGCTGTCGCCGGCGGTGTGGGTGGCGATCCTCGGCTACAAGGTCGCACCTTTCCCCTGGTCGTCGCCGGCGATCTTCTCGATGCCGGTCGCCTTCGCGACGATCTGGCTGGTGTCGGTGCTCGATCGCTCGCCCCGCGCCGGGGTCGATCGCGCGGGCTATCTCGCGCAGCGCGTGCGCGCCGAGACGGGGCTGGGGGCGGTGCGCGGCGGCGGGCATTGAGCGTCTAGGCGCCCGGGCTACCCCGTTAGGGCGGGATGCGGCGCGGAAGGGCGCTTCCTATATCGCGCCCATGACCGAACTCATCGTCTGGCATGACGGCGCCTGCCCGCTGTGCGAACGCGAGATCGCGCTGATGCGGCGGCTCGACCGGCGCGGTGCGATCACCTTCGTCGATGCCAGCAGCGCGGCGCCATCGGCGTGCCCGATCGACCGTGCCGAACTGCTCGCACGCTTCCATGCCCGCGAGGACGGTCGCCTGCAGTCGGGCGCGGCGGCGTTCGCGGCGATGTGGCGGGCGATCCCGTTGCTGCGCCCGCTCGGCCTGGTCGCGCGCGTGCCCGGGGTGCTGTTCGTGATGGAGGCGATCTATCGCGGCTTCCTGCGTGTGCGGCCCGCATTGCAACGTCGCGCCCGGCGGCTGGCGCGATGAGGCCGGTGCCCGACCCCGTGCTGCCGGGGCAGCAAAGCGTGTGGGCCTATCCCCGCCCCGCCATCGCCGAGCGCTGCACCGCACGAATCCGCATCGAGCATCGCGGCGTGGTCGTGGCCGACAGCGTCGCCGCGATCCGCACGCTCGAGACCAGCCATCCGCCGAGCTACTACATCCCACCCGCCGACATCGCGCCGGGCGTGCTGCGTGCGGCGAGCGGATCGTCCTGGTGCGAGTGGAAGGGTCGGGCGAGCTATTGGGACGTGGTGGTCGGCGATGTCGAACTGCGCAAGGTTGCGTGGAGCTATGCCGAGCCGACGCGCGCCTTCGCCCTGCTGCGCGACCATGTCGCCTTCTACGCCGCACCGTTCGACCTTTGCAGCGTCGATGGCGAGACGGTGAGACCGCAGCCGGGCGGCTTCTATGGCGGCTGGATCACCGCGGATCTTGCCGGGCCCTTCAAGAGCGTGCCCGGAAGCACCGGCTGGTGAGCGACGAGGGTCGTCCGCGCGGCCGCGCCGTGCCGAGCGGGCGGCTGGCGCGCTTCGGCCAGTTCGGGCGGATCGCCGGCGGTGTGGCGGGCGGGATGGTCGCCGAGGCCGGGCGGCGGATCGTCGCGGGCGAGCGGCCGAGGCTGCGCGACATGATGCTGACGCCGGGCAATGTCGCGCGCGTCACCGAGCGGCTGTCGCACCTGCGCGGCGCGGCGATGAAGCTCGGCCAGATGATCTCGATGGACGCGGGCGATTTCCTCCCCGCCGAGCTGAGCGAGATCATGGGCCGGCTGCGCGAGGATGCGCATCACATGCCCCCCGCGCAGCTCGAGCAGGTGCTGGTGCGCGAATGGGGTGCCGACTGGCGGACGAAACTGTCGGCGTTCGACGCGCGACCGATCGCCGCCGCCTCGATCGGCCAGGTCCACCGTGCGCGGACGCGCGACGGGCGCGAGCTGGCGATCAAGGTGCAGTATCCCGGGGTGCGCGAGTCCATCGACGCCGATGTCGACAATGTCGCGAGCCTGTTGCGCTTGTCGGGCCTGCTGCCGCGCGAACTCGATATCGCGCCGCTGCTTGCGGAGGCCAAGCGGCAGCTGCGCGAGGAGGCCGATTATGCCCGCGAGGGGGAGCAGATGACCCGCTTCGGCGCGCTCGTCGCCGATACGCCCGGTCTGGTCGTGCCAGTGCTCGAGCCGGCGATGACCACTGACAATATCCTGGCGATGAGCTTCGTCGCGGGCGACCCGATCGAGCGTCTCGAATCCGCCCCGCAGGCGACACGAAACGCGGTAATGCAGATACTTGTCACGCTCGTGCTGCGTGAGCTGTTCAGCTTCGGCTGGATGCAGACCGACCCGAATTTTGGCAATTTCCGCTATCAGCCCGACACCGGGCGGCTGGTGCTGCTCGACTTCGGCGCGGTGCGCGCGATCGATCCTGCGACGAGCGAGGGGTATCGCCGCCTGATCCGCGCCGCGCTGGCCGGGGACCGTGACGAGGTGCGCGCGGCGGCGCAGGCGGCGGGGTTCATCGGCGAAGGCGTCGTCGGGCGTCACCGGGCGAAGATCGACGCGATGATCGACGTGATCATCGGCGAACTCCAGCGCCCCGGCCCGTTCGACTTCGGCGACCGCGTGTTCGTCGGGGTACTGCGCGAACAGGGCTTCGAGATCGCCGCCGACCGGGCGAGCTGGCACATCCCGCCAGTCGACCTGCTGTTCGTCCAGCGCAAGATCAGCGGGACCGCGCTGCTCGCCGCGCGGTTGAAGGCGCAGGTCGATGTGCGCGCGATGATCGCCGGGCTCTGAACCAAATCCCCGTGAAATTGGCTTTCTCAAGCCCCTCCCCTTTGTTTAGACCGGAGACAAGGTGGACAGGTGTTCGGGGACATGGTGAACAGGTTGAACGATGTTCTGGCGCAGGTCGACCTGCGCCAGAACGTGGCGGCGATAGCATAGGGTGAAGAT